>CALWDR010000089.1 GCA_944376745.1 uncultured Lachnospiraceae bacterium
GCATAATTAAGGATGTTCTTTTCGCTAAATTCAACCTGCGCCTGCGGCTTGGTTTCATTAATCTCAAAGAACCGCCTCGCACTAAGTTCATTCTGCGCTCCGCTTGAATTCACTAAGTTGCTTTCGGCGTCATGAACCGGCTTCTCAATCGTCTCCCCCTCCATAAGCTGTTCAATCTCTCTGCGCACCTCATCATCCGCTCCCTCTATCAATTCCCGGACAATACTGTTGGAAGACGTGTTTGACCAATAGGGTCTTGGGAAAGCATCATATTCATAGCCCGCCGTTTTCACATAATTTATGATACTCCACGGATTATAAATTTCCTGTCCGCCAAACCGATATCCATCGTACCAACGCTTCAGTTCCGCATATTTCTCCGAAAGGCCATAGTATTCCAACAAATCCTTTACTTCCATTTCGGTAAAGCCAAAACAATCACTGTAGCCATAGCTTAAAACAGAGTGAATCTCCAGATTATTCAAGCCCGTGAAAATACTCTCCCTACTGATCCTCAAACATCCCGTAATCACCCCGAAGGCCAATGCGGCATTGGTTTTCAGCGCAGATTCAAACAGGGAGCGGATAAATCCTATCATTTTCTCATAAAACCCTGCAAAATAAGCATTCTCCAGGGGTACGTCATACTCATCGATCAGAATTACCACTTCTTTTCCATGGTAATTTTTGAGGCATTCCGACAAAAACTGAATCGCCTTTGCATATTCAATCGCCTCTGCCTTACCCAGCAAAATTCTCTCCAGCCGTTCCCGCTCTCTCTCCGGCATATCCCCTTCCAGAACATAAGCATGTCGTTGGCACTCTTTAATGATTTCGTCCACCAGGCTGGCGTGAGCCATCTCATAAGTGGGCTGCTTGGCCGATTTCAAGGACAGATTGATCACCGGGTACTGCTGCTGGTGCGCAAGATACCTCTCCCCACATTCCGAAATCGCCAGCCCCTCAAAAATATAGCCGTTATCAATCTTCTCTCCCTTTTCCGTCCGCTCGTCCTCGAAAAAGCGGCGAAGCATACTTAGATTCAGCGTCTTGCCGAATCGCCGGGGACGGGTCAGGAGAAGAACCATAGCAGCTCCGTCCAAAAGCTCCTTTATCATCAGGCTCTTGTCCACAAAATATAACCCCTCATCTATAACTCTTTTGATATCCTCATAGCCTACTGGGATTCTTTTTCTTTCCATACTGTCCCCTCCTCTGTGCTCTTCTTCGCTTTCAGTTTACCACATGGTTTATCTCATAGCAAGGCAAAACCCTTAGAAAAATACCCGATTTACGTGCAAAGCGTGCTGCTGTACCCTATGCCATACCTACTCCGCCTCCCCCAGCAGCCGCTGCCGGAACCGCCCCGGGGAGACGGACTTAAAGTGCCTAAACTGCTGGATGAAATAACTGGAGGTGGAAAATCCAACCTCCAGAGCGATCTCGGTAATGTTAAGCTCCGTATTCAGCAGAAGCTTCTCCGCCTGGGAGACGCGCACATAATTTAGGTATTCCCGGAAATTTTTCCGCATGGTCCGCCCGAACAGCCTTGAAAAATAGCTGTAGCTGACATTGCACAGCTTGGCCATGTCCTCCGCGGTGATCTCCTCCCGGTAATGCTCCTCCACATAGGAAAAAACCGTGCGCAGACGTCCCATGGTGACATCGTCCAGCGGCGCTCCCCCGGCGGGCGCCATGCCTTTTTTCTTCCAGGTGCGCAGGATCCACAGGAAAATCTCGCAGATGCGGGCGCGGACGGCCAATTCATAGCCGTACTCCTTCCCGGCGCACTCCCGGCAGATCTCCAGAATGGCTTCCGGCACGCAGGTTCCCGCAAGCTCCTCCCGCGCAAAAAGCTTCTGATGGCTGGACTGCTCCCCGGTAAAGGGCAGCAGATATTTAGCCTCGAAGATCGTCTGGTCGGTGGCATAGAGCACCTCCGGCTCAAACTTCACCACCAGATAGCGGTTGACGCCCGGGGAGCATCCCGTCACGGAATGGACCTGCCGGGAGTTGATCAGCACCATATCCCCCCTGGAAAATGTGTACGCCCGCCCATCCAGGACGATCTGGCACTGACCGCAGTCTCCATACAAAATTTCGATATAATCGTGATAGTGGGCTTCCGCCATCATCCCGGCGCCCTCCCGGCTCTGGGTATGGCTGTCAAAGGGAAATCTCACGCCGTCTACGATTTTTTTCTTCTCCTCATATACGGTATCCATGTAAAATACTCCTTATCAGCAGGACAAATTTTTGATACTTTTTTACAGCTTTATTATATCACGGGCCATGAGGATATGCTAGACTGATGTTATAGTAAACGACAAATAAATTTGTCGTTTACTATAACCCTCCGGGTGGATGCGCACGATTTTTGTAAGGAAATATCTGCGTTTACACGCAGCAAAAATCGGCGCAGGAAACGCCATAAAAAAACATTTATGTCGTTTCCTATACAATTTATTGAGAAAAGAGGTATTACTATGAGCAAAAGACTGAAAGTAGGGATCATCGGCTGCGGCGGCATCGCCAATGGCAAGCACCTTCCCTCCTTAAAGGCCATTGACCGGGTAGACCTGGCGGCCTTCTGCGATATTGTGGCAGAGAAGGCTGAGAAGGCGGCCAGGGAGTACGGCACCGCCGACGCAAAGGTGTACACGGATTACAGGGAGCTTTTGAAGGACGGCACCATCGACGTGGTCCACGTCTGCACCCCCAACAAGTCCCATGCCCAGATCAGCATCGACGCCCTGCACGCGGGCAAGCATGTCATGTGCGAAAAGCCCATGGCCAAGACAGCCGCCGACGCCCGGCGCATGGTGGAGGCCGCCAGGGAGAGCGGCAAGAAGCTGACCATCGGCTACCAGAACCGCCACAGGCCGGAGAGCACCTATCTTAAAAATGTCATCAACCGGGGGGATCTGGGTGAAATTTACTTTGCGGAGGCCTTCGCGGTCCGCCGGAGAGGCACCCCCAACTGGGGCGTATTCCTAAATGAAGAGGAGCAGGGCGGCGGTCCCCTCATCGACATCGGCACCCACTCCCTGGATCTGACCCTGTGGATGATGGACAACTACAAGCCCAGAATGGTGGTGGGCACCACCTACAAGAAGCTTCCCAACCCCGACTGCGCCAATCCCTGGGGCGGCTGGGACGTAAACCAGCACACCGTGGAGGATTCCGCCTTCGGCTTCATTGTGATGGTGGACGGAGCCACCATCATTTTAAAGAGCAGTTGGGCCTTGAACACCATCGAGCCCATTCCCGAGGGAAGCCTGGCTCTGTGCGGGACCAGGGCGGGGGCCCAGATCAAGAACGGTCTGAGCATCAACAAGGACGAGTTCGGCAAGCTTGTGGACATTTACCCGGATATGAAGGCCGGAGGGGTCGCCTTCTACGACGGCGTGGCCGAGACCCCCGGCATCACCGAGGCCAACCGCTGGATCGACGCCATTGAACAGGATACGGACCCCCTGGTGAAGCCGGAGCAGGCCTGCGTGGTCTCTGAGATCCTGGAGGCCATCTACCAGTCCGCCAGAACCGGAGAACCCGTTTATTTTCACAGATAGGAGGCGCATTTCCCATGAATATCGCAATGATCAGCTCCTGGCACGTCCATGCCAGAGGCTATGCCAATGATTTTAAGGCCATTCCCGGCTGCAGCATCACTGCCGTCTGGGATGAAAATCCGGACGCCGGCAGGGCGTGGGCGGAGGAACTGGGCTGCCCCTTCGTGGCAGACTACGAGGAAATCCTTGCGGATCCCTCTATCGACGGCATCGCCATGACAGCCCCCACCTGCCTGCACGGAGATATGCTCCTTCGGGCCGCCAAAGCCGGCAAGCACATTTTCACGGAGAAGGTGCTGACCATCGGCACCGAGGAGGCCCTGGCCATCGCCCAGGCGGTGAAGGAGAACCACCTGAAATTCGTCGTCTCCTTCCCTCACCGGTGCCGGCCGGAACTGCTCTATGCCAAATCCCTGGCGGACAGCGGAAAGCTGGGACAGATCACCTACGCCCGCGTGCGAAACGCCCACAACGGCAGCGTAGCCGGCTGGCTTCCCGATTACTTTTATGACGAGGCCCTCTGCGGCGGCGGCGCCATGATCGACCTGGGCGCCCATCCCATGTACCTCCTAAACTGGATCTTGGGACAGCCAAAGAGCGTTCCCGTCGCCTGCGCAGGCGAGACCGCACAGGCCTCCTCCACAGCCGGGCAGGCCGCGGAAAGCCGGGCGGCGGATGTCTCCTCCGTCTTCACCCAGGTGACCGGGCGGGGCGTGGAGGACAACGCGGTCAGCGTCATTTCCTATGAAAACGGCGCCATCGGCGTGTCAGAGACAGGCTTTGTGACGCCAAATGACCCCTTCGTACTGGAGATCCGCGGCACCAAAGGCGGCGTCTCCGTCCGCGGCAGTGAGGTGTCCTATTGCTGTGGGGAGACGGAGGACAAGTGGGTGACTGTGGATACTCTGCCGGAAGCCCTGCCCTCGCCCCAGCAGCAGTGGGTGGACGCTGTGACCAAGGGCACCCCCATCACGGTGGGCACCATCGACGACGCGGTGGCTCTGACGATCCTGATGGAGGGAGCCTATAAGGCGGCGCGTTCGGGGGAGCGGCATGAGTTTTAAGCGCTCCGGTGCCTGAGCGGCGGTTCTATTCCGCAATCCTCCCCTGCCGTACCAGAAACCTGTGACAAAAAGAAGAAGCTGCCTGCCGCATCGGAATCTATCCTTTGATGCGGCAGGCAGCTTTCTCTTTTTCTACATATGTCATCCACTTTTCCGGATTTTACATCTCTTTTTGAAAAAACATAATCCGTATTTTATAATATCTTCATAACCATCCAGGACAAGCTCCGCCTCATAATTCTGCTCCTCCACCTGTCGCAGCGCATCACAACAGCATTTCTCCATATCTTCCAATCGCTCCGCCACCTTCAGTTCCAAAATCATGGCGCGACCTCCAAATTCCTTTTCCCGGAGAACCAGATCCGGACGGCCTGTCCCGCTTTCGCGGTTGGACTGAATCCGATACCCCTCAATCCCGGAACATAGACCTGTCATAAAACCATGATAATAGCTTTCCTTATAATCGAAGTAGCTGATGGTATCCATAAGCTGGCGGCTGATAAAATTCTCCGCAGCCTGACAATCTCCTTTCTCTAAAGCCCGTATGAAAGGCCCCTTATCTACCTCTCGCACTTTTTTATCAAACCAGGCAAGAATGGTCTGCCGGTAGAGGAGACGGATCTCCGTATTTGGAATCGAAAGCCTTATATAAAATATTTCCTGCACCATCCTCCGGCCACATTCCCGCAGGTACCCTGTAAAAAATAAGAAGTTCCAGACATCCATGCCTGCATAATCAAGGATGTTCTTTTCGCTAAATTCAACCTGCGCCTGCGGCTTGGTTTCATTAATCTCAAAGAACCGCCTCGCACTAAGCTCATTCTGCGCTCCGCTTGAATTCACTAAGTTGCTTTCGGCGTCGTGTACCGGCTTTTCTATGGTCCCTCCCTCCATAAGCTGCTCTATTTCGCCGCGCACATCATCGTCCGCACCCTCTATAAGCTCCCGAATGATACTGTTAGAAGAAGTGTTAGACCAGTAGGGTCTGGGAAAAGCATCATATTCATAGCCTGCCGTTTTTACATAATTTATAATACTCCATGGGTTATAGATTTCCTGTCCGCCAAACCGGTAACCATCGTACCATTTTTTTAACTCCGGATATTTATCCGAAAGCTGATAGTATTCCAGCAGCTTCTTCACTTCCCCTTCGGTAAAGCCAAAACAATCGCTGTACCCATAGCTTAAAACAGAATGGATTTCCAGATTATTCAACCCGGTAAAAATACTCTCTCTGCTGATTCTTAAGCACCCCGTAACCACGCTAAAGGCCAGGGCGGCGTTCGTCTTTAACGCCGACTCAAACAACGAGCGGACAAAACCCACCATCTGCTCATAAAATCCCGTAAAATAAGCGTTTTCCAGAGGGACGTCATATTCATCAATGAGAATGATCACATTTTTCTTATGATACTTTTCCAGACACTCTGACAGGAATTTTATTGCCCTGGTATAGAGCGCGATCTCACCCCTCCGTTCCATGGCGATCCGAAAATCCTGCTTCTCTGCATCACTCAGCTGTGTTCCTTCCAGAACATACCGATGACGTCCAAACTCCACTGCTATGGCGTCCATTAAAAAAACCGGCGGATCATGCTTAAGTTCAGTGTCTTCCCAAACCTACGGGGCCGGGTCAGCAGCGTCACCTGGCCCGCACTGTCCAACAGTTCCTTTATCATCAAGGACTTATCCACAAAGTAGAAATTCCCGTCTATAATCCTCTTGATATCCTCATAACCAATCGGTATCCGCTTTCTGTCCATTTTAATTTCCCTCCTTCCGCTTCTCTGCATTTTAGTTTACCATAATGCCTGCTGCTTAGCAAGACAGAAACTCAAGCTGTACACGTCAAGTATCACGTCCTCGGACGCACTTACCGCTCACAGCGTACACCCCCGTCATTTTCCATACCGGAACGCCGTCGGAGAAACAGACTCGTACTTCTTAGATACCCGGGCAAACTGGGAGGCGCTGTTGTAGCCCACCTGCGCCCCGATCTGTTCCACCGAAAGGTCAGTCTCCAAAAGCAGCCGCTTCGCCTCCTTTAAGCGCTCCCTGTGAAGGCATTCCAGATAGGATTGCCCGATATTCTTCTTAAACACGGTGCAGACATAGTTGGGGTGAAGTCCCACATGGTCCGCCAGGTCGTCCAGGGACACGTCCTCCGGGTAATGCTCCCGGATATAGCTTATCAACTTTCGGGCCAGAGCCTCATTGCCGCTGTACTCCTGCTCTTTCCCCATGGCCTTCTTCACGGCCCGCAGCCGT
>CALWDR010000090.1 GCA_944376745.1 uncultured Lachnospiraceae bacterium
GGTGTTTTTTGTGAGTGTAGCGAAGCGAAAGTCACAGAAAACCCGAGGGCTGCAGCGCCAAAATGCGTCAAAGACGCATTTTGTGTGCATCGCGAAGCGGGTTACTGGTCACGGAGTGAACAGTAACTCTAAAATAATTCTAAAATTCGCAAAAATCTAAAAAAGCCTATTGACAAAGAAAAACGTTAGTGCTATCTTAAGTACATAGATGTTAGCACTCTCATGAATCGAGTGCTAACAAATAAAAAAGAAAGCGGATCTCTCAATAAACCAAGGAGCATAAGGAATGCAGGAATTAGATGAAAGAAAAACAAAAATTTTAAATGCGATCATCCGAAACTACCTGGAGACAGGGGAGCCGGTGGGCTCCAGAACCATTTCCAAGTATTCCGATCTGAACTTAAGCTCCGCTACCATCCGAAACGAGATGTCCGACCTGGAGGAGCTGGGGTATATCATCCAGCCCCACACCTCTGCGGGACGGATTCCTTCCGACTTAGGCTACCGCTTCTATGTGGATAACCTGATCGCCCAGAAGGACAAAGAAGTTACGGAAATGAAGGAGTTTATGATCGAGCGCACCGAGAAGATGGAGCAGGTGTTGAAGCAGGTGGTAAAGCTTCTGGCCAACAACACCAACTACGCCACCATGATCACGGCCCCCTCCTATCATCGCAACAAGGTGAAGTTCATCCAGCTTTCTCAGGTAGATGCCAAACAGATCCTGGCGGTCATCGTCACCGAGGGCAACATCGTCAAGAACAAGATGATACCCGTGGAGGAGCCTTTGGACAACGAGACCATGCTGAAGCTGAACATTCTGCTGAACACAAGCCTAAACGGCTTGTCCTTAGAGGAGATCAATCTCGCCACCATCGCCCGCCTAAAGGAGCAGGCGGGCATTCACAGCAACATCATCAGCGATGTGCTGGACGCGGTAGCCGCTTCCATCCAGGAGGACGAGGACTTACAGATCTACACCAGCGGGGCCACCAACATTTTCAAGTACCCTGAGTTGAGCGATTCCCAGAAGGCCAGCGAGCTGATCTCCGCCTTCGAGGAAAAGCAGCAGCTGGCAAGCCTGGTGAATCAGACGTTGTCCAACGAGGAGGAGACCGGCATCCAGGTCTATATCGGCGACGAGT
Source organism: uncultured Lachnospiraceae bacterium (assembly GCA_944376745.1). Lineage (GTDB taxonomy): Bacteria > Bacillota > Clostridia > Lachnospirales > Lachnospiraceae > 14-2. The sequence continues at coordinate 1,146 of CALWDR010000090.1, forward strand.
CTCCGGTGGCCACCATGCGGGACTGCAGCGTGGTAACCGCCACCTACGAATTGGGCGAGGGCATGCACGGAACCATCGGCATCATCGGCCCCAAGCGTATGGATTATGAAAATGTGGTAGACAATCTGAAAACCTTAAAGGTTCAGTTGGATAATATCTTTAAGAAGCCAAAAGGCGATTAGCTTAAGAAAGGCGGCAAGGAAAGTGACAGATATGGAAAATGAAAATTTAGAAGAAATGAAGAAGGAAGGGCAGCCCCAGGAGGCGGCGGAGGAAGCGGAAGCCGTTCCCGCTGACGACGGGGCAAAGGAGCCGGCGAAGGAAGAGGAGACGGACGACAGCCCGGAAGAGAAGGAGTCTGAAGAGGCCGGGGAAGCAGAAGCCGGGGATGACCCGGAGGCGGAAGCGTCCGAAGGCGCCGAGGAAGAGAAGAAGAGAAACCTCTTCAAGAAGAAAGACAAAAAAGAAAAGAAGGATAAGTCAGCCGAGCAGATCGCGGAGCTGAACGATAAGATCCGGCGGCAGATGGCGGAATTTGACAATTTCCGCAAGCGCACCGAGCGGGAGAAATCCCAGATGTTTGAGATCGGTGCCAAGAGCGTCATCGAGAAGATCCTGCCGGTGGTGGACAATTTCGAGCGGGGCTTAGGCGCCGTGCCCAAGGAGTCGGAGGACGAGCCCTTCGTCCAGGGCATGAATAAGGTCTACAAGCAGATGATGACGGAGCTTGAGAGCCTTGGGGTGAAGCCCATCGAGGCGGTGGGACAGGAATTTAACCCCGATTTCCACAATGCGGTGATGCAGGTGGAAAATGATGAGTTGGAATCCGGTACAGTGGCCCAGGAGCTGCTGAAAGGATATATGTACCGTGACAGTGTGGTAAGACACAGCATGGTAGCAGTAGTACAGTAAACAATTATTTTTATATAGGAGGTCTCAATTATGAGCAAAATTATTGGTATTGATTTAGGAACAACAAATAGCTGCGTGGCAGTTATGGAAGGCGGTAAGCCGGTAGTTATTACAAATACGGAAGGTTCGAGGACAACTCCCTCTGTGGTGGCGTTTACAAAGACCGGGGAACGTCTGGTGGGCGAGCCTGCCAAGCGTCAGGCCGTGACCAACGCGGAGAAGACCATCTCCTCCATCAAGCGTCAGATGGGAACCGATTACAAGAAGGAGATCGACGGCAAGAAATATACACCCCAGGAGATTTCCGCTATGATCCTGCAGAAGCTGAAAGCCGACGCGGAGAATTATCTGGGTGAGAAGGTTACCGAGGCAGTCATCACCGTACCGGCCTACTTCAACGATGCCCAGCGTCAGGCCACCAAGGATGCGGGTAAGATCGCGGGCCTTGACGTAAAGCGTATCATCCACGAGCCCACAGCCGCGGCGCTGGCTTACGGCCTGGACAATGAGAAGGAACAGAAGATCATGGTGTACGACCTGGGCGGCGGTACCTTCGACGTATCCATCATTGAGATCGGCGAGGGCGTCATCGAGGTGCTGTCCACCTCCGGCGACAACCGTCTGGGCGGCGATGACTTTGACCAGAAGATCACCGACTACATGCTGTCGGAGTTCAAGAGAATGGAGGGCGTGGACCTCTCCAACGACAAGATGGCGCTGCAGAGACTGAAAGAGGCGGCTGAGAAGGCCAAGAAGGAGCTGTCCTCCGCCACCAGCACCAACATCAACCTGCCCTTCATCACCGCAACCTCCGAGGGACCCAAGCACTTTGACATGAACCTGACCAGGGCAAAATTCGATGAGCTGACCCACGATCTGGTAGAGCGGACGGCAGGCCCCGTACAGAACGCCTTAAGAGACGCAGGCATCACAGCCGCGGACCTTGGACAGGTGCTTCTGGTAGGCGGTTCCACACGTATCCCCGCCGTACAGGATAAGGTGAGACAGCTGACCGGCAAGGAGCCCAGCAAATCCCTGAATCCCGACGAGTGCGTGGCGCTGGGTGCTTCCATCCAGGGCGGCAAGCTGGCCGGAGACGCGGGTGCAGGCGAGATCCTTCTTCTGGATGTAACGCCCCTGTCCCTGTCCATCGAGACCATGGGCGGCATTGCCACCAGACTGATCGAGAGCAACACCACCATCCCCACCAAGAAGAGCCAGATCTTCTCCACCGCCGCCGACAACCAGACCGCTGTGGATATCAACGTGGTACAGGGTGAGCGTCAGTTTGCAAGAGACAACAAGTCCTTAGGACAGTTCCGTCTGGACGGAATCCCGCCCGCAAGACGCGGCGTACCCCAGATCGAGGTTACCTTCGACATTGACGCCAACGGTATCGTAAACGTGTCCGCCAAGGATCTGGGAACCGGCAAGGAGCAGCACATCACCATCACCGCAGGTTCCAACATGTCCGAGGCAGATATTGAGAAGGCCGTCAAGGAGGCTGCGGAGTTCGAGGCACAGGATAAGAAGCGCAAAGAGGCCATCGACACCAGAAATGACGCGGATTCCTTCGTATTCCAGACCGAGAAGGCTCAGGAGGAGGTTGGCTCCAACATCGACGCCAACGACAAGGCAGCCGTTGAGGCGGACTTAAGTGCCCTGAAGTCCCTGGTGGAGGCTCATCCCAACGCCGAGGAGATGACGGACGCCCAGGTGGCTGAGATGAAGGCCGCCAAGGAGAAGCTCATGGAGAGTGCCCAGAAGCTGTTTGCCAAGATGTATGAGCAGGCGCAGGCAGGCGCGGCGGGAGCGCAGGGCGGCGCAGGCCCCGACATGGGCGCGGGCGCAGGTACTGGCAGCGCGCCGGAAGACGATGTAGTTGACGCGGATTATAAGGAAGTATAACAGACAGGCAGCAAGCGCCGGACAGGGGTTCCTCGTCCGGCGCCAGGGCCGCTTTTTAGCATTGGAAATGCAGTCCGGTGCTAGTGTTTTGCAGGTCCCAAAGTCATGCTTTTTCATGCAAGCATGAAAAAGCATGACCTTTTGATCCAGGTATCATTTTTTTGAAAAATTGGGAAGGGTTGGCAGCCACGCTGTCAGCCCTTATAGATGGTAAAGAGGAAGTAAGTTATGGCAGAACAGAAACGAGATTATTACGAGGTCTTAGGTGTTGACCGGAACGCCGACGACGCGGCGATCAAGAAAGCCTACCGCGTGTTGGCAAAAAAATATCATCCCGATATGAATCCCGGCGACGCCGAGGCGGAGAAGAAATTTAAGGAGGCTTCCGAGGCCTATGCTGTCTTAAGTGACCCGGACAAACGCCGCCAGTATGACCAGTTCGGACATGCGGCCTTTGAGGGCGGCGCCGGCGGAGGAGCGGGCGGATTCGATTTCTCCGGTATGGATATGGGCGACATTTTCGGCGACATTTTTGGCGATCTGTTCGGAGGCGGCCGCAGACGTTCCGCCAGCAACGGTCCCATGAAGGGGGCAAATTTACGGGCAGCCGTGCGCATCACCTTCGAGGAGGCGGCTTTCGGCTGCGAGAAGGAGATCGAGATCACCTTGAAGGACGACTGTCCCACCTGTCACACCACAGGCGCCAAGCCCGGTACCAGCCCGGAGACCTGCGGCAAGTGCGGCGGCAAGGGCAAGGTGGTTTACACCCAGCAGTCCTTCCTGGGCATGGTCCAGAACGTGCAGACCTGTCCCGATTGCCACGGCACCGGCAAGATCATCCGGGAGAAATGTCCCGACTGCCGGGGCACCGGCTATATCGCCAGCCGCAAGAAGATCAAGGTGGCTATTCCTGCCGGTATCGACAACGGCCAGAGCGTGCGCATCCGCGACAAGGGCGAGCCGGGGTCCAACGGCGGGCCCAGAGGCGATCTGCTGGTGGAGGTCAACGTCTCCAGACATCCCATTTTCCAGCGCCAGGATATGAACGTGTACTCCACGGCGCCCATCTCCTTCGCCCAGGCGGCTCTGGGCGGCGAGGTGAAGATCAGTACCATCGACGGGGACGTCCTCTACGAGGTGAAGCCGGGAACCCAGACGGATACCCGGATCCGCTTAAAGGGCAAGGGAATCCCCTCCCTGCGGAACAAGGCCATCCGGGGCGACCACTACGTGACCCTGGTGGTACAGGTGCCCACATCCTTAAACGCCGAGGCCAGAGAAGCCCTCCGCAGGTTTGACGAGGTCAGCGGCCAGACCCTCCGCAGCCAGAGCGGTCCCGGCCCCCGGGAGGAGAAGCATAAGAAGAAGGGCTTTATGGATAAGCTGAAGGAGACCTTCGAGGATTGAAGAGGAAAGCGGCAGTGAGGAAAACTGCCGCTTGGAAGAATAGAACAGGGGGAAGAGCCTATGAGAGCAGAAAAGGATTTTTGGGATTTTCCCGTTATGGAGGGAGTCACATTTTCCCAGGCCAACCGGGTCCACCCCCTCATGCAGGCGCGGGTGGAGAAGATCCTCCGCGCCCTTTTGACGGATCAGAATGTCAGCAGGGCGGTATTGCTTGGAAGCGCACTGGAGGTTCGATCCAACAGCGCCAGCGATATCGACCTCTATATCGAGAAGTATGAGAAGGACAGGAAGCTGGAGAACTTCCCGGATGTGGAGTGTGAGGTAGATATTGTCACGAATCTTCCGGCAGATTCCAAATTGTACCGGGAGATAGACAGGACCGGGCTTCTGTTGTTGGAGAGGGAGAGAAAATGTGTGATATAAGGTTGTTTAAAAGTGCCCGTATGGATTTTGAGACAGCGCGGCTCATCTGGGAAAAATCTTATCATGATGAAATGATTTTGAATAATGCCGCATATCACCTCCAGCAGGCGGTGGAGAAGGTTCTTAAGGGCGGGCTGGAGTGTGTGGGAGTAACAGTCCCGAACACCCACAAAATCACGAAATTGATCGAGATGGTGTCTCACAACGGCGCTAATCTTGTGATAACGGACTGGCTTGACGACCATTCGGAAATGTTGAGCGAGTGGGAAGCGGAGACGCGCTATAATATGGATTTTCTCGTGGAAAAGCGGAAACTGGACAAAGCAATAAGAGAAATTCAGACGTTTCTTGCTGTCAATGGCATACAGGATGAATTGCGCGGCGAGCTTGCAGATGCCTCCCGAAAAACAAAATTATTGAGTTTTTTGCCGGAGGAGAAAAGGAACTGCAGTGATTTTGAGTTGAATTGCTATTATATTATGTATCAGAAAAAATTGTATTCCGGCGAGAAATTTCAGGGGTAGTTTCCTATATGGGTCCCAGTATAACATTTGAGATTAAGATGCCGATAGATACTTTTATTCTGATGTAATGCACCGCATAATTCCCACCAACCCGGACATACTATCCATGTTGAAACAAAAATCCACAACGCAAGGTAAAGGAGATTCTCATGGACCAGTTATCGGAAAAGGAATTGATGGCACTGAATGACCTTCTGACGGAAGAGGAGCTGCTGGTGAAAAAGTTCAAGATGCTCTCAGAGCACAGCCAGGATGCGGAAGTGAAGGCAAAATTTACGGAAATCGCAAACAAGCACCAGGAACACTTCAAGTCCCTGTATGCACAACTGAGATAGGAGGGAACGAGGATGACACAGCAGCAACAGCCGTTATATTCGGAAAAAGAGGTTTTAGCAGACGCGCTGGCCGCGGAAAAGGCCACCACCAACCATTACAATCAGTTCGCCAGCGAGTGCGTGCACCAGGGCGTGCGCAACGCCATTCTGGACTGCCTGGACAAGGAACAGGCTATCCAGCAGGACGTGTTTCAGATGATGCACGCCAAGGGTTACTATCCCACCCCGGCTGCCCAGAGCCAGAAGGTGGAGGAGGCGAAACAGAAATTCTCCCAGTGCGCCTAGCAGTTCTAGGAAAATAGAAACCAGGAAAGCCCCCAAGGCCATGCTTTTTCATGTCGTGTGAAAAGCATGGCCTTAATGTGCTAGTTTATATTTTTTTAACGATTTTTAAATTTTTTTAATGGGAAAACCCAGGGGCGGCGGCAAGAAAACAGTAGATTTTTTGCAAATATGTGGTACAATGATTTGGTGATTATCGTGAAAGTTTTGACAGGCCGCGCGCCTGCGGCGCGGAACTGTTGCTGATTACCAGATCAGGAGGAATCTATGCTTCATTTAAAAAATATCGTAAAAACCTACAAAACCGGGGATCTGACCCAGGACGCCTTAAAGGGCGTCAGCATCGCCTTCCGGGAAAATGAGTTTGTCTCCATCCTGGGACAGAGCGGCTCCGGCAAGACCACCATGCTCAACATCATCGGCGGCTTGGACCGCTACACCAGCGGGGATCTTGTCATCAACGGCGTTTCCACCCGGGAATACAGGGACGCGGACTGGGATTACTACCGCAACAATTCCATTGGATTTGTGTTCCAGAGCTATAACCTGATCCCCCATCAGAGTGTACTGGCCAACGTGGAGCTGGCTCTGACCCTGGCGGGGGTTTCCAGAAAGGAGCGCAGGGAGCGGGCGGAGGCCGTTTTAAAGAAGGTGGGCCTTGGGGACCATATCCATAAAAAGCCCAATCAGTTGTCCGGGGGACAGATGCAGCGGGTAGCCATCGCCCGGGCGCTTGTCAACAATCCCGACATTTTGCTGGCAGACGAGCCCACCGGCGCCCTGGACAGCGAGACCAGCATCCAGATCATGAAGCTGTTAAAGGAGATCGCCAGGGATAAGCTGGTGGTCATGGTGACCCATAATCCCGAGCTGGCGGAGAAATATTCCACCCGCATCGTGCGGCTTTTGGACGGGCAGATCGTCAGCGACAGCGATCCCTATACGGAGAAGGAAGAGCAGAAGCAGAAGGTACGGCACAAGAAAATATCCATGTCCTTTTTTACGGCGCTGTCTTTGTCCTTCAACAACCTGCGGACCAAGAAGGGCCGCACCCTTCTGACCTCCTTTGCCGGCTCCATCGGCATCATCGGCATCGCCCTTATCCTGGCCCTCTCCACCGGCATGAACGCCTACATCAGCGAGGTGCAGAAGGATACCATGGCTTCCTATCCCATCATCATCAGCGATGAGACCTTCGACATTTCCGGTATGCTGGGCATGCACGGCGAGCTTATGGGAGAGAGCCAGGAAGGAAGCGGACAGGAAGAGGAACCCGAGGGGGTCCGGGCGGATTATACCCAGTTGGAGATCAGCCATGAGATCACCTCCAACATCGTGGAGAACAATCTGACCTCCTTCAAGCAGTATCTGGATGATCCAGACAGCGATATCCGGCAGTACATCGGGGAAAATGGCGTGATCTATACCTATGACGTGGATTTCAGCGTATATTCCCATGATGATGAGGGAAGGCTGGTTGACAGCGACAGTGAGCCGGGGGAGAATTCCGGCGCATTAGGCGGAAACACCCAGAGCGGCATGGATATGTGGGACATGACCGGAACGGGGCTTTACGGTTCCTCTGCCGGAGCCGCGAATTTTTCTGAGCTGATGGTGGGCTCCGACGGCGACGGCGTCAGCCAGGTGGTCACCGACAGCTACGAGGTCCTGTATGGGGACTGGCCGGAGGCGTATGACGAGGTCATCCTGGTGCTGGATCAGGAAAATAAAATCCCCGCGGATACCCTTTACCAGCTGGGACTTATCACGGAGGAGCAGTATGAGGAGGCGGCAGAGAAGATCGAGGACGGCGGGGAGGCCGATGAGATCACCTTCGACTACGAGGAGATCTGCGGCCATACCTTCTATCTGGTGGCTGCCTGCGACCACTATGTGGAAAATGAAAACGGCACATTCACCTACCTTCAGGACAGCACCCTCAATGAGGAGGAGCTTCTGAAAAACGCGGTGGAGTTAAAGATCACCGGTGTGGTCCGTCCCAGGGAGGACGCCCAGAACGCGGATATCTCCACCGCCGTGGCCTATACCTCCAAGCTGACGGATCATATCATCACCCGCACGGACGAGAGCGCTGTGATCAAGGCCCAGGAGGCGGACCCCGATACCAACGTGCTCACCGGCATGAAATTTGAGTCTCAGAGCGATGAGGCCAAGGCCGAGGACGCCAAAACCTATCTGGGTTCGCTGGGCATTTCCGAGAAGGCGTCCTTCTACCGGCTGATGATGTACTATGCCGCGTCTGCTGAGCAGGAGAACGGAGCCGGCGGGGAGGACAGCGGAGCCGGCGGGCAGGAGAACGGAGCCGGCGGGGAGGACAGCGGAGCCGCCGGGCAGGACGTTACAGCAATGGAAGGGACAGCGCCCGGCGGAGCAGGCATGGCGGCTGGCGAAACGGGCATGGCACCCGGCGGAACTGGTATGGCACCCGGCGGCATGCCCATGGATGAGACCGCCATGGCGGCGGCCCTGGACCAGTGGCTTGCCGGTGAGCCGGACCAGGAAATTTTACTGCGGGTCTATGACGAGTATCTTGCCGGGTCCACCTATGAGGACAATATGAAGGTCTTTGGCAAGGTGAGCTACGACGCGCCCTCCTCCATCAGCATTTACACCGACAGCTTTGAGAGCAAGGACGCCATTGCGGACTGTATCGAGGATTACAACGAAAATGCCGCTGAGGAGGACCGCATCACCTATACGGACTATGTGGCCATGCTGACCTCCTCCATCACTACCATCATCAACGGCATTTCCTACGTGTTGATCGCCTTTGTGGCCATCTCGCTGGTGGTCTCCTGTATCATGATCGGCATCATCACCCACATTTCCGTGATGGAGCGCACCAAGGAGATCGGTATCCTGCGGGCGCTGGGGGCTTCCAAGCGCAACATTTCCCAGGTGTTCAACGCGGAGACCTTTATCATCGGCTGCTGCGCGGGACTTCTGGGCATCGGGATCTCCCTGCTGGCCCTGATACCCATCAACGCCATCATCGAGGGATTATCCGGCATCGAGGGCTTAAACGCCAAGCTGCCCCTGGCATCCTCTGTGGTGCTCATCCTCATCAGCATTGGAATCACCATGCTGGGCGGACTGCTGCCTGCGAAAAAGGCCGCGTTGAAGGACCCCGTCATCGCCCTGCGGACGGAGTGACCGGCCCGGCGTGATGGGAAAAAGCCTGTGTGTTTCGGAAAAATCTGGACGGAGGAAGAACCGATGAAATATGATTTTACATCCATTTTGGAGCGGCACGGCCAGGACGCCCTGGCGGTGGACGGACTGGGGAAGGGCGCAGGCCTTTCCCCGGGTAAGCCCAGGGAGGGCTTTGACGCCATCCCCATGTGGGTGGCGGATATGAATTTTCCCACGGTGCCCACGATCCCTGCGGCCATCATCGCCAGGGCCGGACACCCGGCCTACGGCTATTTTGAGCCCAGGGAGGAGTATTTTCAATCTATCATAAACTGGCAGGAGACAAGAAACGGCGTCACCGGGCTGACGCCGGAGTGCATCGGCTACGAGAACGGCGTCCTGGGCTGTGTGATCTCAGCGCTCAACGCCTTTGCGGCGCCGGGAGATCCGGTACTCCTTCACAGCCCCACCTACATTGGCTTTACCGGAAGCATCGAGAACAACGGCTTTTCCATTGTCCACAGTCCCCTCAAGGTGGATGAGGAGGGCGTCTGGCGCATGGATTTTGCGGATATGGACCGGAAGCTTAAGGAGAACCACATCCATGCGGCTGTGTTCTGCAGTCCGCATAATCCCACGGACCGGGTGTGGGAGCGCTGGGAGCTAGAGCGGGCCATGGAGGTATACCGGGACAACGACTGTGTGGTGATCTCCGATGAGATCTGGTCGGACCTTATTTTGACGGGATACCGCCACATTCCCACTCAGTCGGTGAGCGAGGACGCCAGAAAGCGCACGGTGGCGGTCTATGCTCCCAGCAAGACCTTCAATCTGGCGGGGTTGGTGGGAAGCTACCACATTATTTATGACGGCTATCTCAGGGACCGGGTGCGGGCGGTTTCCGGGAAATCCCACTATAATTCCATGAACGTGCTGTCCATGCACGCCCTCATTGGCGCCTACGGGCCGGAAGGGCAGGAGTGGGTGGACGAGCTGTGCCAGGTGCTGACGGAAAATGTGGAGTTTGCCTGCGATTACATAGAGAAGCATTTTCCCCAGATCCACTTAAGCAGGCCCCAGGGGACCTATATGCTCTTCCTGGATTGCCGGGAATGGTGCAAGTCCCACGGGAAGACCATGGACGAGCTTCTTGCCGCCGGCTGGGAGGTGGGTGTCATCTGGCAGGATGGCCGACCTTTCCACGGGGAGTACGCCATCCGCATGAATCTGGCCCTGCCTCTTGGCCGGGTGCAGGAGGCTTTTGGGCGGCTTGACGAGTATGTATTTATATAAGAAAGTTTCCGAAGCTATTGTATTGTGAACGGGATAAGCTGGGAACATTTCACCTTTTCCTTGAGGCTCTCATCCAGCGAAAATTCCACCACGCCCATGGCCGTGTAGCTGCCCTTGGGGATACCGCCTATAAAATCAAAGTCCTGCGCAGCAGGGATCATGAGTGGTTCTCCCTTTTGCAGCACTGTGGAGCATAGCTCCTGCGTCATATCAAAAGGAACCAGAGGCTCTCCATTCTCTGTAAGAACCGCTACATAGGAGATGGAGCTTGCATGAAAGACTTCCATTTGAGGCTCCTCTCCGAGATATTCAATTTCAAATAAAAATTCCATCGGGTGTTCCGCGGTGATATCCTCTGTCCGGTAGGCTGTCTTTGGCATGGAAAAGGTGATCTGGAAATCGTTATGGCAGAGCGCGGTTCTCGTTATGGGTCCGTCAGCAGGCTCTGCCTGTGCTTTACTGTCCGTGCCTGCTGTCGGCGCTTGGTTGTCTGCATTCGCCGCCGGTGCCTGGTTTCCAGCGTCCGCCGGTTTTCGTGTGCCGCAGCCGGGCAGAAGCAGCGAGAGTCCAAGACATAGAGACAGACAAATGAAAATCAGCCATCGGCTTTTCGGGGCAGAAAAGCCTGTATCTACGCTTTGCGTGTAAGCTGGCATACAAGTATGGCCTGTGAAAACGTGTTCTCTCATAAGGGCACCTCCTGTTAAAAAAAAGTGAGTTCCCTGGGTTTCCATACAAAATCCCGGTCAGAGTATATTTTGGCGTTCTTATCTGGTAAGACGCAAAAAAATTCCCGAAAGTTACAGAACATTGATTTCTTTATGTTTTCCTTTTCGTTACTTTTCTTTTTCCACAGAAACTGCTCACAGC
>CALWDR010000091.1 GCA_944376745.1 uncultured Lachnospiraceae bacterium
TTTATAAATATATTTTTTAGAATTTATCCATACTTTGCACACATTTATGGGTTATAGTAGATTTATCAACAATAGAAAGCACGCTTCGTGAACTTTCCATTGTTCTGAAAGAAGTCGGCGGCACAACATCCTAAGCGCGCGCGGCGTCGGCGGCTTCGACTAACGACTATTTCCTTTATATAGATTGGTACCACTGCCAGACAAGCAAGTACCGCAACACTTTTTTTCATAATTTACTCCCCCTCAATAATAGCCAGTACGCAAAGCGTACTGGCTATTACCATGAACAGGCGGCAGCTTTTTACGCGCCCACCACAACCTTTCCATCTACAAGGACTTGCTCAACCACCGTGTCGGAGATCAGCGGATTTCCGTCGGCGATGACGATATCCGCGTCCTTGCCCTCCTCCAGGCTTCCCACCCGGTCCGCCACGCCGATGTGCCTGGCTGCGTTGATGGTGATCGCCTGCAGGGCGGCAAATTCGTCCATGCCGTTTTTCACCGCCAGGCCCGCGCACAGGGGCAGATACTGCTGCTGTATCACCGGGGAATCGGTGATGATGGACACCTGACAGCCGGCCTTTGCCAGAATCCCCGGCGTCTGGAAGCTTTTATTTTTCAGCTCGAATTTTCCGGCATGTCCGAAGGAGGGGCCCACGGCCACCGGATAGCCCTCCTTGGCCAGGTCCTCCGCGATCAGCGCCCCGTCCGTGCAGTGGTCGATGGCCAGCTCCAGGCCGTACTCCCGGGCGATGCGGATGGCCGTGAAAATATCGTCCGCCCGGTGGGCGTGAGCCTTCAAGGGCAGTTCCCCCCTGATCACCGGGATCAGGGCCTCCAGCTTAGGATCGTAGGCAGGTCTTTTCAGAATGTCCTCTCCGGCGGCCTCCTTTTTCTCCATGTATTCCCTGGTCTTTTCCAGCATGATCCGCAGCTTGGAGGCAGTGGACATTCTGGAATAATTGTCCTTGTCCTTGTAACAGCGCTTGGGATTTTCCCCGAAAGCGCACTTCATGGCCACAGCCTTCTTCACCACCATATCGTCCACGCGCCTGCCCACGGTCTTGATGGCGGCAAAGGTCCCGCCCAGCACGTTGGAGCTGCCCGGGCCGGTGGCCACGCAGGTCACGCCCGCCTCCAGGGCCATGGCAAAGGTGGGGTCCTGGGGATTGATCCCGTCGATGGCCGACAGCTGGGGCGTCAGGGAGTCGGTCCGCTCGTTGTAATCCTGGCCCTCAAAGCCGATTCCGTAGCCGTCCAGCCCCAGATGACAGTGGGCCTCCACAAAGCCGGGATAGACATGCTTGCCAGAGGCGTCGATGATCTTCGCCTCGTTGATGATCTTTCCCTCCAGCACCGGGGCGATCTTCTTGATCTTCCCGTCTCCGATGAGAATGTCCGCCTGGTAGGGCTCCTCATGGACGGCGTCGTGTATGGTCCCCTGTTTGATCAATATCATCTGTTCCATTGGTTGTTCCTCCGTATTCACTTGTTATTTCTGAAGTATGCGCAAATGCCGTGGTTTTTAACCGGGCCCGTTTTTTGCATATGGCGGATTCCTTTCAGCCGACGCCCGGAAGCGCTGTCCGGCGGACCGGCTACTCGTCATAGGCCAGCATCAGGATCATCTGGGCCGTCTCCACCATGTTCGTGCCGGAATCCATGCTGGATTTCTGAATGTAGCGGAAGGCCTCCTGCTCCGTCATATGGTTCCGCTCCATCAACACCCACTTGGCGTTATTGATATAGTTCTGCTCCTGCTCTGTCCGCTTTCCCGGCCCGGCCTTCTTCCGCTTCAGGCGGCGCTCCAGCTGGGCCAGCATCATTTCCACCGTGCTCACCAGATCCGGGGGCCGGATGGGATAGGTCAGGGACACAACGCCCTCCGGGCAGTTTCCCGCCTCGGCGGCGGAGGTCAGAAGGAGCATGTCAAAATAATCCGGCAGATAGGCGGCCAGTTGGGAATAGTGCATATCGGACACACGGTAACTGCAGATCACCACCCCGCTGTCCAGCTGGTGTACATTGGCCAGGGCTGTGGAAGCAGTGGTACAGAGGGCGGCAGTTTTCAGTCCCCGGCGGCTTAAAATATCGCGGATATGCTTTGCGTCTTCGATTTTGGGCAAAACAATTAGGATACTGCTCATCCGGCCACCCGCCTTACGTCCGATACAGATATTTCTCTACTTCCCACTCCGATACCTGGGACATATATGCTCTCCACTCCGCCTTTTTGGCGTCCGTGTAAATCTCCACAAAGTCCTCTCCCAGCGTCTTACGCATAAACGCGTCCTGTTCCATGCAGGCCACGGCCTCCCACAGAGTCTCGGGCAGGCGTTCCGCCTTGGGCGCGGCAGCTCCCTCCGGGCCGGGGTCCAGCTTCCGCTCCATGCCGTCCAACCCTGCCGCCAGGCAGACCGCCAGCGTCAGGTAGGGGTTGGCGGAGGGGTCCGGGAACCGCAGCTCGATGCGGGTGTCCGCACCCCTTAGGGAGGGCACGCGGATCAGCGCGTTTGGCACCCTGGTGCCCCAGATGATGTCCCTGGGGGCCTCAAAGCCGGACATCAGCCGTTTGTAGGAATTTACCAGGGGATTCGTCACCGCGCACATGGCTCTGGCGTGGGCCATGACTCCCCCCATAAACCAGCGGGCCTCATCGCTTAAGCCCTTCTCCCCCTCCGGGTCGGCGAACAGATTTTTCCCGTTCTGAAAGAGGGAAACATTGATGTGCATGCCGGAGCCCGCCACGTCCGACTTGGGCTTGGGCATAAAGGTGGCGTGGAGGCCGAACCGCTTGGCGATGGAGCGCACCGCGGTCTTGAAGGTCACGATATTGTCCGCCGTTTTCATGGCCTCCTCGTATTTAAAATCGATCTCATGCTGGGCAGGGGCCATCTCGTGGTGGGAGGATTCGATCTCAAAGCCCATCTCCTCCAGGGTCAACACCATGTCCCGCCTGGCGTTTTCTCCCAGATCCAGGGGACTGACGTCCATGTAGCCCGCCTGCTCGTGGGTGACGGTGGTGGCGATCCCATTTTCATCCGTGTGGAACAGGAAAAATTCACACTCCGGGTCTACATAGAAGGTATAGCCCTTTTCCCGGGCCTTCTCCAGCACCTTTTTTAAAATGGTGCGGGAATTTAAAGCCAGAGGCGCACCGTCCCCGCCACAGACGTCGCACAGAAGCCTCGCCACCTTGCCCTGCTGGGGCCGCCAGGGGAGGATCACAAAGGTGTCAAGATCCGGCTTCAGATACAGGTCCTCCTCTCCTCTGCCGCGGCTTCCGTACAGAAAAGAGCCGTCAAACATATAGGGGCGGTCAATGGCCTGCCCCAGTTGACTCGCCGTCACCGCCACATTTTTCAGGGCTCCGAACATATCCGTAAACTGCAGGCGGATAAATTCCACATCCTCTTCCTCCACCAGTTGCAAAATTTCTGCCTTTGTCTTCATATCCACTCTCCTAAACGATTCTGTCGCGGCACATCCATTTTGCCGCCATGTTGAAGCGCGCCCGGTTCACAGCCGTCACAGGTTGGAATACCCCATCAGCGATTCATCCACCGCCCGGGCGGCTTCCCGGCCCTCGGCGATGGCCCAGACCACCAGGGACTGGCCTCTGTGCATGTCTCCCGCCGTGAAGATCCGTTCCTCTGAGGTCTGATACTGGCCGGGCTCTGTCTCCACATTGGTCCTTCCATCATATTTTACACCAAAACTGTCCGCCACGTAAAGCTCTGAACCCAAAAAACCTGCGGCGATCAGTACAAGATCCACGGGGATCTCCTTTTCCGTCCCCTCCACCGGCACCATCTGCACCCGTTTCGTCTTTGTATCCACCTTTGGCGCCAGGCTTACAAGGGTGGCCGCGCACACGGTCCCGTCCTTCTTCTTCTTAAATTCCTTCACGGTGGTCTGATAGATTCTGGGGTCCCGGCCAAACCGGTCAATGGCCTCCTCCTGGCCGTAATCAGTCTTAAGCACCCTGGGCCACTCCGGCCAGGGATTAGACGCTGCCCTCTGCTCCGGGGACTTCGGCATCATCTCAAGCTGGGTCACGCTGGCCGCGCCCAGGCGGATGGCCGTGCCCACGCAGTCGTTTCCGGTATCGCCGCCGCCGATGACCAGCACCTGCTTCCCCCTGGCAAGCTCATAGGGCACCGTCTGAAAATCACTGTCCAGAAGGGTCTTTGTCACCGTTTTCAGAAAATTCACGGCAAAATAGATGCCCTTTGCCTCTCGTCCCGGCACCTTGATATCCCTTGGATTGGAAGCCCCGCAGGCCAGGATCACCCTGTCGTACTGCCGCGCCAGCTCCCGGCCCGTCACGTCGCGCCCCACGTCCACATTGCAGGCAAAGCGGATTCCCGCCTCCTCCATCAGCCTGATCCTTCTGTCGATCACGCTTTTCTCCAGCTTCATGTTGGGGATGCCGTAGCGCAACAGGCCTCCGGGCCTGTCGCTTCGCTCGTACACCGTGACCTGATGGCCCCGGCGGTTGAGCTGCCAGGCCGCCGCCAGCCCCGCCGGACCGCTGCCCACAACCGCCACCGTCTTCCCGGTGCGCACTCTGGGCGTCTCCGCCTTCACCAGCCCATGGGCAAAGGCGTACTCGATGACGGCTCTCTCATTTTCCTTGGTGCTCACCGGGCGGTCATGCAGGCCGCAGGTACAGGCCGCCTCGCACAGGGCCGGGCACACCCGGGAGGTAAATTCCGGGAAGCAATGGGTCTTGGTAAGCCGCACATACGCCTGCTCCCAGTTGCCATGATAGACCAGGTCGTTGATCTCCGGCACCAGATTGTGCAGGGGGCAGCCGGAGGCCATGCCCGCGATCATCACCCCCGCCTGGCAGAAGGGAACGCCGCACTCCATACAGCGGGCCCCCTGCAGGCGCTGTTCCTCCTCGGAGAGCTGTCCATGAAATTCATGGAAATCCTTGATCCTCTCCGCGGGCGCGGTTACCGGCCCGTCTTTTCTCTCATATTCCAAAAATCCTGTAGGTTTTCCCATATTCTCACTCCTCTACACGATGATTATTTTCCCTGAATCAGCCGCGTGAAAGCGCCTCAATCCGCGCCTCCCGGCTGTCCGCCGATACTGGCGTAAATCACTCAATCCGCGCCTCCCGGCTGTCCGCCGATACTGGCGTAAAACGCCTCGATCTGGGCCTCCTGCCTGCTCATCCCCTGTTCCTCAAACTGGGAGGAAAGCTGCATGAGCTTCTTGTAATCTCCCGGAATGATCTTCTTGAACTTCGGAAGATACTCCTTGAAATGGGCCAGCACCTCTTTGCCCTTGGCGGAACCGGTGTGGGCCACATGGGCCTCGATCATGGCCTTCAGCTCCTCCTGGTCATATTTGGATTCCACCTTCTCCATCAGCACCATTTCCTTGTTCAGGTTCCGGTAGAGGCAGTTTTTCTCGTCCAACACGTAGGCCACGCCGCCGCTCATGCCCGCCGCGAAATTCTTGCCCGTGGGGCCTAAGATCACCGCCCGTCCTCCGGTCATATATTCACAGCCGTGCTCGCCCACGCCCTCCACCACCGCGGTGGCGCCGGAGTTGCGCACGCAGAAGCGCTCCCCCGCCACACCGGCGATGTAGGCCTGGCCGCTGGTGGCCCCATAGAGGGCCACATTGCCGATGATGATATTCTCCTGGGGCACAAATTTCGCGTTTTCCGGCGGGTATACCGCCAGCTTGCCGCCGGACAGGCCCTTGCCGAAATAATCGTTGGAGTCGCCCTTCAAAGAGAGGGTCAGCCCTTTGGGGAGAAACGCGCCGAAGCTCTGTCCCCCCGCCCCCTCACAGCGGATGGTGATGGTATCCTCCGCAAGTCCCTCCGGGTGCTGTCTGGTGATCTCAGCCCCCAGCAGCGTGCCGAAGGTCCTGTCGACATTGGAAAGCTTTACGTGAAATTCTTTTTTTACGCCCTCCCGGACGGCGGCCTGCATCTCCTTCTTCTTCAACAGAACCGCCTCGTCCTTGGTAGTCTCCAGCTTGAAATCATAGGCGCAGACCGGGTCGAACACGCACAGCTTCCGGTCCGTCTCCGGCGCGGGATCTAAGATTCTGCTCAGATCCACCTTGGCCGCGGCTCCGGTCAGGTTCTCCTTCTTCTTCAGCAGATCCGTGCGGCCCACCATCTCGTCCACGGTGCGCACTCCCAGCTTCGCCATGTACTCCCGAAGCTGCCGGGCGATAAAGGTCATGAAATTCATCACATACTCCGGCTTGCCGGCAAAGCGCTTCCGAAGCTCGGGGTTCTGGGTGGCAATACCCATGGGGCAGGTGTCCAGGTTGCAGACCCGCATCATCACACAGCCCAGGGTCACCAGGGGCGCCGTGGCAAAGCCAAATTCCTCCGCTCCCAGAAGGGCCGCGATGGCCACGTCCCTGCCGCTCATCAGCTTGCCGTCGGTCTCGATCATCACCCGGTTGCGCAGGCCGTTGGCAAGAAGGGTCTGATGGGTCTCCGAAAGGCCCAGCTCCCAGGGCAGTCCCGCGTTGTGAATGGAGCTGATGGGCGCGGCCCCCGTGCCGCCGTCGTAGCCGGAGATCAGGATGACCTGGGCCCCGGCCTTGGCCACGCCCGCGGCCACGGTGCCCACCCCCGCCTCGGAGACCAGCTTCACGGAAATGCGGGCATTTTTGTTGGCATTTTTCAGGTCGTAGATCAACTGGGCCAGATCCTCGATGGAGTAAATGTCGTGGTGGGGCGGCGGCGAAATCAGGCTGACGCCGGGGGTGGAGTGGCGGGTTTTGGCGATCCAGGGGTATACCTTTTTCGAGGGCAGATGGCCGCCCTCCCCCGGCTTCGCCCCCTGGGCCATTTTGATCTGGATCTCCCTGGCGCTGACCAGATAGCGGCTGGTGACGCCAAACCGTCCGCTGGCCACCTGCTTGATGGCGGAGCTTCTGTCCTGATCGGTGCCCGCGGATTCCAGGCGCTCGTCGCTCTCCCCGCCCTCGCCGCTGTTGGATTTTCCATGAAGGCGGTTCATGGCGATGGCCAGGGCCTCGTGGGCCTCCTCGGAAATGGAGCCGTAGGACATGGCCCCCGTCTTAAAGCGCTTCACGATGGACTCCACGCTCTCCACCTCTTCCAAGGGCACGCCCTCCCTGGGATAGTTGAAATCCATGAGGCTTCGCAGATAGCCGGTATTTTCACTGTCCACCAGCCTGGTGTACTCCTCAAATTTCTCATAGCTGCCCTCCCTGGTGGACTGCTGCAGCAGGTGGATGGTCTTTGGATCATAGCGGTGCTCCTCCCCCTGGCTGCGCATTTTGTGGCGGCCCAGGGAGCTCAGCGTCAGATCCGTGGAAAGCCCCAGGGGGTCGAAGGCCCTGGAATGCTGCTCGTCGGTTCTGGCCGCAATGTCCGCTAAGGTGATCCCGCCCACACGGCTCACGGTGCCGGGGAAATAGGCGTCGATGACCTCCCGGGAAATGCCCATGGCCTCGAAGATCTTGCTTCCCTGGTAGGACTGGATGGTGGAGATCCCCATCTTGGAGGCAATTTTCACGATCCCCTTTAAAACGGCATGGTCGTAGTCCTCCACCGCCGCGTAATAATCCTTGTCAAGAAGGCCGTCCTCCACCAGCTCAGCGATGGTGGAGTGGGCCAGGTAGGGATTTACCGCGCTGGCGCCGTAGCCCAACAGGGCCGCGAAGTGGTGCACCTCCCGGGGCTCCCCGGATTCCAGGATGATGGACAGGGCCGTGCATTTCTTGGTCTGTACCAGGTGCTTGTGCACCGCGGAGACCGCCAGCAAGGAGGGGATCGCCACATGGTTCTCGTCCACGCCCCGGTCAGAGAGCACCAGAATGTTGGCGCCGCCCCGGTAGGCCTTATCCACCTCCACAAACAGATGCTCCAGCACCCGGTCCATGGGCGTGCTCTTATAAAAGAGGATCGACACCACTGCCACCTGAAAGCCGGGCTTTTTGATGTGTTTTATCTTCAGCATATCCAGATCCGTCAGAATGGGATTCTGGATCTTCAGGACCTGACAGTTCTCCGGCTTCTCCTCCAGAAGATTGCCGTTTTTGCCCACATATACGGTGGTGGAGGTCACGATCTTCTCCCGCTCCGCGTCGATGGGCGGATTTGTCACCTGGGCGAACATCTGCTTGAAATAGTAAAACAGGGGCTGGTATTCCCTGGACAGCACCGCGATGGGAGTGTCCACGCCCATGGCTCCAATCTGCTCCGAGCCGTTTAAGGCCATGGTGCAGATGCCGTTCCGGTACTCCTCATAGTCATAGCCGAAGGCTTTTTGCAGCCGGGCCCGCTGCTCCCTGGTATAGGCGGGGATTTTCTGGTTGGGTATCTTCAGCTGGGCAAGCTTCACCAGGTTGGCGTCCAGCCATTCCCCGTAGGGCTCCTTTTTCGCGTAGGTCTCCTTGATCTCCTCGTCGGAGAGCACCCGGCCCCTGACGGTATCCACCAGCAGCATTTTCCCGGGGTGCAGCCGCTCCTTCTTTAAAATGTGCTCCGCCGGGATCTCCAGGACGCCCACCTCGGAGGAGAGGATCAGCCGGTCATCATCCGTGATATAGTAGCGGGAGGGGCGCAGTCCGTTCCGGTCCAGCACCGCCCCCATCCGGTCTCCGTCGGAGAACAGAATGGAGGCCGGGCCGTCCCAGGGCTCCATCATGGTGGCGTAATACTGGTAAAAATCCCTGCCCTCCTGGGAAATGGTGTCGTTGTGGGCCCAGGGCTCCGGGATCATGATCATGACGGCCAGCGGCAGCTCCATGCCGCTCATCACCAGAAATTCCAGGGTGTTGTCCAGCATGGCGGAGTCGGAGCCGCCCGTATGGATCACAGGCAGCACCTTGGACATGTCGTCCAGGGAAAGCTTTGTGGCGGACATGGTCTCCTCCCGGGCCAGCATTTTGTCCGCATTTCCCTTAATCTTATTGATCTCCCCGTTGTGCACGATGAAGCGGTTGGGGTGGGCCCGCTCCCAGCTTGGATTGGTATTGGTGGAGAAACGGGAATGGACGATGGCGATGGCCGAAGCATAGTCCTCATCCTGCAGGTCCAGGAAAAAGGTCCGCAGCTGCACCACCAGGAACATGCCCTTGTAGACGATGGTCCTGCTGGAAAGGGAGGGCACATAGGTATTGTCGTTGCTCTGCTCAAATACCCGGCGCACTACGTAGAGCCTGCGGTCAAAATCCAGTCCCTTCTCCACGTTGGCGGGCTTCTTCACAAAGCCCTGGCAGATGACGGGCATGCACTCCAGGGCCTTGTGGCCCAGCACCTTAGGCGCTGTGGGTACCTGCCGCCAGCCCAGAAATTCCATGCCTTCCTTCTCCACGATGATCTCAAACATTTTTTTCGCCTGGCTGCGCTTCAGCTCATTCTGGGGGAAGAAGAACATGCCCACGCCGTACTCCCGCTCCCCGCCGATGGCTATGCCGCTCTCCTTACAGACCTTCGCGAAAAAGCGGTGGGAAATCTGCGTGAGGATCCCCACGCCGTCCCCGGTCTTGCCCTCCGCGTCCTTCCCGGCCCGGTGCTCCAGATTTTCCACGATCTTCAGCGCGTCCGTCACGATCCGGTGGCTCTTTCTTCCTTTTATGTCAACCACCGCCCCGATTCCGCAGTTGTCATGTTCAAATGTTGGGCTGTAAAGGCCCTGTTCCTGGATTTCTCTCAGATTCATTGTGTTTCCTCCTTGCCCTTTTTTAATCTGCGTGAAACCTGCGTCCTGCGCACAGTCCACGCGCAAGCGCACCGCCCTGGGGAAATGTGCGCTGAAAAAAGGCGTCAAAGAACCTGAATGCTCAGATTTTTTGACGCCTTTGTCAAATCATATTTGGGTTTGTTTTTCCTATTATATAGCGTTTGCTGCGGTTTGTAAAGTGTTTTTTTTCGCCTACCGCAACTGTTCATGGGGTGGTGGAAATATTCAACGAACAGTTTTTGTCTGGAGGACGCCCTGGATGGCGCATTTGTTAACGCAGACACGCTCCCGCTCAGCTCAAGACGCAGCGGTACTAGGCTCGCCGCCCGCAAGCGGACGGTTCGCCAAGTGCCGGCGTCTTTCAATGGTCTGCTTATAACAAATGCGCCATCCAGGGCTGCGTTCCAGACAAAGGCTGGGAATTTTGACAATTTCCCCACTCCGCGAAAAGTAACACGGGATGTCCGGGTTTCTTTGGGTTCCTCCTCCGGTTTTCACAGTGGAAGTAGGGGATTCCTCTTCCCCTTATTCCAGCCCGTTGTAGGCCGTATCGCTCACTGGTTCGCACCATTCGTTAGAAGTTTCCTCACCGGGCACTTCCACCGCAATGTGGGAGAACCAGCTATCCTTTTTCGCCCCGTACCAGTGCTTGACCTCTGCTGGCGTTCTGGAACCCGGCCTGGTCCGCGCAAGCGCGCAAACGCGCAACGGGGTGCTGCTCCGAGGATTGTGGCTGTGCGGTGGATAAGAGCGACTTGAGGGCGTAGCCCCCGGGCTTTATCGGAT
>CALWDR010000092.1 GCA_944376745.1 uncultured Lachnospiraceae bacterium
ATTTGCAATAAAATCAAACTGTTACGGAACACAATAGAGATCACAGCTTTCAGAGAAAACGGAGGGAGAACACAAGATGGCATTCACCCACCTGCATGTCCATACGGAGTACAGTCTTCTGGACGGCTCCAACAAGATAAAAGAATATGTGGCAAGAGTCAAGGAACTGGGAATGAACAGCGCCGCCATCACAGACCACGGGGTCATGTATGGCGTCATTGATTTTTACAGGGCCGCCAGGGCGGAGGGCATCAATCCCATCCTGGGCAGCGAGGTCTACGTGGCCCCCGGCTCCCGCTTTGACCGGGAGCGGGTGGAGGGGGAGGACCGCTACTACCATCTGGTGCTTCTGGCGGAAAACAACACCGGCTACAGCAACCTTATGAAGATTGTGTCCAAGGGCTTTGTGGACGGCTACTATTACCGGCCCAGAGTGGACCGGGAGATACTGGAGCAGTACCATGAGGGGATCATTGCCTTAAGCGCCTGCCTGGCCGGTGAGATCCCAAGGCTCCTTCAGCGGGGCGCCTACGAGGAGGCCAGGGAGGCGGCCCTGTGGCACCGGGATACCTTTGGCCCGGAAAATTTCTTCCTGGAGCTTCAGGACCACGGGATTCCCGAGCAGAGAATGGTGAACCAGCAGCTTCTGCGCTTAAGCCAGGAGACCGGCATCGGGCTGGTGGCCACCAACGACGTCCACTACACCTACGAGGAGGACGCGGAGCCCCATGACATCCTGCTCTGTATCCAGACGGGCAAGAAGCTGTCGGACGAGAACCGCATGCGCTACGAGGGCGGCCAGTATTACGTCAAGTCCGAGGAGGAGATGCGGGGGCTTTTTCCCTACGCCCTGGAGGCCCTGGAAAATACCCAGAAAATTGCGGACCGCTGTCATGTGGAGATCGAGTTCGGCGTCACCAAGCTGCCGAAATACGACGTGCCCGATGGCATGACAAGCTGGGAATACTTAAATAAGCTCTGCTCTGAGGGGCTGAAGCGCCGGTATCCCGACAATTACCAGGAGTTGACGGAGCGGCTGGATTATGAGCTTGAGGTCATAAGGAGCATGGGCTACGTGGATTACTTCCTGATTGTGTGGGATTTCATCCATTTTGCCAGAAGTCAGGGGATCGCCGTGGGCCCCGGACGGGGGAGCGCCGCCGGAAGCCTGGTGTCCTATACCCTGGAGATTACCAACATTGACCCCATCCGCTACAACCTGCTCTTTGAGCGTTTCCTAAATCCCGAGCGGGTGTCCATGCCGGATATCGACGTTGACTTTTGTGTGGAGCGCCGCCAGGAGGTCATCGATTATGTGATGGAAAAATATGGCAAGGACCGGGTGGTGCAGATCGTTACCTTCGGTACTCTGGCGGCCCGGGGCGTGATCCGGGATGTGGGCCGGGTGATGGATCTGCCCTATGCCTTCGTGGACAGCATTGCCAAGCAGATTCCCAACGAACTGGGCATCACCATAGATAAGGCCCTTACCATGAACCCGGAGCTTCGAAGCCTCTATGCAGGTGACGAGAGCGTGAAGAAGCTCATCGACATGTCCAAGCGTCTGGAGGGGCTGCCCCGGCACACCTCCATGCACGCGGCGGGGGTGGTCATCAGTCAGAAATCCATGGATGAGTTTGTGCCTCTGTCCCGGGCTTCCGACGGCACCATCACCACCCAGTTTACCATGACCACCATCGAGGAGCTGGGGCTTCTGAAAATGGATTTCCTGGGGCTTCGGAACCTGACGGTCATTCAGAACGCTGTCCGCCTCATTCACAAAAATGGCCAGGCGGATTTTGATATTGACAAGATCGACTACGACGACAAGGCGGTGCTGGACTCCCTGGGCACCGGGAAGACCGACGGCGTGTTCCAGCTGGAGAGCGCCGGCATGAAGAATTTCATGAAGGAGCTAAAGCCCCAGAGCCTGGAGGACATCATCGCCGGCATTTCCCTGTACCGGCCCGGTCCCATGGATTTTATTCCGGCCTACATCAGAGGGAAAAATAACGAGAGCGCCGTGGTCTACGACTGTCCCCAGCTGGAGCCCATTTTGTCTCCCACCTACGGCTGTATCGTTTACCAGGAGCAGGTCATGCAGATCGTGCGGGATCTGGCGGGCTATACCATGGGCCGCAGCGACCTGGTGCGCCGGGCCATGTCCAAGAAAAAAGGCTCCGTCATGGAGAAGGAGCGCCAGAATTTTGTCTACGGCAACCCGGAGGAGGGGGTGCCGGGCTGTGTGGCCAACGGCATCGACGCGGCTGTGGCCAACAAAATTTATGACGAGATGATCGATTTCGCAAAATATGCCTCCAACAAGTCCCATGCCGCCGCCTACGCGGTGGTGGCCTACCAGACGGCATTTTTGAAATATTATTACCCAGTGGAGTACATGGCCGCCCTGATGACCTCCGTCATGAGCAATTCCGGCAAGGTGTCCGAGTACATCCTCACCTGCCGGAAAATGGGGATTTCCGTGCTGCCTCCGGACGTCAATGAGGGGGAGGCCGCATTTTCCGTGTCCGGCTCCTCCATCCGCTATGGGCTGGCCGCCATCAAGAGCGTCAGCGGCAGCTGCATTGAAAAGCTGTGCCGGGAGCGCCAGGAGCGGGGGCCCTTCAAGAGCCTGAAGGATTTTCTGACCCGCATGGAGGGCAAGGATCTGAATAAGCGGATCGTGGAGAATTTTATCAAGGCCGGGGCCCTGGACGGCCTGGGCGGAAACCGGAAGCAGTTCATGATGATATATACCACCATGCTTGACAGTCTGGCCCAGGAGAAGAAGAACACCATGGCCGGGCAGATGACTCTCTTCGATCTGGCGGACGACAGTATCAAGGAGGAATTTGAGGTACGGCTGCCGGAGGTGGAGGAGTACGCCAAGGAGACCCTTCTGGCCTTCGAGAAGGAGGTGCTGGGGGTGTATATCAGCGGCCATCCGCTGGAGGAATATGAGGAAAAATGGCGAAAGATCATCACCCGGGTGACCACGGATTTTGTTCTGGACGAGGAGAGCGGCACCACCAACGTCGTTGACGGGGAGAGCGCCATGGTGGGCGGCATGATCGTGGACAAGACCATCAAATACACCAAGAACAACAAGACCATGGCCTTCATCACCCTGGAGGATCTGGTGGGAACGCTGGAGATCATCATTTTTCCCAAGGATTATGAGAAGAACAGCCATCTTCTGGAGATCGACAACAAGGTGTTTGTCCGGGGGCGGGTGTCCACCGAGGAGGAGAAGAACGGCAAGCTGATCTGCGAGCGCATGTACTCCTTTGACGATACGAAAAAGGAGCTGTGGCTGCAGTTCGACACCGTGGAGAGCTATCAGCAAAAGGAACCGGAGCTTCTCAATCGCTTAAAGGGTTCCGACGGCCAGGACCCGGTGATCGTCTACATTGCGGGCACCAGGCAGATGAAGCGGCTGCCGCCCGGCTGGAGCGTCCAGGCAGGCCCGGAGATCGTCAACAATTTAACTAACTTTCTGGGCGAAAAAAATGTAAAAGTTGTGGAAAAATTCATTGAAAACACTTCCAAAAGATATTAAAATGGAAGAGACCAGAGTGAGGATTTGATTAGGAGGTATGAAAGAATGGCAAAAGAGATTCATACAATAGGAGTATTGACCAGCGGCGGTGACGCGCCGGGCATGAACGCCGCCATCCGCGCGGTTGTGCGTCAGTCCATCGCCAACGGAAGGACTGTAAAAGGAATCAAGAGAGGTTATGCAGGCTTGCTTCAGGAAGAGATTGAAGATATGGAAGCAAAGCATGTTTCGGATATTATTCAGAGAGGCGGGACCATTTTGCAGACGGCCCGCTGCCCCGAGTTCAAGCAGCCGGAGGTGCAGAAGCAGGCGGCGGAGATCTGTAAGAAGCACGGCATCGACGGGATCATCGTCATCGGCGGCGACGGCTCTTTCCAGGGTGCCCAGAAGCTGGCGAATCTGGGGATCAACACCATCGGCATTCCGGGCACCATCGACCTGGACATTGCCTGTACCGAGTACACCATCGGTTTTGACACCGCGGTAAATACAGCCATGGAGGCCATTGACAAGGTGCGGGACACCTCCACCTCCCACGAGCGCTGCTCCATCATCGAGGTGATGGGCCGTGACGCGGGCTATATCGCACTGTGGTGCGGCATCGCCAACGGCGCCGAGGACATTCTGCTGCCGGAGAAATACGATTACGACGAGCAGAAATTAGTAAACCACATCATCAATAACCGGAAGCGGGGCAAGAAGCACCACATCATCGTCAACGCGGAGGGCATCGGCCATTCCGCCAGCATGGCCAAGCGTATCGAGGCGGCCACCGGCATGGAGACCCGGGCCACCATCCTGGGCCATATGCAGAGAGGCGGCACCCCCACCTGCAAGGACCGGGTATATGCCTCCACCATGGGCGCCATGGCGGTGGATCTGCTGTGCGAAGGCAAGAGCAACCGGGTGGTGGCTTACCGCCACGGGGATTTTGTGGATTACGACATCGACGAGGCCCTGGCCATGCAGAAGAGCATTTCCGAGTATCAGTACAAGATTTCCCAGACGCTGTCCATTTAGGGAGAACCATTTATGATTACGAGTGCGAGTAATCCCCAGATCAAAAATATGATACAGCTTCAGAAAAAAGCAAAAGCCCGCTGGCAGCAGCGGGTTTTTGTGGTGGAAGGGCCCAAAATGGTCCTGGAAGCTCCCCGGGAGTGGGTGGAGCGGGTGTATGTGTCGGAGTCTTATCTAAGAAGGCTTCGGGAGGCCGTTCAGAAGGAGAAGAGTGCAGTCGGAGAAGGCTTTGGCGGCAGGGAAAATCTCACGGTGCTCGGAGAATTGGAGCGGCTTGGATATGAGATCGTGTCGGATTCCGTATTGAAGGCGGTCAGCGACACCCAGACCCCTCAGGGGATTCTGGCTCTTGTGAGAATGCCGGAATACGGGCTTCGGGATCTGCTGGCATCCCATGGCGGGCAGAGGCGGACAGAGCCAGTTGGAAGCCGGACAGAATCATTCGGAAGCCAGACGGGTTCAGCTCCCAGCCTGCTGGTTTTGGAGAGCATCCAGGACCCGGGAAATCTGGGAACCATGCTCCGCACCGGGGAGGGGGCCGGGATCAGCGGCGTTATCATGAACAAAAGTACCGTGGATATTTTCAGTCCCAAGGTGGTCCGGGCCACCATGGGCTCGCTGTACCGGGTGCCCTTCTATATTGCGGAGGATTTTGCCCAGACCATTGGAGAGCTAAAGCGGCAGGGCGTGTCCGTGTACGCCGCCCACTTAAAGGGGGAGAAATCCTACGATAAGCCGGATTACACCAAAGGGACGGCCTTTCTTGTGGGCAACGAGGGAAACGGGCTGACGGAGGAGGCGGCAAAGTTGGCGGATATGTACATCCGCATCCCCATGGAGGGACAGGTGGAATCCTTAAACGCCGCCATCGCGGCCACCCTGCTGATGTACGAGGCGTATCGCCAGAGACGGGGCTGAGACGCAACAGGGGCGGGTGAGGCATAGGGCGGAAGAAATATGGAGAGAAAGAAAAAGGAGCGGTGCAGGCGTCATGGGTTATAAATTATTGCTGGTGGACGATGACCGGGATCTGATAAAAATGCTGACCCACTATTTTTCCAGGAAGGGCTATGAGATCCGAAGCGCGGAGAACGGCCTGGAGGCCATGGAGCGGGTGAAGGAGGGGCCGGATCTGATCCTGCTGGATATCAATATGCCGGGTATGGACGGCCTTGCGGTGTGCCGTCAGATCCGGGATAAGGTGTCCTGCCCCATTTTGTTCCTGACCGCAAAGGTGGAGAAGCAGGACCGGGTCAACGGCCTGCTTCTGGGCGGGGACGATTACATTTTAAAGCCCTTCAGCCTAAGGGAGCTGGAGGCCCGGATCGTCGCCCACTTAAAACGGGAGGAGCGCCAAAGGCAGAAATCGGAATACCGGTTCCAGGAGGGGCTGATGATCGACTATACGGCCAAGAAGGTACAGCTTCAGGGCCGGGAACTGGAATTTACCAGGACGGAGTATGAGATCCTGGAATTTCTCTCCATGCATCCGGGACAGGTTTTCGACAAGGAGCGGATCTATGAGAAGGTCTGCGGCTATGACGCCGAGGGCGACAGCCGTGTGGTCACGGAGCTGATTCGGAGAATCCGGAAAAAACTGTCGGAGTATGCAAATGCAGAATATATTGAGACGGTTTGGGGAGTGGGATACCGATGGAAAAAATAAGGACGGTTTGAGGAGTGGGATACCGATGGAAAAAATAAGAAATCTTTCTCTGAGAAAAACCATCGTGCTGTATATGGCCATCAGCCTGGTGCTCAGCTTCCTGCTGGGGGCGGTGATCGCCCATGTGGCGGAGGTGACCCAGCAGCAGATCTGGTGGAATTATGTGGACGAGGAGCAGTATTATGAGAACTGGGAGCAGGCGGAGACAATTTATACCGTAGACATTCCAAGGGTGTCCAACTATGAGATGACCAGGCGGGACGCCTTTCTCTCGGAGCTGTGTGATTTCTTGCAGACCTACAGCATTCTGGTGGTGTCCATGGTCGGGGCGGTGCTGGCCGTGGCCCTGTTTTACCGGAACAAGATCAGGGTCCCGCTGGCCAGGCTGTCCGCAGCCTCCGCCATGATCGCCAATAACCAGCTGGATTTTCGGATCGACTATGATCGTGAGGACGAACTGGGTCGCCTCTGCCGGGAATTTGAGAAGATGCGGGGGCAGCTGGAGGCCAATTACCGGCGTATGTGGCGGATGGTGGAGGAGGAGAAGGCCCTGCGCTCCGCCATCGCCCACGATATCCGCACGCCTCTTACCATCCTGAAAGGGTATCAGGAAATGCTGCTGGAGTTTGTTCCGGCGGAGGATTTCAGCCGGGAGCAGATGATGGAAATGTTGAAGGAGGGCCAGGGACAGCTTGCGCGCCTTGACAATTTCGTGGAGACCATGCGCCGCCTGTCCGGCCTGACGGACCGGGAGGTGCGGTATCGGGAGACGGATCTTGGGACCATTGGAAAGTTGGTGGAGGCAAGCGCAAAGGCCCTGGATAAGGAGAGCCGGAAGGAAATCCGCGTTGCGGTGAAGGAACCGGAAGGGGCGGGTGCAAGAATAAATTCCACCAGGGTGG
>CALWDR010000093.1 GCA_944376745.1 uncultured Lachnospiraceae bacterium
AGCTGGTCTTGTGGTCATGATCAGTGCGCCCTATATGAGCACGTTTTCCAATATAGGCAACCGGAGCTTCACGGAAGGAGTCAGCGTCGTGGGGGACGCCCTGCACAAGATCACAGAGGAGAGAGAGGGAGTCTGGCAGCTTTCCTTTTCCAATGAGATTTTAATTGCCGCGGACCGCACGGGGATCCAGAATGTGGGCGCGACGCCGTGGATGTGGGAAGCCTTCGGGAATAAGGCGTTGAGCACGTATGGGGAGAATCCGCCCAGAGTCGCTCTGTATAATAAGGACAGCGAATGCTGGGGCCATTTGCTGGTGGATTACGCGCCGGAATTAGTCACATATATGGACACTTATTATACGCAGTATGGAGATACGCAGATATATATCAGAAACGATTATTATGAGGAAGCGTTGGAAATCATAAATAGTAATTAGACAAAGGAGAATGAGATGAAGGTAGTGATCTTAGCCGGAGGATTCGGTACAAGAATCAGTGAGGAAAGCCATCTGAAGCCGAAGCCCATGCTGGAAATCGGTGAGAAGCCGATATTATGGCATATCATGAAGGAGTATTCCTATTACGGATTTCATGATTTTATTATCTGCTGCGGCTACAAGCAGCATGTGATCAAGGAATGGTTCGCGGACTATTATCTTTACAACAGCGATGTGACCTTTGATTTCACCCAGGAAAATAAAATGGTGGTGCACAACAACGTGGCGGAGCCATGGAAGGTTACCCTGGTGGATACCGGGCTCAATACTATGACCGGCGGCCGCGTAAAGCGGATACAGAAGTATGTGGGAAATGAGACTTTCATGCTTACCTATGGAGACGGCGTGTGTGATATCAACATACGGGATCTGCTGGAATTTCATAAGCGGGAGGGCAGGATCGCGACCTTGACGGCGGCAAGCGTGGGACAGCGGTTCGGGGTTCTGGCCATAGACGACAGGAAGCGGATCACGTCCTTCCGGGAAAAGAGCGTGGAGGATGGCGCCCGCATCAACGGCGGATACATGGTGCTGGAGCCGGAGATCTTTGACTACATTGAGGGAGACAGTACCGTATTTGAGAAGGAGCCTCTGGAAAAAGTGGCGGCCATGGGACAGTTGTCGGCGTATATTTTTGACGGTTATTGGCAGTGCATGGATACGAAGCGGGAGATGGACCAGCTGAACGATCTGTGGAATAAGGGGATTGCCCCGTGGAAATCCTGGGATGATTAAGGAGAAAATAGCGATGTTTGAGAACAAGACAGAAGCACAGGCAAAGAAAGAAATTTTGGACATGGTGGCGGAATACTGCCGCACCTATCATAACCGTAAGAAGCCCTTTGAACCGGGGGACCGGATCAACTATGCCTCCCGGGTGTACGATCAGGAAGAAATGTGCAACCTGGTGGACTCCGCGCTGGAATTCTGGCTGACGGCGGGAAGATATACGCAGCAGTTTGAGAAAGCTTTTTCGGAATATCTCGGGGTAAAATATTGTTCCCTGGTGAATTCCGGCTCCTCCGCCAATCTGAACGCGTTTATGGCCCTGACCTCTCCCCTGCTGGGAGAGCGCCAGGTGAAGCCGGGGGATGAGATGATAACGGTGGCGGCGGGCTTTCCCACAACGGTGACGCCGGCGATTCAGTATGGGGTGGTCCCGGTATTTGTAGATGTGACGATCCCCCAGTACAATATGGATGTATCTAAGCTGGAGGAGGCGCTGTCAGAGAAGACGAAAGTGGTGATGGCGGCTCATACCCTGGGAAATCCCTTTGACTTGACCGCGGTCAGGGAATTTTGTGACAGGCACCAGCTGTGGCTTATTGAGGATAATTGCGATGCGTTAGGGTCAAAATACATCTTCCATGGAGAGGAGCGCTTCACGGGAACCATTGGCGACATTGGCACGTCCTCATTTTATCCGCCTCATCATATGACCATGGGCGAGGGTGGAGCGGTTTATACGAACAACCCTCTGCTGCACAAATGCATCCGTTCCTTCCGGGACTGGGGGCGGGACTGCGTATGCGCCTCCGGTCAGGACAACCTGTGCGGACACCGATTTGACAGGCAGTATGGGGAGCTGCCCCTGGGCTATGATCATAAGTATGTGTATTCTCATTTCGGATATAATCTGAAGGCTACGGATATGCAGGCGGCGGTGGGGTGTGCGCAGATTGAGAAGTTCCCGAAATTTGTGGAAAAGAGGATTCATAACTTTGAACGCCTGCTGGCGGCGTTAAAAGGAACGGAGGACAGGCTGATCCTTCCGGTTCCCTGTGAGAATTCCAGGCCGAGCTGGTTCGGCTTCCTGATCACCTGCCGGGAAGGCGTGGACCGCAGCAGGGTTGTTTCCTATGTGGAAGACCATGGGATACAGACCCGTATGCTGTTTGCGGGAAATCTGATCAAGCATCCCTGTTTTGACCAGATGAGAGCCGCAGGAAAGGGGTATCGTGTGGTGGGTGAATTGGAGAACACGGACCGCATCATGAAGGATACTTTCTGGGTAGGCGTTTATCCTGGCATGACGGATGAAATGATAGATTATATGGCCAAAGTGATAAAGGAGGCCGTACAATAGGCGGGGTGTGTATGAAGAATCGGGAAGACTCCGGCTTCCATGTGGGGAAAGCGGTCATCACCGGGCCCACTGGAGTGCTGGGGATTGCTTTGACACAACAGCTGCTGGAGCATGAGATAGAGGTGCTGGCGGTCTGCCGCAGAGGCTCTGAGAGAATCGCCCATCTCCCGCAATCTCCCCGGCTGAAGGTGCTGGAATGTGATCTGAACGAACTGAAAAAGGTGCCTTCCCTGGTGGGAGAGAAATATGACGCTTTTTATCATCTGGGCTGGGATGGGACTTTTGGAAATGCCAGAGACAATTTGCAGGCGCAGCTAAGAAATGTCCGCTGTACGCTGGACGCGGTGGAGACGGCGGAAAGTCTGGGGTGCCATGTGTTTATCGGGGCGGGGTCCCAGGCGGAGTATGGCCGGGTAGAAGGAAATTTGTCGGAGATGACGCCAACCTTTCCCGAGAATGGGTACGGTATGGCGAAGCTGTGTGCGGGACAGATGAGCCGTCTGTTGTGCCGACAGAAAGGGATCCGCCATATTTGGTCCCGGATTCTCAGTATCTATGGTCCCTGGGACGGGGAAAATACCATGGTGATGTCCACTATTGGGAAGCTTTTGCGCGGAGAGAAGCCGTCTCTGACCAGAGGGGAGCAGCAGTGGGATTATCTTTATGCTAGGGATGCGGGAACTGCTTTGAGGCAGATGGCAAGCTGCGGGAAGGATGGCCGGGTGTACTGTCTTGGAAGCGGACAGGCGCGTCCTCTGGCCGAATACGTTCGGATCATCGGGGCTCAGATCGATCCCAGGCTGCCGCTGGGGATTGGAGAACTGCCCTATGCGCCCCGGCAGGTAATGTATCTGTGCGCGGATATTACGGCTTTGCGGGAGGATCTTGGATTTGAGCCGGAATATACCTTTGAAGAAGGAATACGGGAAACCATAGACTGGTACAGGACGCAAAAAATGCAGAGGAAACGAAAATGAAGAAAATCAGTATTTTGATACCATGCTACAATGAGGAAGAGAATGTAAAGCCCATCAGTGAGGCAGTCATTCACATCCTGGAGACAGAACTGCCCCAGTATGACTATGAGGTGTTGTTTATTGACAACTGTTCCCAGGACAGGACCAGGGAATATCTGCGGGAAATCTGCGCAAAGTATCCAAAGGTGAAGGCCATACTGAATGCGAAAAATTTTGGTCAGTTTAATTCCCCGTACTATGGAATGTGCCAGACAACGGGGGACTGCACCATTACCATGTGCTGTGACTTCCAGGATCCCGTGGATATGATTCCCAAGCTGGTGCATGAATGGGAGCAGGGCTATAGGATCGTCAGTGCCATCAAGACCAGCAGTAAGGAAAACAAGATCATGCGTTTCCTTAGAACCTGCTATTACAAGCTGATCAGGAAAATGTCTGACGTGGAACAGATTGAGCATTTTACCGGATTTGGTCTTTATGATAAAAGCTTTATTGAGATATTGAAGGGTCTGGACGACCCATCCCCGTTCCTGCGGGGAATTGTGGCTGAACTTGGGTATAAGAGGAAAGATCTTCCCTATGAGCAGGCAAAACGGGCGGCCGGAAAGACCCACAATAACTGGTATACGCTGTATGACGCGGCGATGCTGAGTTTCACTTCTTATACGAAGATCGGACTGCGGATCGCCACCATCATCGGATTTATCATGTCTATGGTTTCAATGGTGATCGCCCTGGTTTATCTGATTCTGAA
This sequence comes from uncultured Lachnospiraceae bacterium, assembly GCA_944376745.1. Taxonomy (GTDB): domain Bacteria; phylum Bacillota; class Clostridia; order Lachnospirales; family Lachnospiraceae; genus 14-2. Next base: position 4,314 of record CALWDR010000093.1, read on the forward strand.
GCTGGTTTACTGGGACCGCTTTTCGGCAGGTACGGCCCCTATATTGATCGGCGTCTTTTTCATGGGAGCGCTCCAGCTGTTTTTTATCGGATTACTGGGGGAATACGTGCTGAATATTAACAGACGCGTGATGAAGCGGCCTCTGGTGATCGAGGAGGAACGGATCAACTTCGAAAATGAGCCGGACAATGGCCGGAACCTCACCGATGGGGCGGGGCAGGCCGGGGAAGGAGTGTGATACAGATGGATATGCAGTTTTATCATAAGAAACGCGTGTTGATAACCGGGCATACCGGATTTAAGGGCTCCTGGATGTGCAGGGCGCTCATCAATGCCGGCGCGGAGGTGACCGGATATGCCTTAAAGCCCCCCACAACGCCGGCCCTGTTTGACCTGGCACAGGTCGCGGAGGGAATGCATTCTGTGACCGGCGATATCCGTGACCTTAAGCATTTGAAAGCCGTATTTGGCGAGGTTCAGCCGGAGATTGTGATTCATATGGCGGCGCAGCCCCTGGTGCGGGAATCCTACCGGAATCCTGTATACACCTACGATGTCAATGTTATGGGCACGGTAAACATATTGGAATGTGTGCGGCTGAATGAAAGCGTAAGGTCCTTTTTGAACGTTACGACGGATAAAGTATATCGGAACCGGGAATGGGAGTGGGGATACCGGGAAAACGAGGAATTAAATGGATTTGACCCTTATTCCAATTCCAAGTCCTGTTCGGAACTGGTTACAGGAAGCTATAAGAATTCGTTTTTTGCGGACGGGGCTGTTGCGGTCTCCACAGCAAGGGCCGGAAATGTGATCGGAGGCGGCGATTTTGCCGCAGACCGTATCATACCGGACTGTATCCGCGCGGCCCGGGAAGGACGGGATATTATTGTAAGGAACCCTTACTCTACCCGGCCCTATGAGCATGTGCTGGAGCCCATATTTGCGTATTTGATGATTGCGAAGGAACAATACCACGATCCAGGGCTGGCCGGCAGCTATAATGTGGGCCCGGAGGAAACGGACTGCCTGACAACGGGGAATTTGGCCACGCTGTTTTGCAGGAAATGGAACGAGCAGAATCATACAGATATCCGGTGGGTGAATCAGTATGACGGAGGCCCTCATGAAGCGAATTTTCTGAAGCTGGACTGCTCCCGGATAAAAAATACCTTTCACTGGAGGCCCCGTTGGAATGTGGAGATGGCGGTAGAGAAGGTTGTGGAATGGTCAAAAATATATTTTGAAAGTGGCGATGTGGCTGCGGTGATGGATAGGCAGATCGCGGAGTATCTGGAAGATTAGAGTGAGGTTGATATGAAGCAGAGACTGGCGGATTATGTTGCGGATTTTTTGGTTGCGCAGGGAGTGACGGATTGCTTCAGCGTTGTGGGCGGAGGTGCCATGCACTTAAACGACGCCCTTGGACACAGGGATGGTTTGAAGGTGACCTATAATCATCACGAGCAGGCCTGTGCCATTGCGGCGGAAGCCTACGCGCGTCTGGATAACAGGATCGCGGCTGTGTGCGTCACCACAGGGCCGGGCGGCACAAATGCCTTAACCGGCGTCCTGGGCGGCTGGCTGGATTCCATTCCTATGTTCATCCTAAGCGGACAGGTGCGGTATGATACCACGGCCCGCTATGGCATGCGGTTTACAGGGGGCATGCCCCTTCGGGCAATGGGGGACCAGGAGTACGATATTGTAAGGTCGGTGGAGCCTATGACGAAGTATGCGGTCATGCTGGAGGACCCCGGGAGAATCCGGTATGTGCTGGAGAAGGGCTGGCATCTTGCCACCACCGGGCGTCCGGGACCGGTGTGGATTGATATCCCTGTAAATTTTCAGGGAACTTATATTGAGATAGAGGAACTGGAAGGGTATGATCCGGCGGAAGATGACGCAAAGCTGCCGCCCCCGGTGGAAGATTCTGTGATTCAGCTGATTCTTGAAAAGATCAGCAAGGCGAAGCGGCCGGTGTTTCATGCAGGGTATGGCATTCGATTGTCCGGCGGCTATGAAGCCTTTCGCGACCTGGCAGAAAAGCTGAATATTCCCATCGTTACTTATTGGAATGCGGTTGATCTGATCGAGGATGCGCATCCTCTGTATTGTGGCCGCGCGGGCAACATGGGGGACCGCCCGGGGAACTGGGCCATTCAGAATGCGGATCTGATTCTTGCGGTGGGAACGCGCATTTCCATCCGTCAGGTGGGATATAACTGGAAAACCTGGGCCCGTGAAGCCGAAGTCATTATGGTGGATATTGACCAGGCGGAGATGAAAAAGCCTACGATTCATGTGGAACTTCCTGTGTGGGCGGACGCAAAGGATTTTCTCACAAAAATGAACCGGCTGGCTGAGGGGCCGGTTCACGCCGGCGGCATGTGGCTTGAGACCTGTCGGCGCTGGAAGCGGGAATATCCGGCCGTACTGCCCCGCCAGTGGGAGGAGAACGGCCAGACAGCCAATGTATATGCTTTTGTGCGGTATCTAAGTGGCAGTCTGCCGGAAAATAGCCTGACCGCTGTCTCAAATGGCGCCTGTTGTGTGGTGGGCAACCAGGCATATGTGATTCAGAAGGGCAGCCGGATGGCCAATAACAGCGCTGTCGCCAGTATGGGTTATGGCTTGCCTGCCGCTATCGGTACCTGCATCGGCGGAGGCAGGAGGACAACGATCTGTCTGGAAGGTGATGGCAGTATCATGATGAACCTACAGGAACTGCAGACGATTCTTACCAATCAGCTGCCGGTGAAGATCTTTCTGATCAACAATCAGGGGTACCACTCCATACGGATCACACAGACGAATCTGTTTGGACATCATACAAAGGTTGGAATCGGACCGGAGTCAGAGGACCTGTCATTTCCGGAATATGAAAAACTTGCCAGGGCATTCGGGTATCAATATTTTTGCGCCCACAGCAATGCGGAAATGAAACAGGCCGTTCAGGAGGCTCTGGCATGCGAAGGGCCGGTATTCTGCGAAATTTTCACGGATACAAAGCAGGTCTGGGAGCCGAAGAGCAGTACAAAGCGTCTGGAGGACGGGACGCTGGTAAGCCCTCCCCTGGAGGATCTTGCCCCCTTCCTGCCCCGGGAGGAGCTGGAAAAGAACATGTTTATTCCTTTGATAGACGAATCATAGTAATAGCGGAAAGGTATCGGGGAAGAGAAGTGTGGAAGTTCATTGAAAAAGTGGTCTATGCTGTTTTGAGATTGATTTTTCGGATAGGAAAAAAGGAAGTGCCCGAAGAATTCTATGTCTCCTTTATGCAGTTTGTAAAATTTGGCATCGTAGGCGTCAGCAACACGGTGATTTCTTATGTCCTGTATGCTGCCGGGCTGCTGGTATTTCAGAGATTTGGGATATTCCCTAAGGGAGATTACCTGGCAGCCCAGGGAATCGCCTTTGTCTTAAGCGTATTATGGTCCTTTTA
>CALWDR010000094.1 GCA_944376745.1 uncultured Lachnospiraceae bacterium
GGGCGGACCGCCACCAAGGAGGAAGTGGGACTTTTGATGACACGATTCAGAGAGGAGCGCTGTGCCCAATGAACAGAGAGACAATACATTCCGGGCAGGGTACCGGAATACATAGATTTTCCAAAGAAAGGGCGGCGTGCGGTTCCCGAAAGGAGCCGGTGCTGCGCATTTCCAAGAGAGACGGCATTTCCCTGAAGAAAGCGTGGGGGATACGGCTTCTGGCGGTCCTTCTGGGTCTTGTCATCTGCGCCGTTGTGATTTTCCTCCTGACCCATCTGAATCCCGTGGAGGTGTACCGTTCCATCATCGACGGGGCGGTGGGGACCGGCAGGAGAAGCTGGACCACCGTCCGGGACACCATGGTGCTTCTGTGCATCGCCATCGGCCTGACCCCGGCCTTCAAAATGCGGTTCTGGAATATCGGGGCCGAGGGCCAGGTGCTGATGGGCGGAGCCGCGGCGGCAGCCGTCATGCTGTACTTAGGCCGCGGGCTGCCTCCGGTGGTGCTGCTGGTTGTGATGGTTATCGCCAGCATGGCGGCGGGGCTTCTCTGGGGCCTGATCCCGGCGGTATTCAAGGCGTACCTCAATACCAACGAGACCTTGTTCACACTGATGCTCAACTATGTGGCCATGCAGATCGTGACCTTCTGCATCGTGTTCTGGGAGAATCCCAAGGGCTCCAACACGGTGGGTATCATCAACGCCCAGACCAGGGCCGGGTGGCTGCCGCCCCTGTTTGGCATGGATTACGGGTGGAACGTGGTGATCGTGCTTGCCTTTACCGTGGGCATGTACATTTATTTAAAATACAGCAAGCAGGGCTACGAGATCTCCGTAGTGGGAGAGAGCGAGAACACCGCCCGCTACGCCGGGGTCAGCGTGAAGAAGGTCATCATGCGGACCATGGCCATTTCCGGGGCCATCTGCGGGCTGGCGGGCTTTGTCATCGTCAGCGGCGCCAGCCACACCATCTCCACCAGCACGGCGGGGGGCCGGGGCTTTACGGCCATCATCGTGGCCTGGATGGCCAAGTTCAACGCCTTTGCCATGATACTGATCTCCTTTTTCCTGGTATTTATGGAGAAGGGGGCCGTGCAGATCGCGTCCCAGTATAACCTCAACGAGAACGCCTCGGAGATCATCACGGGAATCCTTCTGTTCTGCCTGATCGGCTGTGAGTTTTTTATCAATTACAAGGTGGAGCTGAACCGGAAGCACAGGGAGGTGACGGCATGAGCGTATTGATCATTTTTATCCAGAAGGCCATCGCCCAGGGCATGTGCATGCTGTTCGGAGCCACCGGGGAAATTTTGACGGAGAAATCCGGGAACCTGAACCTGGGGATTCCGGGGCTTATGTATATGGGCGGCATTGCCGGACTTATGGGGGCTTTCTTCTATGAAAAATCCACCCCCAACCCCATCGGCCTGGTGGGAGTGCTCATTTCCTTTGGCAGCGCCTTTCTCTGCGCGGGCTTTGGGGCTCTTATTTACAGCGTGCTGACCATCACCCTTCGGGCCAACCAGAACGTGACGGGCCTGGCCCTCACCACCTTCGGCGTGGGCTTCGGCAACTTCTTCGGCGGCTCCATCTCCAAGCTGGCCGGGGGCGTGGGCCAGATCTCCGTGGCGGTGACGGGAAGCGCCTTCCGCGGGAAGCTTCCCGGTCTGTCTGAGATACCGATCCTGGGAGACCTGCTGTTCTCCTACGGATTTCTGACGTACCTGGCGGTGCTGTTGGCCGTTCTTATGACGCTCTTTCTCACGAAGACCCGGCGGGGGCTGAACCTGCGGGCCGTGGGGGAGAATCCGGCCACGGCGGACGCGGCGGGCATCCATGTGACCCGCTATAAATACCTGGCCACCTGTATCGGCGGCGGCATCGCCGGGCTGGGAGGACTTTACTTTGTCATGGAATATCTGGGCGGCACCTGGACCAACGGCGGCTTCGGGGACCGGGGCTGGCTTGCCATCGCCCTGGTGATCTTCGCCATGTGGAAGCCCGTGAACGCCATCTGGGGCTCCCTTCTGTTCGGGGCGCTGTACATCCTCTACCTGTATATCCCTGGCCTTGGCAGGAGTGCCCAGGAAATCTTTAAAATGCTGCCCTACCTTGTGACCATCGGCGTGCTGATCTTCACCAGCACCCGCAAGAAGAAGGAGAACCAGCCGCCCGCAAGCCTGGGGAACGCGTATTTCCGGGAGGAGCGGTAAAGAAACTTTTTGCAAAACCTCAAATAGTGTGATAAAATATTACAGAAAGAGAATAAGAAGGGGCTGCCGTAAGAGACAAGCCCCCTGGAGGAAAATGGATCCGGCCTGCGCCGTCCGTTCCGGGGGGCATGTTTTTTTGCGGCAGCCTTCATGAAAGGAAACAGAGAAATGGCAAAGACACAAAGCTATGACGCCAGCAGCATTTCCGTTCTGGAGGGCCTGGAGGCGGTGCGCAAGCGCCCTGGCATGTACATCGGCAGCGTTTCCAGGAAAGGGCTGAATCATCTCATATATGAAATTGTGGACAACGCGGTGGACGAGCATCTGGCCGGGGCCTGCGATACCATCTGGGTGACCCTGGAGGCCGACGGCTCCTGCACGGTGGAGGACAATGGCCGGGGAATCCCCGTGGGCATGCACGAAAAGGGCATGTCGGCGGCCCGGCTGGTGTTCACCACCCTCCACGCGGGGGGCAAGTTCGAGGAGGGGGCCTACAAGACCAGCGGCGGCCTGCACGGCGTGGGCTCCTCGGTGGTAAACGCCCTGTCCACCTACCTGGACCTGCAGATCAGCCAGGACGGCTATATCCATCATGACCGCTACGAGCGGGGCGTTCCGGTGATCGAGCTGGAAAAGGGCCTTTTGCCGAAGATCGGGAAGACCAAGAAGACCGGGACCCGGGTGAATTTCCTGCCGGATCCGGAGATCTTTGAGAAGACCCGGTTTAAGGAGGACGAGGTCAAGAGCCGCCTTCACGAGACCGCCTACTTGAATCCCAACCTGCTGATCGTCTACGAGGACAAGCGGGGGGAGGAGCCGGAATACATCGAATTTCACGAGCCCGACGGGATCATCGGCTACGTGAAGGACCTGAACAAGAAATGTGAGGCCGTCACCGACGTGATCTATTTCAAAGGGGAGAGCGAGGGGATCACCGTGGAGGCCGCCTTCCAGTACATCACCGACTTCCGGGAAAATGTACTGGGATTTTGCAACAATATCTACAACGCCGAGGGAGGCACCCATCTGACGGGCTTTAAGACGGTCTTTACCACGGTCATCAACAACTATGCAAGAGAGCTTGGCATTTTAAAGGAGAAGGACGACAATTTCACCGGAGCCGACGTGCGAAACGGCATGACTGCCGTCATTTCCCTAAAGCACCCGGCCCCCCGGTTCGAGGGTCAGACCAAGACCAAGCTGGACAACCAGGACGCCGCCCGGGTCACCGGAAAGGTCACCGGGGAGGAGATCCAGCTCTATTTCGACAAAAATCTGGACAGCTTAAAGAAGGTCATCTCCTGCGCCGAGAAGGCGGCCAAGATCCGCAAGACCGAGGAGCGGGCCAAGACCAACCTTCTGACAAAACAGAAATTTTCCTTTGACTCCAACGGGAAGCTTGCCAACTGCGAGAGCCGGGACCCCTCCATCTGCGAGATCTTTATCGTGGAGGGAGATTCCGCCGGCGGCAGCGCCAAAACCGCCCGGAACCGGAATTTCCAGGCCATCCTGCCCATCCGGGGCAAGATCCTGAACGTGGAGAAGGCCACCATCGACAAGGTGCTGGCCAACGCCGAGATCAAGACCATGATCAACGCCTTCGGCTGCGGCTTTTCCGAGGGGTACGGCAACGACTTCGACATCACCAAGCTTCGCTACAATAAGATCATCATTATGGCGGATGCGGACGTGGACGGCGCCCACATTTCTACCCTGCTTCTGACTTTGTTTTACCGCTTTATGCCGGAGCTTAT
>CALWDR010000095.1 GCA_944376745.1 uncultured Lachnospiraceae bacterium
CCATAATTAAATTGTGCTTCATATGGGGATTTCCTACCGAAACGGTATAAGAATCTGCCCTGATATGTGATTTTATTGTAGCAGGGGGAGGGGCGGGTGTCAAGGGGGGAATGCGAAATTTCCAGGAGTTACTTTTCATGGGGCTACTGTTCATGGGGTGGGGAAATTGGCAATGAATAACAGTTTTGTCAGGAGGACGCCATGGACAGCGATTTTGTTAACGCAGACACGCTTCCGCTCTACAATAGAAAGCCTGCTTTGCGAGCTTTCTATTGTCATAAGTGAAAGACGCAGCGGTACTAGACTCACCGCCCGCAAGCGGCCGGTTCGTCAAGTGCCGGCGTCTTTCAATGGTCTGCTTATAACAAATGCGATCCGAAATATCGGAAGGGATAAGACCATTCTCGTGGTGGCTCACCGGGAGTCCTCGGTGAGCCTGTGTGAGCGGAGAATTGTAATTTCGGACGGTTCGTAAATGGGGATGCGGCTCCCGGCGAAGTTTCTGGCCATAGGAGATCACGTTCCGGGGGCAATCATTACCCTATATATATCGTCACCTCTTCCGGTCCCTGAATCAGCGGCTCCCGGCCTTTCGCAAGCTCTACGGTCACCCTTCCATAGGGGGTGGGGATCTCCACATGGGCCCAGTCAAGTCCCAGCAGGGACACCTGGAAGGAGAGGGCTTTCATGCCGGGTTCCAGGATGGTAAGACCTGTCAGGGCCAGCGGCAGGGCATAGAGAGGAGTGCCGCCCCAGGCATGGCTGTGGTCGAAGCTGTAGCTGGGCTCAGGCGGCAGAAAACCCTCCACCAGGCCCTTATCGCATTCCTCCACCGGGGCCTTCCATTTTTCCAACACCGGGAGCGTATAGAGGTCCCGAAGTCCGTTCCGGTAGATGGCTTCCAGCAGGAAGTGGGCGAAATAGGGCTGGTACGTTCCGGGGCACTCGTCCGTCATGATCTTGGTGAGAAGGGACCTGGGGTCCTCGCACACGCCGAAGTAGGCGGCCAGGATGTTGGCGTGCTTTTGGTAATACCGCTTTTCCGAATTCTGGGGCATGTAATGATAGAGAAGCTCCGGGGGCGTGGGCGTATTGAGCCCTTCAAAATACAAGCCCTTCTCTCTGTCGTAGAGGAGCGTGTTAATGGCCGTCTTAAGGCATGACTGCTCCGCCAGGCATTGTCCGCCTGCCTGCTTGTCGTTTAAAATAGCGTAGAGCTTCGCGGCTGTGCCCAGGGCGCCATACCAGAACAGGTTCAGGCAGGTCTGGCCCAGACATTTGGGCGGGTGGTGCATGGAAAAGCCGTCGATGTAGATCCAGTCCACAAACATGTAGTCCGGCGGCGTCTCGATCAGGCCGTTCTCCCCCAGATAGGTGCGGAAACGGCGGAGAAGCAGCTCCAAAGCCTGACGGCATTCCTCCACCAGCGCCCGGTGCCCGGTCAGCATGTAAACGTCGTACAGCATTTGCACCCAGATGAGGCTGTAAGTGGTGTGAAACATGCGTCCGTCGTTGTTTTTCAAGAGCTCTGCGGTGCGCAGGATATCAAATTCCGCCAGCCGAAGGTCCCCAAAGGAGAAGGCTGTCATCAGGGCTTCGATGTAATAGTCTCCCGTGCAGGCCAGAGGCTCGCAGTGGCGGGGGCTGTCCAGGTGGTGGGTCTGGCGGCAGTATTGTAAGGTGTGGCGGCAGACATGGAGCACCCGGTTGAGTCCGGCGTCGCTGGTTTCGGTTTGGGCCGTCTCCGTCACGGGATAGCAGGTGGCCGTCAGGGCCGCGGTGATCTCGGAAGCCGTAGCGGACATATTTTTCAGCGTCACATCATATTTCCCAACGCTGTGCAGAGTAAAGCCCCGGTATTCCTCATTTCCCTGTAAAATCAGACTCTCGTGACTGCCCTCCTCGTCGGTTTCCCGGCAGGAGATTTCCGCGGATACGATACCCTCTCCCTTTGCCGTAAAATGCACAAAGCCCGCGTAGATCTTGTCAAATTCCAGCAGGACACGCTTCTCCTCTCCGGGAGCCAGCTTTATGGCGGAGCCGTTTAAGGGAAGTAGCTCCTCCTCCGTCCGCAGGGGAATGGGCGCCGTGGAAGTGTGCCAGATATTTTCCGTCCGTTCCGCCGCGGCATAGCCGTCAGGCCGGATACGCCCGTCATAGTGAAAGGGAGCCGTGTAGGCGCCCAGCCTTCGGGCCTGCCAGGTCTCGTCGGTGGAAATGTCACAGGAGCTTCCGTCCTCAAGGAAAACCCGGCCCTCCAGAAAAAAGCCGCCATGCCCTTTGGAATAGTCGCAAAGCAGCACGGGCCCCATCTGAACGATTGCCTGGAAAATGAGGGTGTCGGAATCCGGGTACAGCGTACACGCGTAGTCATAGTAGTTGGGGCGGGGCTTGTCATTTCCAAGAAAATCTCCGCCTACGCTGGCCGGGCCCGTGCCGACAAAGCTGCCGTTTGCGTACAGGCGGCACAGCGTGTCCGCGCTGAAGCGAAGCTCGACGCGGGCGATCCTGGCAGGAAAGGCATATTCTTTATGAAATTCCGCTGCGGCAAAATTTCCCGCTTCCTCCGTGAAAGCGTTGATTCTGGTGGTTTGCAGCTCCGGGTAGGCTTCTTTGGAGAGCCATATCCAGTTTTCCTTCGTTCCCATAGTTTTGCTCCTCCTAACTTTAATTTTGTTCCGGCAGACGCCCAGAAGTGTTCATTCTATTCCGCTCTGGCTCGTCATAAATTTTCCTTTTGTCCCTGCTCCAGCAGTCCCCCGTAAACCTCCCGCTTCGACACTCCCCGATCCTTCGCCACCAGCTTCATGGCCTCCTTTCGGGGAATCCCCTGGCCCTCATAGAGGGCCATATGCTCCTTTAAGGTCATGCGCATAAACTCCTGCCTGGTCTCCGCCTCCAGAGCCTTCCGGCTCGCCCCCTCCAGCACCAGCACATACTCCCCTCTGGGCTCGTTTTCTTCGTAGTAGGAAACCGCCCCGGAGAGGGTGGTGCGAAGGATGGTCTCGTACCGCTTGGTGAGCTCCCGGCACAGGGAAATGCCCCGGTCCCCCAGAACGTCCAGAAGCTCCGCCAGGGTTTTCCTCAGATGATGGGGGGCCTCGTAGAGCACAATGGTCCGGGTCTCATCCTTAAGCTCCTCCAGGATGGCGGCCCGCTCCCGCTTCTCCCTGGGCAGAAAGGCCTCGAAGCAGAAGCGCCGGGTGGGCAGCCCCGACAGGGTCAGGGCCGTGACGCAGGCCGCAGGTCCCGGCAGAGCGGTGACCTCGATGCCGTTCTCATAGCAGATTTGCACCAGCTCTTCGCCGGGGTCGGAGATGCCCGGCGTCCCCGCGTCCGTGACCAGCGCGATGCTCTGGCCGGCTTTTAATTTTTCCACAAGCTGGTAAGCCTTCTCTACCTTATTATACTCGTGGTAGCTGGTCATGGGCGTCTGGATCTCAAAATGATTCAGCAGCTTGATGGAGTTGCGGGTATCCTCCGCCGCGATCAGATCCACTTCCTGCAACACGCGAAGCACCCGGAGGGTGATGTCCTCCAGATTTCCGATGGGGGTCGCGCACAAAAATAATTTTCCGGCCATAAAATGTTCCTCATTTCATAAAACGGTTCCCCGGCAGCGCTGCCGGGCGCTGACAGACAGACTTCCGGATTCTGTGTGCCAGTCTCGTAAATACTGCTAATACCCGTAAATATCATAAATTTCCCGGGTATACACCCCTGGCTTCTCGTAGACGATCAGCGGCTTCTCCACTTTGATCCGGGGCCGCCCGCCCCGAAGCCCCTCCAGGAGCACCATGTTGGGCTCCCTGTCCACAAAGGGATACACCAGCTTCATCCGCTTGGGCTCGACGCCGTACCGGCTCATGACGCACAGGATCTCCGCCAGCCGGAAAGGCCGGTGCACCATGTAAAACCGCCCGCCCGGCTTCAACAGCCTGGCCGACTCCCGCACCACATCCTCCAGGGTGCAGAGAAGCTCGTGGCGGGCCAGGGCCCTGGCCGGATTCTCGTTGGTCAATCCATGATTTCCGGTCATATAGGGGGGATTGGTGGTCACCACATGGAAAGAAGAGGCTCCGAATAATCTGGAAGCCTCCTTGATATCCCCCTGTAAAATGGTGATCTTATCCTCCAGGCGGTTGTAAGCCACGCTCCGGCGGGCCATGTCCACATTTTCCGGCTGGATCTCCAGCCCTGTAAAATGCTCTCCCGGGGTCTTTGCCTCCAGCAAAATGGGGATGATCCCGTTGCCGGTGCCCAGGTCGATGACCCGCTCCCCCGGCTTTATGGCGGCGAAGCCCGTAAGGAGCACGGCGTCCATGCCGAAGCAGAACCGCGCAGGGTTTTGAATGATAAAATACCCGTTCCGGTGAAGCTCGTCTAAGCGCTCTCCGGGTTGAAGCTCGGCAGGCATGTTAATTCTCCTCCAGCTTGGAACTGCCGTCGCCCTTGTCCTTCTCCTCCAGGGCGGCCAGCTCCTTCATCTCCTTGGCGGACAGCTTGTGATGGTCCTTTTTCCGCCGGGGCTTAAAACGGAGCTGGTCCACATGGTACTCCCGGATCTCCTTTTCGTCGTCCACCTCCACAACAACCTTCACCAACTGGCGCAGCACGTTGACGCTCTGCACCTCGCCCTTTAAGCGGTCATCCGTGGTCACCCGGTCCCCCACGCTGGGCAGGCGGCTGTTCAGATACTCGTAGGTCTCCTCCTCATTTTTCAGGCAGCACATGAGCCGCCCGCAGACCCCGGAAATCTTGGTGGGATTCAAGGAGAGATTCTGTTCCTTGGCCATTTTGATGGACACTGGGGCAAATTCCGACAGGTAGGAGTGACAGCACAGGGGCCGCCCGCAGATGCCGATCCCCCCCAGGATCTTGGTCTCGTCCCGGACGCCGATCTGCCGAAGCTCGATCCGGGTGCGGAACACGGAGGCCAGATCCTTCACCAGCTCCCGGAAATCGACGCGCCCGTCAGCGGTGAAATAAAACAACAGCTTGTTGTTGTCGAAGGTGTACTCCGCGTCCACCAGCTTCATCTGCAGATTGTGCTTGTGGATCTTCTCCAGACAGATCTTGTAGGCTTCCTTCTCCCGCTCCTTGTTGCGGGCTTCATTTTTCTCATCCTCCCTGGTGGCCACCCGAAGCACGGGCTTTAAGGCCTGAGGCACCCGGGAGGGCTCCATGGACCTGGGGGCCAGCACCACGGTGCCGAACTCCACGCCCCTGGCGGTCTCCACGATCACGTGGCTGCCCACCTGCAGGGAAAAATGCAGGGGATTGAAATAATAAACCTTACCGGCCGGCCGAAACCGGACGCCAACTACTTTTATCATAACGCTAGTTCTCCTTCATTGTCAGCAGCAACAGTTCCATGGTCAGATCAAAATTCACATTGGCATTGAGGCGGAGCTTTGCCTTCTCCAGCGCCTCAAGAATGGTTTCGATCCCGGCGTAGGAACTTACATTTGCCTGTTTTTTTATGTCTAAGGCCTCGTCCTTGAAAATGAGGCCGTTTACATCCGAGGTTGCCTTGTACAGAAGCACGTCCCGGTACCAGATCATCAGCAGGTCGAAATAGTCGTTGATCTGCAGTTTGTAGTCGCCGATCTGCTTGATGGCCTCCGTCATCTCATATAGCTCAATGTCCCGGATACGCTTGACCAGCTGCAAAACAGAATTTTTCAATTCCATAAAATCCTCGTTCCCCGCCAGCTGGATGGCTTTTCCCACATTTCCCTGGGCGAAGGCCACGCAGATGTCCGCCTGATAGTCGGGAATCCGGTACTCCTTCATCAGGTGCGCCTTGATCTCGGCATCCGGCACCATCTGCAGGTTCAGCGTAATGCACCGGGACAAAATGGTGGGCAGAAAAGCATCCGCGTTGGTGGTCAGAAGCAGGATGATCCCGTAGGAGGGCGGCTCCTCGATGGTCTTTAAGAGGGCGTTCTGCGCCTGCTGGTTCATCTTCTCCGCCTCGTCCACGATATAGATCTTGTAGGGGCCCGCGTAGGGCTTGATGGTGATGTCGTTGTTGATCTGCCGGCGGATGTCCTCCACGGAGATGGTGGCCGGCTTCTCGTGGGTGAGATAGAGAATGTCCGGGTGGTTGTGGCTCTGGGCCTGCTTGCAGGAATGGCATTTTAAGCAGGGGGCGTCTCCCCCGGCCTGGCACTGGAGGGTCATGGCGAAGGCCTCCGCCAACATGCGCTTCCCGGATTTCTCCGGCCCGTTGAAAATGTAGGCGTGGGAAACCTTTCCGTATGAAATTGCTTTCTGCAAATGCTCGATGATCTGTCTGTGACCGACGATATCCGAAAATCCAGCCATGAGACACCTCCTTTTCGGCTTGCGGCGGGGTACTGTCCGCGTACAGGAACCGGCCTGTGAACCGCATTCCCGTGAAGCTCTGCGGCAGTTTGGTTTCAGGAGGCAAGCTCCTCCCGTATATAAGCGGCGATCTTTGTTCAGGAAAAACCTGCGGTGCCGCGGTGCTTCTTCTTTAAAAAGAAAGTTTTCGTATATAAACGGCGATTTCTTCCGTAGTTTCTGAAAGCTCCCGATTCTCAAAAATGCGCGTGACCCCTGCGGCCTTTAATCTCTCCGGGGAAAAATCCTGCTCGTCCGCCAGGAAACGCCGGCACAGCTCCGCGTATTTGGGCTCCTGCTGGCTTCGCTCCCGGGCCAGGGCCCGCTCCAGGCGGACTCCGTCGTCCACGGCCAGGTAGATGGGCACCAGATTCTCCCGGCCAAAGTAGGCCTGCATTTTCACGTAGGATTCCAGGGTGCCGATGATCAGGTAGCTGTACCGGGTCAGATCGATCTGACCGTCATCTGCCGTAAAATATTTCCATACCCCGTGCACGGTGTTGTAAGATCGAAGCTCGATGATCTTCCCTTCCTCCTCCAGGCGGGCAAGCTCCTTCTCCGTGTAAAAGAAGTATTCCACCCCCTGGGTCTCCCCGCTGCGAATGGGACGGGTGGTGCAGGGAACGATGGTGCGAAGAGACAGGTCTTCCCTGGCCAGCAAATTTTTATAGACGGTATCCTTGCCGGAGGAGCTTTTGCCCATCAGACAAAACAATCTTCCCATGACGGTCTCCTTTTGGCGCTGCCTGCGTCTGCCGCGTCGTGTATCGCGCGCTGTCTGCGTTGCCGCGCCGTGTATCCCGCGCCTGCGTCTGCCGCGCCGCGTATCGCGCGCTGTCTGCGTTGCCGCGCCGTGTATCCCGCGCCTGCGTCTGCCGCGCTTGCTTATTGCGCGCTGTCTTATCGCTGCGCTGCTTATAGTATAATATAAAATTCAGGATTTTACAATGTTTATCCGCGTGTTTGTCGGATCGGATAATCCTTCCAGGGAAAGTCCGCTGTCCTTAAGCTTCAAAATGACCGTAAGAAGGTCTTCGTCCAGGACCTCCCCGGGGGCCAGAAGGGGGATTCCCGGCGGATACAGGCAGATATATTCCTGGCTGACGGCTCCAGCGGAGTCCTTAAGGAGAACCGTCCGGCCGGGAGCCTCCATGGCCCGGGCGGGCGTCATGGCCAGCCTGGGGATCCGATAGATGTCCCCGCTGTGAAGCGGCGTAAAGGGAGCGGGAGCCGCGTCCGGCGCTGTGTGCCGCAAGGCTCCGGCAGTCTCCGCTCCGTAGTCCCGCTCTATCTGAAAGAGCGCCTCCGCAAGCCGCGCAAAGCCCTCCTCCCGGTCCATCAGGCTGGTCAATGCCAGCACATAGTGGCCGGAGGCCATCTCCATCTGCAAATGATATTCCCTAAGCAGGATCTGATACAGCTCCTGCCCGGACAGCCCAAGCTCCGAGGCCGAGATGAGAAGCTTGGAGCGGTCCCAGGCGAAGCAATGGGCCTCGGTGTGCCCGTCAAAGAGCCGGATGTGGGAAAGCCTCCGGCAGGACTGGTAAAACCGGGACAGACGCTTCCCAAAATCGACAAAGCGCCGGGGCCCCTCCTTTTTCAGCAGCTCCATGCACTGCGCCATGGAGGCCATCAGAAGGTAGGAGGGGGAGCTGCTCTGGTAAATGCCAAGAAACCGCTTCAGGACCGCCTCCTCCACGAGCTCCGTATTTAAATGCAGCAGGGCGGTCTGGGTGAAGGCGGGCAGGGTCTTGTGAAGGCTCTGCACCACCAGGTCCGCGCCCAGCTCCAGGGCGGAGGTCGGGAAAAGCCCTTCTTCCCCGAAGGGGAAATGGGCGCCGTGGGCCTCGTCCACGATCAGGGGAACCCCGTGCCGGTGAGTAATGGCGGCGATCCTCTCAATGTCGGATACCACCCCGTCGTAGGTGGGGGATACCGCCAGCACGGCCTGGATGTCCGGCTGGGCGCGCAGGGCCCGCTCCACCTCCTCCGGCTCCAGGGAGCCCATAACTCCGAAATCCGTAAGCTTCGGCAGCAGGTACACCGGGGTGAGGTCCCGAAGATAGACGGCATGGTAGACAGATTTGTGACAGTTTCGGGACAGGAGCAGCTTTCCGCCCCGCTTTACGCAGGCGCTGACCGCGGCCAGCAGGCCGCAGGTGCTGCCGTTGACCAGAAGAAAGCTCTGCCTGGCCCCGAACAGGCGGGCCGTCTCCTCCTGAAGCTCCTTCAAAATGCCCTCCGGGCGGTGCAGGTTGTCGAAGCCCTCGATCTCCGTGATGTCCACCGTCCAGGGGTTGGGAAAGGGGAGGGGCGTCCGCTTGTGCCCCGGCATATGGAAGGGATAGAAATCGCTCCTGCTGTAAGCCGCAAGCTGTTCAAGAAGGGAGGAGCCTTCCCTGAAATCCGTCGCAGGCTGTCCAGGAAGGGAGGAATTTTCTTGGGAATACATCATAAAAAGTTCTCTTTTCTACTATAATGGATGAGACCAGTGTATCATATTCCGGGCGGAAAAGACAGATACTGTTTTGAAAAAGCCATGTATTTTAGAATTTATTAATAATGTTTATAATAACTTTTCTTTCCAAACGTCCCCAAAAACGGTAAAATAAAAATAAGAAGACGAGATTGGATGAACAATTTGGAGGTGTACCATGGCCTTTATCGATGTACAGAAAGTAAATAAAATTTATCATTCCGGGGACGTGGAGGTTCACGCCCTAAAGGACGCCAGCTTTCAGGTGGAGAAGGGCGAGATCTGCGTGATCGTAGGGCAGTCCGGGGCGGGGAAAACCACCCTCTTGAATATACTGGGCGGCATGGATACCGCAACCAGCGGGCAGATTTTCCTGGACGGCGTGGAGGTGTCCGCCTTCCGCAAGAAGCAGCTGGCCGCCTACCGCAGAAACGACATCGGCTTTGTGTTTCAGTTCTACAACCTGATCCCCAACCTGACGGCCCTGGAAAATGTGGAGCTTGCCTCGCAGCTCTGTAAGGACCCGCTGGACCCGGAGGAGGTGCTTGCGGAGGTTGGCTTAAAGGAGCGCATGAACAATTTTCCGGCCCAGCTTTCCGGCGGGGAGCAGCAGCGGGTGGCCATCGCCAGGGCGCTGGCCAAGAATCCCAAGCTTTTATTGTGCGACGAGCCCACGGGTGCGCTGGACTACCAGACCGGCAAGGCCATCCTGAAGCTTCTGCAGGACGCCAGCCGGGGGAGCGGGATGACGGTTTTGATCATCACCCACAATTCCGCCCTGACGGCCATGGCGGACCGGGTGATCCGGGTGAAGAGCGGGACCATCGCGGGCCAGCGCCTCAACGAGAAGATCATACCGGTGGAACAGATAGAATGGTAGGTGGATACTGTGAAAAGAGCCTTTCGGAAAAATATTTTTCGGACAATTAAAAAGAGCCTGGGCAGATACATGGCGATCTTCGCCATCATCGCCCTTGGCGTGGGGTTCTTTTCCGGACTGAAATCCTCCAAACCGGCCATGATGAAGACCGGGCAGGAATATGTCCGGGAAGAGAATCTTTTTGACTACCGGCTTATCTCTACCTGGGGCTTTGACGAGGACGAGGTGGAGAAGATCCGGGAGCTGCCCGGGGTTCGGGCGGCAGAGGGCGCTGTGTCGGAGGACTTTATCTTTATCAATGCGGAGGAGACGCAGAACTGCCTCAAGGCCCTCTCCATCACGGAGGAGGTCAATGTCCTCACGGTGGAGGCCGGGCGGCTTCCGGAGAAAGCCAACGAGTGCGTGCTGGATGCCGCGCTTTTTCCCGAGAACATGATCGGTCAGGAGATCGTCATCGCCCCGGAAAATTCTGATGAGACCAGGGACAGCTTTGCCTACGACAGCTACACCGTCACGGGCCTGGTGCGTTCCCCCCTGTATCTGAACATGGAGCGGGGTACCACCACCATCGGCAGCGGCAAGATAACGGCCTTTATGTTTCTTCCCCTGGAGGGATTTTCCTATGATTATTACGAGGAGATCTACGTGGACGGGGACATCACGGAGGAAGCCTTTACCGACGCCTACGAGGACGCCATAGAGGAGCGTGCCGACGGCCTGAAAGAGGAGGTTTCGGCCATTGTGGAGACCCGGTACCGGCAGGAGACGGCGGACGCCCAGGCGGAGATCGCCGATGGCGAACAGGAGCTTAACGACAAGGAGGCTGACGCCCGGCAGGAGCTTGCGGACGCGAAGCTGGAACTGGAGGACGGCCAGCGGCAGCTGGAGGAGGGAAAGCAGGAGCTTTCCGATGGCGAGCAGGAGCTTGCGGAGAAGAAACAGGAGCTTTCCGATGGCGAGCAGGAGCTTGCGGACGGAGAGGAGGCGCTGGCCCAGGCCGAAGAAGCATTTAAGGCAGGGGAGCAGCAGCTTGCGGCGGCGGAGGCTCAGTTCGCACAGGAGGAAGCCAGCCTTTCCCAGGGAGAAAGCCAGTATCGGCAGGGACTTGCGGAGTACGAGGCCGGTCTTGCCCAGTATCAGCAGGGCAAGGAGCAACTGGAGGCCCACCGGGCGGAATATGAGCAGGCCAGGGCGGCAAAGGAGCAGATGGAGGCCGCCGGAGATACGGATAACCCCCTCTATGCGACACTTAAGGAGAGTGTGGAGGAATTTGAGGCCAACGAGGCGGAGCTTGCGGCGGCAAAGGAGCAGCTGGACGGGTCCAAGGAGGTACTGGACAGCACCCTTGCCCAACTGACGGAGGGCCGGCAGAAGCTGGAGGAGGGCCGCGCTCTCCTGGAGGCCAACCGGCAGGAGCTTGAAGAAAACCGCAGTCTTCTTGAGGATAACCGGGCGAAGCTTGCGGAAAGCCGTGACCAGATCGAGGAGGGCAAGCGTCAGCTTGCGGATGCCGAGGAGGAGCTTCATGCTGCTCGCGGGGAGATCGCCGACAGCGAACAGGAGCTGGCGGAGGGATGGGCGGAATATGAGGACGGCCTGGCAGAGCTGGAGACGGAGCTGGCCGACGCCAGAGAGGAACTTAACGATGCCAAACAGGAGCTGGCCGATCTGGCGGAGCCGGAGGTCTACGCGCTGGACCGCGGCACCAATGTGGGCTATGCCAGCTACGAGGGAGACGTCAGCATTGTGGAGGCCGTGTCCAAAATCTTCCCGGTATTTTTCTTCCTCATCGCGGCTTTGGTCTGCTCCACCACCATGACCCGTATGGTGGACGACGAGCGGACCCAGATCGGGACCCTGCGGGCTCTGGGCTACACCAAGACCGCCATTCTGGCAAAATATATGATATATTCCGGCAGCGCCGCTGTGCTGGGGGCCTGCGTGGGTTATATGGTGGGTACCCGGCTGTTTCCCGCGGCGATCTGGAAGGCTTACGGCATGCTGTACGGCTTTGCGGACCTTATCCTGGTGGATAATTTCCTGCTGTTTTTATTTTCCCTGTTGGTGTCTTTGGTCTGCTCCGTGGGAACCACCTTCCTGTCCTGCCGGATGGAGCTTAGCCATGCTCCGGCGGAGCTGATCCGGCCCAAGGCTCCGGCGGCGGGAAAACGGATTCTGCTGGAGCGGATACCGCTGTTGTGGAAACGCCTGAAGTTCCTTCACAAGGTGTCGGCCCGGAACGTATTCCGCTACAAAAAGCGGATGTTCATGATGATTTTGGGAATTGCCGGCTGTATGGCTTTGGTGATGGCCGGCTTCGGTCTCAATGATTCCATTGCCAACATCGTCAACGACCAGTACGACAATATCCTGAAGTACGACATCAGCGCCACCTACAGCGAAGCCGTGTCAAAGGAGGCGCTTTCGGAGATCGAGGAGCAGTTTGGCGCGGAGATCACCAACCAGGCCGTGCTGATGGAGACCTCCGTGGACGCGCCCTACGAGGGCGGCGTCAAGACGGTGACCCTGATGGTGTCCGAGGACGATTCCATCCGGGAGTGCGTGGATTTTCACCTGGACGGCAAACCCGTTGCCGCGCCCAAGAAGGGTGAGATCCTCATAGACAAGCGCCTGGCGGACATTTACGAGGCGGAAGTCGGGGACACCATCGTCCTGCGGACCGGCGAGGTGGAGACGCAGCCTTTGACGGTGGCCGGAATTTTCGAGAACTATACCTTCTACTACGCCTATGTGACGGCGGACACCTACGAGGCGTATTTCGGGGAGACCTTTGAGCCGAAAACCATCTACATGGCCCTCTCCGAGGATGCGGACCACTATCAGGTGGCCTCTTACCTGTCGGATATGGAGCATGCCTCCAACATTTCCGTGATAGAGGATATGCGGATCCGGGTGTCCAACACCATGCAGAGCATGAACTACATCGTGGTCCTGATCATCTTCTGCGCGGCGGCGCTGGCCTTTATCGTGCTGTTCAACCTGGGCAACATCAACATTTCGGAGCGCGTCCGGGAGATCGCCACCTTGAAGGTGCTGGGCTTTTACCCCAGAGAGGCCGGGGCCTATGTGTTCCGGGAGAGCATGGTGCTCTCCATTATGGGTATTGTGGCGGGGATTCCGCTGGGAATCCTGCTCCACCGGTTTGTGATGCTGCAGATCAAGATCGACATGGTGTCCCCGGAGATCAAGATACTGCCCTTGAGCTATCTGTATTCGGTGCTGCTGGTGCTGGCCTTCACGGTCTGCGTGGACGTGATCATGCGGCGGAAGATCAACCGGATCAATATGGCGGAGTCGTTGAAGTCGATAGAGTAAAGGGGTTTTTCACAGAATTTGAAGGATTTGCGGGGGGTGTCTGGGGGACGCCTTGGACAAAGGCCGGAAAAAGGTCATGCGGGCTGCGCTTGCGCAGGCAAGTATGACCTTGGGGCGTTTTCATCATATAATGTTTACACGGAAGATGCTGATAAAACTTGATTTGAGTAGTCTCGGAAACTCATGAATAAAAGAGTGAATTTATGCAATAAACCGGGTTTGCGGACTGTATCAGAGAAAGGAGCGGGAAGATAATGGACCTGTACCGGAGACAGAAACGCGGAAGCTTGTGGAAGGCACGCTTTTTAAGCCTCCCTCAGGCAGGCTGAAGAGCATACAATTATTTAAGCAGGAAGTCAGGGCGTTTATGCCACGGCTGCCTCAAGCCCCGCTTTTTTGAGTCTGGCATCCAGATGGATGTGGATGCCGGCGATCATGGCGAAAAAAGAATACCTTTTCCTGCGGTGGATCCGCATATCATGCAGATGATAGTCATTCAGAATACGGTTATTTACCCGCTCCGAACTGGTGCGGCAGTTGTAGATCCTCCTGTACTCTTCCGTACCCCTGGGAACGGGGGTATAGAGCCTCACATCCCAGGCGGGCTTCGTATAGACGCAGCGCCCATAGGGAGAAGAGGAGCAGGGTTCATCGAGGGGACAGCCCTTTACTTTCTTACAG
>CALWDR010000096.1 GCA_944376745.1 uncultured Lachnospiraceae bacterium
CCATAATTAAATTGTGCTTCATATGGGGATTTCCTACCGAAACGGTATAAGAATCTGCCCTGATATGTGATTTTATTGTAGCAGGGGGAGGGGCGGGTGTCAAGGGGGGAATGCGAAATTTCCAGGACGCTTTTATATTCCCAGCTCTGCCAGCACCGGACAGTGGTCCGAACCCGGGACATCCTTTAAAATCTCAACTTTTTGGATGGCGGGTACAAGATTTTCGGATACAAATATATAATCCAGCCGCCACCCGATATCCCGCTCCCTAGCATTGTAGGCGTAGGGCCACCAGGTGTATTTTCGCCCTTCTGGGCAGGCATGCCGGAAAACGTCTATCAATCCGGCCTGGGCAAACTGGGCCATGCGCGCCCGTTCTTCGGCGGTAAACATATTGTTGTTTTGATTCTGTTTTGGCCGCGCAAGATCCAATTCCTGCTGCGCCATGTTGAAGTCCCCGGAGAGGACCCAGTTTCCCGGCTTCGACCTGGCCATTTCCCGGATATAATCGCACACTTCCAGCTTATAAGGAACGTCCTTTTTCGTTCTGTCTCCCTGAGGAAAATAAATATTTATCAGGCAGCAGTCCTGCCATTGCAGCAGCAGCATCCGGCCCTCCGCCTGAAACCGCGGGTTTGGCATGTCAATCGGCAGCTGCTTCAGTTGCGCTTTGGAGATCGTGGCCACGCCCGCGTAACCCTTGCGCACGGAGGCGGTATTTTGATATACATGCCATTCACTGGTCAGTTTTAATTCCTCCTGAAGGTCCCAGCCCTCCGGCAGCTTGGTCTCCTGTAAATGTAGAATGTCTATGTGATAGGTTTTCAGAAATTCCCGTATATCGTATTTTTTCTGGTAGCTTCTTAAGCCGTTGATGTTCCATGTGACGATTATCATCTATGCAATGCTCCTGTCTGTGGCTGTGGGGAAGCGGGGCGCAAAATAGCGTCCAAGGTTATTACTTGCGCCAAGTTTATGCTTCGCTTTCGGCCCGCATTCTCTAAGTGCTCATACAATAGGAAACGCGTGCGAACCCTATTTTTGAGGCGTAAGAGGAATGAATTCCAATTTTAATGCCATTCCCAGTCCCGCTGCCAGGCGCTGCAGCGTTTTCAGAGACGGATTTCCATTGCCGTTTTCCAGCCTGCTGATGTCCCCCTGGGTAATTCCTGTTAATTGCGAGAGTTCTTTTTGTGTAATATTTTTTTCCTTTCTGCCATCAAGCATAGCTTTCATAATCTGAAATTCAGGCTCAAGCGCGTTCCATTCTTTCTGAAAATCATCATTTTTCATTTGCTCGCTTAAGGTTTCTCTAAAATTTTTTCCCATGATCAGTGCTCCTCTCTTCGCTTATAAGTATAACACCCTTGTAATATTATTCCCCTGTTTTGCACGCATTTTAATATTCTGAGCCAAAATAAATTCTTCAGCTGGATATGTTCCGTCCGTTTTCATAAAATATTCTACCTCATAATTTCCCATATTTTTCTCCTCAGTATAGTTATGGTCCCATAACTAGGATATATGATATAACATATATTGTCAACGGCTTTTGAAAAAACAATTTTATATTAAAATTTCAATTTAATAAGTGACGACTTACATTGCCCACGGCTCGCCAGGCTCCTGTGTCTTTAAAGTCAAATTGGTTTTGTAATTGTGGGAATTTTGCAGTATAATAGTTTCTGCATAGTTTCTGCTTGGCGAGGTGTTTTCGAGCCTAGCAGAAAGAAGGAGAACCTATGTCCAGAAATATACGAAATTCCGCGAAAGCGGTCATTATCAGAGACGGTAAATTGCTTGTGGTGAAAATAAATGATGACGGCGGAGAATGGTATATATTGCCGGGAGGCGGCCAGGAGAGCGAGGAGTCTCTGCCCCAGGCAGTGGAGCGGGAAGTACGCGAAGAGACAGGGATAGACGTGAAATGCAAGGATCTGCTCTTTGTGATAGAGGGCGTTCATGGGGAAAGCTTCCACCGGGTTGATCTGGTATTTGCCTGTGAGTACATAGGGGAAGCAGAAAATCCCGCATTGCATTGCGATATCAACCAAACCGGCCTGGAATGGCTGGAGTTATCCTCATTAAATACATCCCGGCTTTATCCGTCAAAAATGCGCCGCGCCATCATGAATTACTATGAAGGACGGCAATACCAAAAGTATCTTGGCAATGAGGAAATAGGGGATGCGGAATGTTTGGAATAGTTGTATTTAGTAACTGGAAGTTCTAAAGCAAAAAGAATTTTTGTTGCAGGAGGTGTTCATGGAGAGAGTTTTCACTGAGCGGAAGGGAGTGGACACATTAAAAATTGGCTTGGCTTCCTACCGGTTTGTAAACAACGATATGAGATTTAATATTTCTCAGATAGAAAAAGCGATGAAAGCAGCACAGGGAAAGGCGGACCTCCTATGCTTTGGGGAAGCCTTTCTGCAGGGCTTTGACGCCCTCAGCTGGAATTATGAACGGGACAAAGGTATTGCTGTTTCGATTAACTCGGAGGTCATGCATTTGATCTGCCAGTTGACCCGGCAATATCATGTAGATTTATTATTTGGTTACATAGAAGCTTGTAAAGACAGCATCTATTCCTCTTGTGCTGTCATTGAAAACGGGACATTGATACATAATTACCGACGGATTTCAAAGGGATGGAAGGAATATAAGATAACAGACGATCATTATAAAGAAGGAACGGATGTAAATACATTTTTATATCACGGGCGATCTTTTATGATTGCGCTGTGTGGGGATTTATGGGAGTATCCCGATAAATTTAAGACAAACACACCTTTAATCTGGCCAGTCTATGTAAATTTTAATTTGGAGGAATGGAAGAAATATGAGGAGGAATACGCCAGGCAGGCGGGCTTTGCGGCAAGCCGGACGTGGATGGTGAATTCACTTTCGGAGAAGCCGAAATCCTACGGGGGTGCTTTCTGCTTTGCCGATGGGATTGTGGAGCAAAAAGCCGCTTACGGTGTGGAAACCATTCTGTTTGTGGAAGTATAAGAACAGCGTTAGCTGGCTGCAATAGAGCAGACTTTAAAATACAGATATATGAAAAGAAATGGAGCAAAGTAAACCATGAAACAAGACAAACAATTAGAACAACAGATCGACGCGCTGTTACAGGCCATGACCCTGGAAGAGAAGGTCGGGCAGCTAAACCAATCGCCTCTGCTGGAGCCGGTTGAGAAACTGGAGGAGGGAGTGCGCTCCGGGGCCATAGGTTCCCTGGTCCTGGCCTACACACCCTTTGCCGGGACGGAGGAACAGCAGGACCAGATCGCGCAGCGCCAAAGATTGAGCGACATTGCAAAGAATGAGAGCCGGCTGGGAATCCCCCTGTTGCTGGGGAGGGACGTGATCCATGGCCATCGGACGGTATTTCCCATACCGCTGGCCCAGGCCGCGGCCTGGAGCCCGGAACTGGCGGAGCAGGCCGCAGCTGCGGCAGCCGCCGAGGCCATGGAGGAGAATGTGGGCTGGACCTTCGCGCCGGTGGCCGACCTGGCCAGAGATCCCCGCTGGGGCCGGATCGTGGAGGGTTATGGGGAGGACCCCCTGCTGTCCGCGGCCTATGTCTCCCACACGGTGCGGGGATTCCAGAGCAGCGGAGTATTTTCAGCCTGTATCAAGCACTACATCGGCTACGGAGCCACGGAAGGCGGGCGGGATTACAGCGGTGCGGACGTCTCCCCCTCGGTGCTGTATAACTGCTATCTGCCGCCCTTCAAGGCGGCTGTCGATGCGGGGGTGGACACGGTGATGGTCTCCTTCAATGACGTCAACGGGATTCCCGCCACCGCCAGCAAAGCGCTTGTGACGGATCTTTTGAAAAAGGAGCTGGGCTTTGAAGGCTTTGTGGTCAGCGACTGGGATTCCATCGGCCAGCTGGTAACCCAGGGGGTGGCGGCGGACCGCAGGGAGGCCGCCCGGATGGCCTTTGAGGCCGGCGTGGACATGGATATGTGCAGCGGCTGTTACAGCGAGTATCTGCCGGAGCTGATCCGGGAGGGGGTGTGCTCACAGGAGCGGCTGGACGACGCGGTGCGGCGGATACTGCGGGTAAAATTTAAGCGCTGCGGGAAAAATCTCACCGGGGCGCCCTCTGTTCGGGCGCGTACCATAGCCCGAAAATTTGCGGAAAAGAGCATGGTTCTGCTGAAAAATGAAAAGGACCTGCTTCCCTTAAAGGAAAATGAGCCTGTGGCTCTCATCGGCTCCGTGGCCTGGCAGCGCCGCATACACCTGGGCTGCTGGACGCTGGATGGCCGCGGGGAAGAAACGGCTTCCATCGCGGAAGAATTGGAAAAAAGAAGATCGTTCTATCCTGTGCCGGAGGACGATCCGAAGAAAGCAGGGGAAGCGGCGCGGAAGGCGGAAATTGCCGTGGTGGTCCTGGGAGAGAACTGGGAGCTCACGGGGGAAGGCGGAGGCTGCGCCCTTCTGCAGCTGCCGGAGAGCCAGTTGGAGCTTTTGGAGGCCGTGGCCGCAGAGTGTGACCGGGTGGTGGCTGTCGTCTGCGGGGGACGGCCTCTGTGCCTGGACCGGGTGGCGGCCTGGGCAGACAGTATCCTGTATGCATGGCACAGCGGTTCCGAGGCAGCGGCGGCAATCGCAGCCATTTTGTGCGGTGAGACAGAGCCGGGGGGACGGCTCCCCGTCACGCTGCCCCGCCATGTGGGACAGGTGCCCCTGTACTACAATCAGCGTCCGGCGGCGAGAGCCATTGACAATTACTATGGGAAGGAAGAAATCCGCGCGTACCGGGATTTTGAGGCCGCGCCCCTGTATCCCTTCGGGTGGGGCATGGGATACACGCAGTTTCAGTACGGCGAGATCACCCTGCGCCGGGAGGAAACGGAGACCGGGGAAGTGATCTGCCTAAGCTGCCTTATTCGCAACATTGGCTCCAGGCCAGGGGAGGAGGTATGCCAGTGCTATATCCAGGGCCGGGGCGGCGTGGTGCGGCCCTTGCGGGAGCTGAAAGGATTTTGCCGGACGGCCTTAGAGCCCGGGCAGAGCAGACAGATTGAGTTTCGCCTGCGAAGAGA
>CALWDR010000097.1 GCA_944376745.1 uncultured Lachnospiraceae bacterium
TATGCGTTGTAAACATATTGGTTAAAGACAAGATGGCCGGAATCGTTCAGGGACCAGTAGTCGGAAATGTTCACCCTGCGCGCCTGCGCGCCCTCTGCCAGCGAGTCCATGTAGTAGCAGTCAAAGATTTCTTCCAGCTCGGCAACCGAAGAAAGCCTGGAAAAGTCCAGCTCCAGAAGGGTCTTCCCCTGGGAGGTGAGGCGAATCGAGCGGTAGCCGCCCTGGTTGGGGTTCTTATTGTTGGATACCAGGGAAAAGGCCCCACAGGGTGGCCTGTCAAAATAAAATTTGGAATAGGAAGCCTCCAGCCCGTCCACCTTCATGGTCGCTTTGTTCTGTGAGACCACCAGCGACATGGTGTGGGACACACGGGAAGCCACCTGCAGGAGGAAGGGCTTATTTTCCGTGGTAAAGTTCAGGGTATAGACTTCTGATATCTGAACCAGATTGTTGTTGTCTTTAAAAAACATCATATTACCTCTTTGGCGTGGGAAATCGGGGTTTCTTTACTTTTACAGAACCATCATACCACATGGACTATAAAAAAACAAACTTTTTGTGTATTTTTCTCGGGTTGCGGGGAGGATTTTTGAGGAAAAATTCAGAAGGATATATTGAACCGGGAAGCTGTCGCTGCGACCTTGCAGGTGAAAGCTTTCAAAAGAGGTGTTAAAGATGCAGAGTGAAAATTTAGAAAAACACATAGAATTCCTGTTGTCTGCTGCCCTGAAAAAATGCGGAAACATCTATGATGCGGAGGACCTGACCCAGGAGACCCTCCTTGCGGCGCTGTCATATCTGGCCAGCGGAAAGGAGATCCGCGATATAAAAGCGTGGCTTCTCGTTGTGATGGGGCGGAAATTCAACGATCTGCTCCGTAAAAGGTATAAGCAGCCAGTTATCTGTATGGGCGAGGGATTTGATATCGTGGATGAGAACGCAGTCATTCAAGTGGAGGAAGAGAAAAATGAGGCTGAGAATGTCCGCAGGGTAGTCGCGTATCTTGCAAAGAATTATCGGGAGGTAATCGTGCGGTATTATATGGACGGCAAAAGTGTAAGTCAGATCGCGGCAGAGCTGGATCTTCCCGAGGGAACCGTAAAGAGCAGATTACATTTTGGCAGGGATCGTGTAAAGAAAGGAATCAGTCATATGGAAAAATACGCAGAGCAAAGCTATTCCCCAGTAACGCTTCACATTTCCTACAGCGGATCAGCCGGATTAAACGGAGAGCCCACAGCTCTTGTCAAAAATGACCTGATCGCGCAGAACATCCTGTGGCTCGCCTATCCGAAACCGGCGACGATGGAGGAGCATTCCCGCACAGAAAATATGCGTACATGAAAATTTTGACCTGTTTTGGAATGCTGTCGAGAAGGGGCTTGGAAAGCTCCGGCAGTGCGGTTTCTATCAAAGATGCTCCTTTGTCGCAAAGAACGCTCTGGAGCTGTATGTTGCGTTCCACTGCCTGGATCACGGGACCTACAGGGCTTTTTGCCAGGTATCCGGCGGGGAGCAGCAATGCAGGGAGCGCCCGGACGGAGGCCGTTGGATCGCCTTTGGCCACGTTGATTTTAAGGAATTTGATCCAAAGGCGCATCTGGCGCTGTTGGCCCATTCTTATTCCGGTGAGCGGATCGTAAGCTTTGATTCGTATGCTGGCAGCGGGTTCCTGGAAATGCATGTGTACGGTACGGAAGGATTTCCCTGTTACTTATATGATCGCTCGGCGGATGATACATTTTTCCCGGAGAATACCTGTATTGACGCGGAGATCACGAAGCTGCTCTATATCATGCACACCGGAACCGCTCCCGAAAAGACAGGGTTCAATCCAGAATATCTCAAGGCCATTCCATGGCTCACAAAATGTAAGATATTTCGGGAGGAAGCGGGAAAACCCGTTATCAATATTCCGGTTCTGGACAAGGAGGAGGCGCAGGTCCTGTGGAGCCTTTGCGGGGAAGCAGTCTATGAAATGGGAGAGGGACTGAAAGAACTGCTCGCCGCGTTTGTCAAGGGGAGGAGGCAGAAAATACCCGCCCATCTGGACAGCGTGCCGCCGCACAAGCAATATCTGTACGCGTATAACGCCATGCTCTTTGCGGCCATCAGAGAGGCTATGTCAAGAGGAAAGCTGTATGACGGAAATTATGATGATGACAGTCAGGGGGTGAATCAGCCTCCCTGCCCTATGGTACTTATCATCGAGCGATCATAAGGCCATCCGCTTAATGTAAAAAAACAAACTTTTTGTACACTTTTTTTGGTTGAAAGATAGCTGCATTGTTCCTATGATAGAATTAAGTCAGCGGCGGGAGAGTTTGAACGGCGCTGGAAATGCTATATTCCGAAAGACACAGAAAACAGGAGAACAACGCAATGGCTATTTTAGTGGACGAAGAAAAACGTATCTTTACCCTGCACACGGAGCACACCACCTATCAGATGAAGGCGGACCGGTACGGCGTGCTGCTGCACCTCTACTACGGAGCGCGGGTGCCCGGCAGTATGGAGTATCTGGCAGTGCAGCGGGACCGGGGATTTTCCGGAAATATTTACGACGCGGGGGAGGACAGGACCTACTCCCTGGATACCCTGCCCCAGGAATATCCCGGAAGCGGGACCGGGGATTTCCGCAGCAGCGCGCTGGTGGTGCGAAACGCCGACGGCTCCGAGTGCTGCGACCTGCGCTATGCGGGGTATGAGATCGCCAAAGGAAAATATGGCTTACAGGGGCTGCCCGCGGTCTATGCCTCCGGTAAGGAGGCGGAAACCCTGAAGATCACTCTGGAGGACAGGGTGACAAAGGTGCGGGTGCAGCTTCTGTACGGCGTACTTGCGGCGGAGGATATGATCACAAGAAGCGCGGTGATCACCAACGGCGGAAGCGGGCAGGTGGTGGTGGAGAAGGCGGGGAGCGCCTGCCTGGATCTTGTGTCCGGCGATTACGATTTCATTACCTTTCATGGCAGACATATGATGGAGCGCAATTTCCAGAGAACGGAGATCCTCCACGCCAACCAGGTCATCGGCAGCCGCCGGGGCGCCTCCAGCTCCCAGTACAATCCCGCCGTGATCGTGGCGGAGAAGAACGCCGGGGAGGATTTTGGAAACTGCTACGGCATGGTCTTTGTGTACAGCGGGAATTTCATGTGCGAGGCGGAGAAGGACCAGGTGGGAAATACACGGGTGCTGATGGGCCTGCAGAACGAGCTGTTCCACTATCCGCTGGAAGCCGGGGAATCCCTGACGGTGCCGGAGACGATCCTGACCTTCTCCAGCCGGGGATTCGGTGAGCTGTCCAGGCGGTATCACCGCTGCATCCGGGAGCATATTTTCCGGGGAAAATATAAGACCTGCTCCAAGCCCATCCTGCTGAACAGCTGGGAAGCCTTCTATATGGAGTTTACCGGGGATAAGATCTGTCAGCTGGCAGAGGAGGCGGCGGAGCTTGGCATCGATATGGTGGTCCTGGACGATGGATGGTTTGGGAACCGCTTTGACGATAACCGGGCCCTGGGCGACTGGACGGTCAATGAGGAGAAGCTGGGCTGCACGCTGGGGGAGCTTATTCAGAGGATCAACGGCCTCGGCGTGAAGTTCGGTATCTGGATCGAGCCGGAGATGGTAAATGAGGACAGCGGCCTGTACCGGGCCCACCCGGACTGGGCCCTTCAGATCCCCGGCAGGAAGCCGGTGCGCTCCCGGAACCAGCTGGTGCTGGATTTTTCCAGGAAAGAGGTGCGGGATCACATTTTCGACCAGATCTGCGCCGTGCTGGACCAGGGAAATGTGGAGTATGTCAAATGGGATATGAACCGCAGCCTGGTGGATCTGTATTCCGCGGAAACGCCCGCGGGAAAGATCGCCTACGACTATGTCCTTGGGGTGTACGAGTTCGCGGAAAGGCTGCTGCAGAGATACCCGGACATCCTGCTGGAGGGCTGCAGCGGCGGGGGCGGGAGGTTTGACGCCGGCATGCTTTATTATTCCACCCAGATCTGGTGCAGCGACAACACGGACCCGGTGGACCGTCTGCGCATCCAGTACGGGACCTCCTTCTTCTATCCCATTTCCAGCATGGGCTCCCATGTGTCGGCGGTGCCCAACCACCAGACCGGGCGGGTCACCAGCCTGAAGACCCGGGGCGTGGCGGCCATGAGCGGAACCTTTGGCTACGAGCTCAATCCCGCCGTCTTAAGCGGGGAGGAGAAGGAGCTGGTGCGGGAGCAGATCCGGGAATACCGGAAATACGAGCATCTGATCCGCCGGGGCGATTATTACAGGCTGACGGACCCCTTCGCGGATGCTTACGCCGCCTGGGAATTTGTGTCGGAGGACGGCAGCGAGGCGCTGGCAAATGTGGTGCTGCAGGAGACCCACGCCAATAAGGCCGTCTATTACTTAAAGCTGAAAGGACTTAAGCCGGACGCCCTGTATCGGGAGGAGGAGAGCGGGCGGACCTACTACGGCGGGGCGTTGATGGAGGCGGGGATCCCGCTGCCGGACATGGGCGAGTACCAGGCCTGCCAGCTGCATTTTCGGCTATGCCCGGTGTGAGGATACTGATTTCCTGCTATGCCCGGTGTGAGGATGCTGATTTCCTGCTATGCCCGGTGTGAGGATACTGTTTTCGATGGAGGAATGTTTATGTCGTATAAAATGATACTGTTTTCGATGGAGGGATGCTTATGTCGTATGTGATCATGCAGTTTCCGCAGAAGCCCTGCACGACTCCAGCCCGAAACGGCGGGATCTGCGGGCTGGACTGCGGTGCCAGGCAGCTGTGTATCTGCTTTCGGACCAATAAAAAAAGAATGTTTCTGTATATTTCCTTCCCGGCCCTGGGCGGGGTCCGCATCCGCGATTCCCATGCGGGATTTTTTGAGCCGGAGAAGCTTCTGGAGATCCGCTATGAGAAGGGGGAGGACGGAGCGCTGGCCCTCTGGGCGGGCGATACGGGCTGCGTGCTGCGTACGGCGGAGGATAGCTGGCGGCTGGAGATCTACGGCGCAGACCGGAGACTTCGGAAAATCATTTCCAGCTCCCAGCTTCAGTTCTGCTATGATGTGGATATGAAGTTTCGTGATGTAAAGCTGACGCTGCCGTTGGAGGAGGGTGAAAAGGTATACGGGCTGGGAGAGCGGTTCAACGGGCTCTGCCAGAATAAGACGCACATCACCACCTGGAACCTGGACTGCTGCGACGTGTCCGGTCTCTCCCCGCTGAGCAACGATCTGGGCATCAAGACCCAGGCCTATAAAAATGTGCCCTTGCTGCATTCTACGCGGGGGTACAGCCTGTTCTTCAACACCTTTGCGCCCGTGGAGTGCGATCTGGGGGTGCGGGAGCGGGATAAGCTGTATTTTGATATTTATGCCTGCCAGTTCGATCTGTACGTTTGGACGGGGACGCCCCAGGAGAACCTGTCCTCCTATCTGAAGCTGACCGGGAAACCGTATCTCCCGCCGAAATGGGCCTTTGAGTACTGGGCAGGCGGCGGCTGGATGGTGTGGAACACGCCGGATGAAAGCTTTGCGCCGGAGCGGATCCGGGAGGTGTTGGACCACTATGAGAAGATGGGGATCCCCATTCACCAGATCTACCTTGAGGTCAATCCGGTGCCGGAGATCTTCGAGCTGCTGGCGGAGCGGGGCGTCCGGGCTTTGCTCTGGACCAATTCCTGTCTGCCTCCGCAGAAAGAGACGGATTTTCCCTATGATGAGGTGCGGGTGAAGAGGGCCAGCAATCCCCGGGAAGCGCTGCTCAATGAGTATGTGGATTTTACGGACCCTGCCTTTGAGGACGCCTTTTATGAAAAATATCACGATCTGACGGGCAAGGGCCTCCATGGACTGATGATCGATTACGCGGACTGCATGCCGGAGGACGCTCTGTGCCACAACGGCAGGACCGGGACGGAAATGCACAACGGCTACGCTTACTGGTACGCAAAGGGAATGCACGAGGCTTTTTTGAAGCGCATGGGAGAGGAATTCATGCTGTTCCAGCGCTCCGGCTGCGCCGGAAGCCAGCGCTACAGCGCCTCCTTCGGCGGCGACATGCCCCAGAATTTCCTGGGACTTCGGCGCTCCGTCTGGGCCATGCTCTCGGCGGCAGCCAGCGGATTCTCCATCTGGGGCAGCGACCTGGGAGGGTATTTTCCCAACCGGGAGGAGGGCGTCGATGAGGAGGAGGTCTATATCCGGTGGATGCAGTTCGCAAGCTTCAGCCCCCTGATGCGCAATCACGGCTGGTCTGCCCACGAGCCCTGGTTCTATTCGGATATGACGGTGGAGCTGTTTCAGAAATATTATGCCATCCGGTTAAGCCTGCTGGACAAGATCTACAGTACCGCCGTCCGGGGGGCCCTGGAGGGAGATGCTCTGGTCAAATCCATGGCGGTGGCTTACGGCGGCTCGCCGGAGGTGGACACCCAGTATCTCTTCTGCGAGGATTTTCTTGTGTGCCCCATCACGGAGCAGGGAAAGCGGACAGCCGTGGTGACCTTTCCGGAGGACGGCTGGGTGGACCTGTATGACGGACGGACCTTTGCGGCAGGGGAGCATACGGTGGAGGCGCCCCTTAAGAGGATTCCGGTATTCCTAAGGCCGGGGGCGGTGATCCCGGTTGCGGCGGGAAGCGACGGGCTGCCCACGCTGGATACGGAACACGCCGGGAAGCTTCTGCTGGTGACGGAGGCCGTGTACCGGAGAGCTGCGAAGTTTTATATGGATGAGGAACATTTTACGGAGTATGAGATCTGCCCGGAAGCGGATGGATTTACGGTCACTTCCTCCGGGGAGCCTGCGCCTATGCTGGTGGCATTTTATGGAACCAGGGTTTCGGAGGTGAAGGCGGACGTGCCTGTCGCGGAAATAACCTGGGAGGAGGAGAATCACCGCACCCTGTGCAGGCTGACGGGGGAGTGGCATATACTCCAGGTTGTGAAATAGTTTTTGGAATAAATTTGTCGTTGTAAGGAGCCGCACTCAGGAATATGAGCTGCGGCTCCGATCAAATAAAAATAATTTTTACTATACCATCGACTGAAAAGAAGGTATAAAATATTTTATAAAATCACCTAACCAACCTCAGATTGTTCCGACTATATGGGCGTAACAATCATGATTGAAACGAAAAAAGGTGCAGGATGAAAACGAACGAAACGTTAAAATTACTTGATGACAAAGACTTCCTTGATAAGATATATCATTTTTCTTATCATAGATGCAATACATCCTTTGAGGCTGAGGATCTATGCTCGGATATTGTTCTTGCAGTAATATCAGCCATACAGAAACAAGAGCGCGTCGAAAATTTTTATGCCTTTGTATGGACTGTTGCCCGCAGAGTTTATGCGGACTATTGTGAGAAAAGAAATGCAGAACACCAGGTATTCAGCATGGAAAACAGCGACCTGATTTTAGCATCGAAAGAAAATGAAATAGAAGAATTTATCGAGGAAGCAGCCGAGCAAGAACAATTAAGCAGGATTTTCAAGGAAATTGCTTTTTTATCAAAGGCATATCGCGAAGTAATGGTAATGTTTTACATTGATGAGTTGAAGGTAAAAGATATTGCTGCAAGACTTAATATCAATGAAACCACTGTGAAGCAGCGTTTGTTTTCTGCACGAAATTCACTTAGAAAAGAGGTTGAAGCTATGAGCGAAAGAACTTATGTGTTAAAGCCTGTCAAATTGGCTATTTCAGGAACCGGAAATCCCTGCGGCAACGATCCTCGTTCTAAAACTGAGAGGATGTTTTCTCAAAACTTGATTTACTTGTGCAAAGACAAACCGCAGTCAGCCAAAGAACTGTCTGAGAAGCTTTGTGTGCCTATGCCTTATATTGAAGAAGAACTGGAAATTCAATGCAGAGGCGAAAATGGGGAATATGGTATGCTCCGCAGGCTTGATCACGGTAAGTACGCAGTTAATATCCACTTGGTGGATTATGATGAGTATGACCAGGCCAACAAGATTTACGAAAAGCATTTACCTGAATTTTGTGAGGTTATCAAAAACACGCTGAAGCGGAATGGGGAAACAATACTTTCTTTCCCGTATTTAAGCGAACAGAAGGATTTGCGATTCATCATGTGGTCTTTGATTTCAAGAATAGTTTGGGATTTTGAAGAAAGAATCAATCAAGTTCTTGCAGAAAAATATTTTTCTGACATTGTTCCGGTTCATAGGACGTTTTCTTGTGTTGCAGTTGCATATACAGAGGAACAATGTCCTGAATTTGGTTTCTATGGCAGCGATGGTATTGACGCAGCTTCTGTTGGCGGATATAAATCTGTTTTCGTTTCCAATATTTACGGCAAGCGCATCGACAAACACTTCCATTGTGGACATAATCTGTCGCAGGATGAAAAGCTGCTGATGGTGCTTAAAGCCATTGGTGGAATTTCGATTGATGAACTTTCCGAAACGGAAAAAGAAATAGCTGCCAAAGCTCTTGAATGCGGGTATCTTCGTAAGAACGGAAATATCATTGAACCCAAAATCATCGTGATCGACAGAAAGAACGATACGGACTTTTATAATCTTTCTTTTGCGTTCGTTCATGATATGGGAACGGTTACTGAGCAAATTGCTGCAGAACTGTCCGCATTTATGCGAACACACATTCCGGAACACTTGATGAACGAATATCAGATTTATACAACGTTGATCGCAGGAGTCAGGATACTATCAAAGGCAATCGAAGAATGCATGAACGAAGATCTGCTCGTTGTGCCTGAAAATAAGGTTGGAGCGGAAGGTGTACTGATGATCGTGGAAAGATAATATTGCTCCGCGAGGATCGCGCTGCGGCGGATTGGAAGATGTCGCTTATGCGGTTTCCGCTTCGCTCCATTCGTTGCTGAGTGCCATTGGCACTCAGCAACCCACCGCAGGCGGAGAATCCTACAAAGCAGTGTTTTTTACTGTTCCACCACCTCCAGATAACTGCTGACACAGTAAAGCACCTGTCCGTTATACTCCACTCTGGACCAGCCCACATCCGTGTTGATGCCGGTCCGTGTGAAGACCTCCCCCGCATAGGCGGTGGCTACCACCACGGCTTCCGGGTTGGTCACGCTGGGAATGCTGCGCAGGTTGATCTCGATCTTCGGGGTCACCTGCTCCTGGCAGGGGGTGAACTGGGTCTTGATGCCGTCGTCGTCCTGGGCTTCCGGTTCCGGCGGACGGTAGGAGAGGTCCGTGGTCAGGAAGCTGGACACGGCGTAATAGGTTGTCCCGTCCAGCACCAGCCGGGACCAGCCCTGGTCGCTGACGCCCGTTCTTGTGGCGGTCTCTCCGTTGCTCAACTGCCGAAGAACCGTGCTGTCCGC
>CALWDR010000098.1 GCA_944376745.1 uncultured Lachnospiraceae bacterium
CAGGCTATCTCCATTGTGATCGTTATCGGCGGAATCCTGCTGTTTCTCACAGGCCGCAAGCGGGTGAAGGCGGAGGAGCCCGCGGCGGAGCGTAAGGCAGCGGAGACGGAAGCAGCGGAGGAGCCCGTTGCGGAGCGTAAGACAGCGGAAGAGACCGACACCGGAAAGAACGGCGAGGAAAGCAAATAACAGGTATGTTGAAGGAGGATAATATGGGTGTCAGAATACTTGGATTTCTCCTGGGCGGCCTGAGCCTGCTCTACTTTGCCGTCTATGCGGTTTTTGCGGGGCTGACCAATACCTTCACCTATTTCTGGCTTCTCCTGGGAGGCTTCTGTATCCTGCTGGCGGCAGGGTGGAAGCGGGCGGCTCGCATCCTGCGGGCGGTTCCCATGCCGGTGAAGGCGGTGGGAGGCGTTTTGTGCGGCCTGTGTGTGCTGGCCCTTGGGGCGGCGGAGATTTTCATTATCAGCTACGGCAGCCGGGCGCCCCAGCCGGGGGCGGACTATGTGCTCGTGCTGGGCGCCCAGGTCCGGGGACGGACGCCCTCCTATAACCTGGCCCGGCGTCTGGATGCGGCCTTGGGCTATCTTCTGGAAAATCCCGGTACTAAGGCGATCCTCTCCGGCGGCCAGGGGCCGGGGGAGGAGATTTCCGAAGCCCAGGCCATGGCGGAATATCTGGAGGAAAAGGGAATCTCTAAGGAGCGGATGATCCTGGAGGACGCCTCCGTAAATACCTATGAAAATATCAGCTTCAGCAGAGCGAAGATGGAGGGGGAGAATCCCCGTGTGGTGTTGGTCACCAACAATTTCCACGTGTACCGCAGCGTGGGGATCGCCAGGAAGCAGGGGCTGACCCGGGTGGAGGGCCTGGGGGCTTCCGTGATGTGGTATACGGTGCCGAACCTCTATCTGCGGGAGGCTTTTGCCGTGATCAAATACAAGCTGTGGGGACAAATTTAGCATGCGGAGAGGAGCATGGGCGGAAGGATGGCCCTGTCAGCGAGAGGAGCGGGAGTGAATAAGCGGTGAATTATTATCTTGCCCCCATGGAGGGGCTCACAGGGTATCTGTACCGGAACGCCTTAAAAGAATTTTTTACGTTTCCGGATAAATGCTTTACCCCTTTTATCGCGCCCAATCAGAAGCGCTGTCTCGGAGCGCGGGAGAAGAGGGACGTGGACCCGGAGCACAACCGGGGAATGTACACAGTTCCCCAGATACTGACCAACCGGGCGGAGGATTTTATCTGCACCTGCCGGGAGTTGGAGGAGCTGGGCTACCGGGAGGTGAACTTAAATCTGGGCTGTCCCTCGGGGACCGTGGCGGCGAAGAAGCGGGGAGCCGGATTCTTGGGGGAGCCAAAGGAGCTGGATGCGTTTCTGGACCGGATCTTTGCGGGCACCGGCCTGCGGATTTCCATCAAGACCCGTCTGGGCGTGGAGGAGCCGGAGGAATTTTACCCGATTCTTGCCATTTACAACAAATATCCCCTCCACGAGCTGATCATTCATCCCAGGGTGCAGAAGGATTTCTACAAAAATAAGCCCCGCATGGAGGTGTTTGGGGAAGCCCTTGCAAAAAGTCCTCACAAGATCTGCTATAACGGGGATCTTTTTACCCAGGGGGATCTGGAAGCCTTTGAACAGGCGTATCCCCAGGTAAAAACGGTGATGATCGGGCGGGGATTTCTTGTAAATCCCGGCTTTTTGGATGAGAGAGCGGGAAAATGGGTGACGGCAGAGCGGCTCTATGATTTTCACGAGAAGCTACTGTCCAGCTACGAGCGGGAGCTTTCCGGGGAGATTCCGGTGCTTTTTAAAATGAAGGAATTGTGGTTTTATATGATCCGTCTGTTTTCGGACAGTGAGCGGGAGGCCAAAAAGCTTCGCAAGGCCCAGAGGCTTTGGGAGTACCGGGAGATCGTGAATAAGCTGTTCCGGGAAAAGGAGATCGTGCCGCCTAAGCGGCTGTATTTTTGACAGAAAGGGAGAATCAGAGACATGGCAAAAGAATTACCAAAACGAAGTGAAGTCAAAAAGGAGGATACCTGGGCCTTGGAGGACATGTTCGCCACCCTGTCGGACTGGGAGGACGCCGTGAAGAAAGCCCAGGAGCTGGCGGCTGCCGTGGAGGAGCGGAAAAATTCCTTCACAGAGAGCGCCGCAGAGCTTTACGAGACTTTAAAGCTTTACGAGGAGTGCGTGAAAACCTACTACCGGACGGCCAATTATGCCAGCCGGGCCACGGATGTGGATAAAAAGAACAGCCAGAACCAGGCGAACTACCAGCGGATGATGAGCGTCATCGTGGAGATCGACAGCCGTCTGGCGTTTCTGGAGCCCTCCATTCTGATGCTTTCGGAGGAGACCCTGGAGGAGTACTGCAAGGAGGAGCCGGGGCTTTTGGAGTACCGTCTGTTCTTTGCGGAGATCCAGAGGACCAAGGCCCACACCCTGTCCGCGGAGATGGAGGAGCTTCTGGCTTCTACCGGAGAAATGCAGGAGACGCCCTCGGAGGTATTTTCTTTATTTTCCAACGCGGATCTGCAGTTCCCGGAAATTACCGATGAAAACGGCGAACAGGTGCGGATCACCCAGGGACGGTATATTTCCCTGCTCTCCAGCAAGGACAGAAGGGTGCGAAAGGACGCCTTTACAGGCCTTTATTCCACCTATCATAAATTTGAAAATACCCTGGCGGCTCTCTACAACGGCCAGGTGCGCCAGCTGATGTTCCAGACCAGGGCCCGGCACTACGGCTCCAACCTGGAGGCGTCGGTGGACGCCAGCAACGTGCCCCCCGCCGTCTATGAGAACCTGGTGGAGGCCGTCAACGAAAATATGGACAAAATGTACCGTTACGTGGGCCTGCGCAAGAAATGCCTGGGGGTGGAGGAGCTTCACATGTACGACGTCTACACCCCCATGATCGCCGACGCTGACCGGAAGGTGTCCTTTGAGGAGGCCAAGGAGACGGTATTAAAGGCCCTCGCTCCCCTGGGAGAGCGGTATGTGAGCCTTGTGAAGCAGGGCTTTGAGAATCGCTGGATCGATGTGTATGAAAATGAGGGCAAGCGGAGCGGGGCCTATTCCGCGGGAGTTTACGGGGTGCATCCTTATGTGCTGTTAAACTATGACGGCACCCTGGACAACATGTTCACCCTGGCCCACGAGATGGGGCACGCCATGCATTCCTATTTTTCCAATGAGACCCAGCCCTTCCTCTACTCCCGCTATAAGACCTTTGTGGCGGAGGTGGCTTCCACCTGCAACGAGGTCCTGCTGATGGAATACCTGCTGGCGCGCACCGCCGAAAGGCGGGAGCGGGCGTATCTGATCAACCACTTCCTGGACAGCTTCAAGGGCACGGTTTACCGCCAGACCATGTTCGCGGAGTACGAAAAAACCACCAACGCCATGGCGGAGGCCGGGGAGAGCCTGACTGCGGAGGTGCTGAAGAAGGTCTATTACGATCTGAACTGCAGGTATTTCGGGCCGGATATGGTGTCTGATGAGGAGATTGCCCTGGAGTGGTGCAGGATTCCTCATTTCTATATGAACTTTTACGTGTACCAGTACGCCACGGGCTTCTCGGCGGCGGTGGCCATCGCCCGCCGGATCTTAAAGGAGGGCCAGCCTGCGGTGGACGACTATATGAAATTTCTATCCGGCGGCTGTTCCAAGGCTCCGGTGGAGCTTCTTAAGATCGCCGGCGTGGACATGAACACGAAGGCGCCCATCCAGGCCGCCCTGGACGTGTTCGGAGAATTGCTGGATGAGATGGAGACGTTGATCTAGACAATAGAAAGCACGCTTCGCGAACTTTCTATTGTCGTGAATTACAGCTCGGCCTCTCGCCGCCGCAGGGCGCGCGGCGGGGGCCGAATTGCGTGAAAAGGAGTCGTTTATGGCGCTTCAGTTTATTTTCGGAGGCTCCGGAAGCGGAAAATCCAATTACATATACGAGCATATCTTAAAGCTGTCCCAACAAGATCCGAATCAGCTGTTTTTCGTGGTGGTGCCGGAGCAGTTCACCATGCAGACCCAGCGGGAGCTGGTGCGCCGCCAGGAAAACCATTGCATTTTAAATATCGACGTGGTCAGCTTTCAGCGGTTGGCCTACCGGGTGTTTGACGAGCTGGGCCTTAGGGGC
Source organism: uncultured Lachnospiraceae bacterium (assembly GCA_944376745.1). Lineage (GTDB taxonomy): Bacteria > Bacillota > Clostridia > Lachnospirales > Lachnospiraceae > 14-2. The sequence continues at coordinate 4,158 of CALWDR010000098.1, forward strand.
CTTACGGTACTGGAGGAGACGGGCAAGAATTTCGTGCTGCGGAAGGTTGCCGGGGAGAAGCAGGAGGAGCTTACGCTTCTTAAGGGAAATATGAAAAAGCCCGGCTACATCAACGAACTGAAATCCGTCATCTCGGAGCTTGGACAGTACCGGATCGGCACGGAGCAGTTAAAAAATCTCGCGGAGGACGAGAGCCTTCCCCTGCCCTTCCGGTACCGGATGGCCGACATCTGCACCATGTATCAGGGTTTTTTGGACTATCTTAGGGGAAATTATATCACGGCGGAGGAGATTTTGCAGGTGCTGGCCCAGGAGGCGGAGCATTCCAGGCTCCTTCGGGACAGCGTCCTGGTGCTGGACGGCTTTACCGGCTTTACCCCGATCCAGTATGAGCTTCTGGAGCGGCTGTTCGCCTGCGCCAGGGACGTGTATGTGACGGTGACTTTGGACGAGCGGGAGGACCCCTATCGCCTGACGGGGATGCAGGAGCTTTTTTACATGAGCAAAAAGACGGTGGGGATCTTGTCGGACTTGGCGGCCCGCCGCCATATGGAGCTGGCCGGGCCTGTGCAGCTTACCCACAGCGCTAGGGGGCGGTTCCGGGAGGCGAAGCCTCTGGAATGGCTGGAGCGGAATCTGTTCCGGGATCAGGTGGAGAAGTATCCGGCTTTTGGGAAACTGGAGGCCGGAAGGTATACAGACCCGGCGAATCACATTTTCCTCTACAGTCTTTCGGACCCCAGAAGGGAGCTGCTTTTCATCGCGGGGGAGATCAGGCGTCTGATCCGGGAGGAGGGCTGCCGCTACAAGGACATCGCTCTGGTCTGCGGGGACGTGGAGCTTTACGGCAATTATGTGCCGGAGATCTTCGACAGCTTTGAGATCCCCTATTTCTTGGACATGAAAAGATCTATCTCCTTCCAGTCTCTCACGGAGATTGTGAGATCTATCCTGCTTGCGGTGGA
>CALWDR010000099.1 GCA_944376745.1 uncultured Lachnospiraceae bacterium
CGCCTGAAAATAAATCAAAATACACATGCAGCACCGCGGGCCAGACAAAGGCGATCTTCGCCAGCAGCCCATACACCAGCGCCATAATGACGGTCCCCGACAAAATGTTGGCAAACAGACGCAGAGACAGGGAAATGGGCACGGCGATCTCGCTGATGAGATTGATGGGAAGCCACAGCGGAAGCCATGGCGGCAGCGGGGAACACATCCCCTCCCAGATCTCCCTGGGCTTCTGATAGCGGAACTGGGTAATATGGATCAGGAAAAATGTAAGAAGCCCCAAAGGCAGCGTCGTGCCGTAATCCGCCGTGGGCGGTCTTAAGCCGAAAATGCCGGAAATATTGGACACCAGTATAAACAGAAAAACCGTCCCGATATAGTTGGCAAAGCCCCGGCCCCGCCTGCCCATGACCCCGTGCACCATGCCGTCCAGCTTCTCCACGATGAGCTCCGCGATATTCTGAAGCGTTCCGGGCACTTCCCCGGCATGCTTCAGCTTCCGGTTCACCACCAGGGCAAAGCCCACAAGAACCAGCATGACGATCAGAATACACACATGACTGGTGGTGATCCAGAAGGTCTGCCCGAACAGCTCATAGGAAAACAGCCCGTGTATCATAAAATCCACATCCGTGCCGGATGTTGCCAATACCGCGCCCGCCGTGTCCGCGCCGGCTGCCGCTGGTATCGCGCCCGCCAGACCCTGGCCGGATGCTGCCAGTATCGCGCCCGCCAGGTCTATGCCGGATGCTGCCAGTATCTCTAATCTCACCCTCTCACCTCCCTTGCAAATGGTCGTGCCGGTACGCTAGGACTCCGCAGACTCATTTTCCTTCTCACTGCCCTTCCCCGCAAGGCTGTCTTTCCCCGCAAAGCTCTCCTTCCCCGCCAGGCTGTCTTTCCCCGCAAGGCTCTCCTCCCCCGCAAGACCGTCCTTTCCCGCAGGGCTGCCCTTTCCCGCCAGGAATCTGTGCATCAGGGGCTGCAGATATGCCGCCACCTTCAGTCCCATGACGCCGATGAACATCAGGATCACATTTCCAAGATCAAAGTAGAACACCGCCACAAACAGAAGAACCACCACCAGATAGCGCAGCAGGAAAAACAGGGTGGTGCGGACGGTGATCCTCCCACCGACGGCCCCCTCCAGAGAGTCCGCAATGGTGACCGCCATATGGATGGCCATCCCCATGGCCAGGGCGATCCCCAGCCACAGGCCGATGGAGTAGCCAAGCTTATCCTCCACAAACCACACGCCGGCAAGCTGGACGATCAGCCCGTAGATAAAAATCTCCAACAGCAGCTCGGGCAGAATGTTATTGATCCTTTTTAGCATGGTCCCCCTCCTTATCCTCATATACCTTTTTTGCCAGGACATAGACATTCCGGGCTCCGGCCAGGGCCCCCGCCAGAAACAGCGGTACGGCGAGTATGGGAAGGCCCAGCTTCCTCCCCAGCCAGGCGCCAAGCCAGGTACACAGTAAAACAGGAACTATCATGCTGATGCCAAATTGCGTCACCAGAAGCAGGGAGCGGAGTACGCCGTTTTTGTCCTTCACATGCAGTCCCCCCTTGGCAATATTTTTTCACTTATGGATATTATAACCATTTTTCAGGAAAAAGTCTATGAAAAAAAGAATTTTATCGATAAATTTGCGGAGACAGAGAGTTACTGGACGCAGAGCGAGATAAATTTACAGGGACAGTGCTACTGTTCAGAGGCCAGTTCCGGGAGGGCTGCACTTCAGCGTTGCCTCGAAGTGCAGCCCTCCCTGCCATGTACCTCTGTCTAATCATGACGTTCGTCACTGTCAAAGATCTCGCAGAAACGCCCCGCAAAGGCCGGCTCCTCCCCGCCCGCATAGAGGTGGGAGACGTCCCCGATGCTCTGGGCCCGAAACTGGGCAATGCCCTTCCTGCGCTCCTCCGTGTACAGGGTGGTCACCGAGGAGGGCGGCAGGCACAGGTGATGCCAGAGGATCACGGGCGATACCTGCATCAGATGGCTCAGCAGTATGCACTGCAGGCCGAAATGACAGAAAAATACCAGCGTATCCCGGTTGGGCCCAACAGCCCGGTAGAGCTCTCCCTCCCGCACATATCCATGCCTGGCCAGCAGGCCGTCAAAGTTATCCACGATCCACCGGTATTCCTCTCCCACTTTTCCACCCTTCATGGCTTCCTGGGCGGACCAGAGGTCCCTGCGGAAAAAAGCCTCCTCCCTGGTCCAGTCCGCCGGCAGCCAGTCCCAGGGAATGCTGGGCCGGTCCGGCACGTTAGGCTTTGTGATCAGAGGCTCAAATTCCCGCAGCCACTGGCATTCCTCCGCAGTGCGGTTCATTTTCCGCAGCGTCGGGGCGGCGGTATCCTTAGCCCTGCCCAGGGGCGACACATAAAAATACTGAATGTCCATTTTCGCCAGCCGCTCCGACAGAAGCTCCACCTCCCGCCAGCCCTTTTCCGTCAGGGAATCACGCTCATAATCCGGGTCCCCGTGTCGAATGATCAATATACGCATCGTTTTCTCCTTTCTTCTTCCGTATCCTTCCCGGTGCGCAGGGCACCTTCCTTCATACCGGCTCTCATGTACTGATACCACCAGCATTCACCTATTCTCCCACAAGCTTCACCACAGTCATATCATGATGCATGGCCGCCAGCACCGGGCCGAACACATCCTGCGTCCGCAGCTTTAAGCTGGAGGTGTTCACGCAGGGATGGCAGCCCAGATATTCATCCGCCAGCACATCCTCATCCACCAGAAGCTTCACCGCGTTGTCCTTATCGTTCATAAGCCCCAGGACGCTGACTGCCCCCGGCGTGATGTCCAGGTATCGCTCCATGTCCTCCGCCGTCCCGAAGGACAGCCGGCTGCTGCCGATCTGGTGGGACAGCTCCCTGGTCTTGAAAACTTTGCCGTCCGGTATCAGCAGCAGATAAAAATCCGTTTTCTGGCGGTTGCACAGAAAAAGATTTTTGCACATCCGGGTGCCCAGTACCTTATCGACCTCCCCGCAGGCCTCCATGGTGTAGGCGGGCGCGTGATCCACCCGCCAGTATTCCACGCCCACCCGGTCCAGCAGATCGTAGGTCCGCAATTCTTTTTCCATTCTGCCCTCGCCTGTGGCGGGGCGGCCTTTCTGTAGATTCATTGTCGTATTTCCTTTCGTATGGTCTCAGCGTTCTTTCAAATATCCAACTCGATCCCCTCATCCAGCGTCTCGGACACATACTTCCCGTTCTTCTTCCTCTGCCGGACGCATTCCGTCAGCAGATACTCGATCTGCCCGTTGAGGGAGCGGAAATCATCCTCGGCCCAGGCGGCAAGCTGGGCGTACAGCTTGGCAGAGATCCGCAGGGGGATCTGTTTCTTCTCCTCAGCCATGTCAGTAGAGGCTTCC
>CALWDR010000100.1 GCA_944376745.1 uncultured Lachnospiraceae bacterium
ATACGCTGTTCTCCATTTTGCGGGAGCTTGGCTGCTACGACCCCCAGGGCTGCGAGGCTCTCTCCCGCCCGGCCGAAAGCCCCTACATCCTGAACCGCTTCCCCAACGGCACCGTCACCATGGCCAACCATATGCGCACCATCCGGGAGGACTGGTACGGCACCTTCTACCGGGACGAGGAGCGGGACCGCCAGATCCTGAAAACCGTAGCGCTGACTCCCCGCCGGATCCATCTTGAAAACGCGCAGCTCCTGGGCCATCAGATTTCCTACGAGGGTACGGGCGCCCTGAGCTACCGCTTCACGAAGGAGGCCGGCCTTACGGGCTTCGTAGGACGGGACACCACCGGGATTCGGATCGACGGCAGGGACTACCGTTTCACAGAGCAGCCTGCAGACATGGCCTTCTACCAGATCGATGCCGGGGAGCTTTCGGAGGGTATTCAATCGGCCTACGCCGTAAAATGCGACACGGAGTGCGCCCTTCAGCTTCCCTTCGACGCCGCCGGCATGCAGTGCGCCCTGTGCCGGGACGCCCAGCTTGAGACCACCGCTGCCTATCCCTTCACCGTCCAAAACAAAGAGACGCTGGTGGAGATCACCTCCCAGGCAAAGGGCCAGTGGATGGTATTTTACCGGTAGGCTGGATGGTATTTTTTCTCAGCCAAAAGAAGATTTTTTCTTGCATATGCTTTGTTATGGTGTTATAATCATGGCAAAGCATATGTTCTTTCTATCTGCATTGGCTGATTCTATTTTATTTTTTACGGAAAATCTATGCTTGACAATCACCACAAACTACAAAGGAAGCAGGAGATTTTCGTAAAAACCTCCTGCGGCATAAGGAGGTAACAGAATGGAATTAAAAACCAAACGCACTTATAAGGACAGGCTTTTCCGCATGATTTTTATGGAAAAGAGGGAAAATCTTTTAAGCCTGTACAACGCCGTAAATGGCACCCACTACACCAACCCGGAGGATTTAGTCATCAATACCCTGGAAAATGCGATCTACATGAACATGAAGAACGATATTTCCTTTATTTTCGACTTCTTTCTGAATCTGTACGAACACCAGGCATCCTTTAATCCCAATCTCCCTCTGCGGAAGCTATTTTATTTATCCAGGCTCTTACAGGGACTGGTGGTGAATAAGAACCTGTACGGTAGCAAACAGATTAAAATACCTACTCCAAAATTTGTCGTATTCTACAATGGAACATCTAAAATGCCGGAGCGGCAAATGCTGCGGTTGTCGGAGGCCTTCGAGAAACCGATGGAGCAGCCGGAGGTGGAGCTTTGCGTAACCGTGCTGAATATCAATCCCGGAAATAACCGGACTCTGCTGGAAAGCTGCTGCCTGCTGAAAGAATATATGCTGTATGTAGAAAAGGTGCGAAACTATGCCAGGGAACTGTCCATCCAGGAAGCCGTAGACCGAGCGGTAACTGAAAGTATCCGGGAAGGGATTCTGGCGGAATTTCTTACAAAAAATAGGGCGGAGGCGATAGAAGTGAGTATCTTTGAATATGATGAGGAAGCCCATATGCTTCAGGTACGGGAAGAAGGCTGGGAAGAAGGTCTGGAAAAGGGCCGGGAAGAAGGCCTGGAAAAAGGCCGGGAAGAAGGCCGCACCGAGGGCGAGTGGACGAAACTGATCTCATTGGTGAAAAAGAAGTACAACAAAGGTCTTTCCTCCGGCGAAATTGCCGACATACTGGAGGAAACGCCTCAGGTAATCGAGGAATTACTCTCTCTAATTGTGCGCAATCCAGGCAAAACAGCCCAGGAGCTGAGCCGGCTTTATGCCTGCAGACAACCGGAAACTCGCTAAAACTAGGCGGACTTTGTCCGCTTCTGGCCGTGGAGCAAACAGTAACCTGTTCCCCTCAAAAAAAGAGAAACAAAGCGCAAAATACTTGTCATCTGGTAATTAATACTATATAATGGAACAGAGGTGAACAGATATGACGATTGATACGAAAGATTTGCTGAACAGCATCCTGTCCAATCTGGCCCGCATCGACTATGTGAAGCCGGAGGACCTGCCCAACATAGATTTGTATATGGACCAGGTGACCACTTTCATGGACCGGCAGCTTGCCGCCTCCAAGCGTTTCGAGGAGGACAAGATCCTGACCAAGACCATGATCAACAACTATGCCAAGAATGACCTGCTCCCGCCGCCCCAGAAGAAAAAATACACCAAGGAGCACATCCTGACCCTGATATTTATCTATTATTTCAAAAACATCCTGAGTATCAGCGATATTCAGGCTATTTTGAATCCCGTCACGGAGAAATATTTCGGGGGCAGCGGCCAGATCAGCCTGGAGGATATCTATGCCGAGGTGTTCCGTCTGGAAAAATCTGAGGGCAGCCACCTGCAAAAGGACATTGCCCGGAAATTTCAACTGAGCAGGGAGACCTTCGGGGACGTGGATGAGGCCAACCGGGAGGACATGCAGATGTTCGCTTTCATCTGCCTTCTGTGCTTCGATGTCTATGTGAAGAAGCAGCTCATTGAGAACATCATTGATTCCCGGGTTTTGACCAAACCAGAAGAGGCCGCGAAGAAATCCAAAAAGGCGGAGGAAGCCGCAAAAAAAACCAGGAAAGCGGAGGAAGCTGCCAAGAAGCCCTGAGAGGCAGATAAAGCTGCCGAATAGCTTTGAGAGGCAGAAAGGCTGCCAAATAACTCTGAGAGACAGAAAAGAACAGGCAAAAATAACATGCAGAAAAATGAGCAAAGAACAACAGAAGGAGGTACCTGAAAATGACGAAGGTTGTGATCGAGCCGGGGGTATGCGGATTTAAGACCACCGTGACCGCCGACACCAACGAGGACGAGGAAGTGGTGCTGAAGGTTTCCAGCGGCTGTACCAGCGTGAAGGCCATGATGGAGGAGCTGGGCGACACCTTTGACCCCATCGCGGTCTGTCTGACGAAGCCCGGGGACAACGTTTTTTACGAATACGCGAAAGAGCACTTCCCGGTGCACGCCGCCTGTCCCATTATTTCCGGCATTTTAAAATGCATGGAGGCGGAGGGACAGCTTGCCTTAAAGGCCAACGCCTCTATCACCTTTGTTTAAAAAAAGCCCCGTGCGGAAAAATTCCGCACAGGGGCTTTTTCTTTTTCGTGCTTTCACAGCAGCGCCCTATTTCCTGATCAGGAGCGATTTCCCGGTCATCTCCGCCGGCTGCTGCAAGCCCATCATCTCAATGAGGGTGGGCGCGATGTCGGCCAGACAGCCGCCCTCCCGCAGGCCATAGGCCTCATCATAGTTGATCAAAATGAAGGGCACCGGATTGGTGGTGTGGGCCGTAAAACTCTCCCCGGTGTTGTAGTCGATGAGCTGCTCGGCATTTCCGTGGTCCGCGCACAGGAACATGGCGCCGCCCACCTCTTTCAGGGCCGCCACGGCTCTGCCCACGCAGGTGTCCACCGCTTCCACAGCCGCGATGGCCGCAGCCTCCACACCGGTGTGCCCCACCATGTCGCAGTTGGCAAAGTTGATGATGATCACGTCATACTTATCGGACTTGATGGCTTCCACCAGCTTGTCGCAGACCTCGTAGGCGCTCATCTCCGGCTTCAGATCATAGGTGGCCACCTTGGGAGAATTTACCAGCACCCGGTCTTCGCCCGGATTCGGCACCTCCACGCCGCCGTTGAAGAAGAAGGTCACATGGGCGTACTTCTCAGTCTCGGCGATCCTGGCCTGGGTCAGGCCCTGGGAAGCCAGGAACTGTCCAAAGGTGTTGTGAAGCTCCACCTTGTGGAAGGCCACCAGCTTGTTGGGGATGGTCACGTCGTACTCGGTAAAGCAGACGTAGGTCACATCCTTTCTGGCGCCCCGGTCAAAGCCGTCGAACTCATCCGCACAGAAGGCCCTGGTGATCTCCCTGGCCCGGTCCGGGCGGAAGTTATAGAAAATGATGGTGTCCTTGTCGTTGACGGTGGCCACAGGCGCGCCGTCCTTCATCACAACCGCAGGCACCACGAATTCATCGGTGACCTCCTTGTCGTAGGACGCCTGCACGGCTGCAACAGCATTTTCCACCTCGATGCCCTCACCGAAAGCGATGGCCCGGTAAGCTTTCTCCACACGCTCCCAGCGGTTGTCGCGGTCCATCACATAGTAGCGGCCCATCACCGTGGCAATCTCGCCCACGCCGATTTCCGCCATCTTCTGCTCCAGTTCCTCGATAAAGCCCTTGCCGGAGGTGGGGGAGGTGTCGCGCCCGTCTAAGAAGCAGTGCACATATACCCTGGAAATCCCCTCCCGCTTGGCCATTTCAAGAAGCCCGTAGAGGTGGGTGTTGTGGCTGTGTACGCCGCCGTCTGACAACAGCCCGTACAAATGCAGGGCGGAATTGTTTTTCTTCACATTTTCCATGCCGGCCTTTAAAGCCTCGTTCTTGAAAAAGTCCCCGTCCTCAATCTCCTTGCTGATCCTGGTAAGCTCCTGGTACACGATGCGCCCAGCGCCCATATTCAGGTGGCCCACCTCGGAATTGCCCATCTGGCCGTCCGGCAGTCCCACCGCCAGGCCGCTGGCATAACCCTTCACGAAGGGATAATCCCGCATCAGCCCGTCAATATTCGGCGTCTCTGCCTCCCAGACGGCATTGCCCTCCTTGCGCTCATTCAGGCCGAAGCCGTCCAAAATCATTAAAACCGTAGGTTTCTGTCTCATTGTTTTTCCTCGTTTCCCTTACTTGTAGCAGACGATCTTGCCAAATTCCGGCTTTAAGGAGGCTCCGCCTACCAGTCCGCCGTCAATGTCGGGCTTCGCGAACAGCTCCGCGGCATTTCCGGCGTTTACGGAGCCGCCGTACTGGATGCGGATGGCTTCCGCGGTAGCCTCATCATAGATTTCCCCGATGCAGGCGCGGATGGCCGCGCAGACCTCCTCGGCCTGGTCGGAGGTGGCAGTCTTGCCGGTTCCGATGGCCCAGATGGGCTCATAGGCGATCACGGCGGTCTTCGCCTGGTCGGCAGTTACATTTAAGAAGGCGATCTTGATCTGCTGGCGGATCCAGTCGATGGTGATGCCCTGCTCTCTCTGGGTCAGGCTCTCGCCGCAGCAGATGATGGGGGTGATCCCATGCGCAAAGGCCTTCAGCACCTTCTTGTTCACAGTCTCATCGGTCTCCGCAAAATATTCCCTGCGCTCGGAATGGCCGATGATCACATATTTCACGCCCACGTCGGTGAGCATGTTCGGAGCGATCTCCCCGGTGTAGGCGCCGCTCTCCTCGCAGTACATATTTTCCGCGACGATCTGGATGTTGGAGCCCTTCGCGGCCTCCATGGCCGGAATGATGTCGATGGCGGGGACGCAGAAAACCACGTCCACCTCATCATTGGCCACCAGGGGCTTTAATTCATTGATTAACGCCACGGCCTCGCTGGGAGTCTTGTTCATCTTCCAGTTGCCGGCGATGATTTTTTTTCTTGCCATTTTAGATTCTCCTCTATTTTTATTTACTTTTTTCATAAGGAAGTTCTGTTTCTAAGGAAGTTCTGTTCGCTAAGTTCAAGCTTCGCCTTACGGCTCGCTTTCACTAATCTCACAGAACGGCCTCGCACTAAGTTCAAGCTTCGCCTTACGGCTCGCTTTCACCAAGTGCTTCCGGCCCCGGCCTATTTATCATTGGCTGCCGCCACGCCGGGAAGCTCCTTGCCTTCCAGGAACTCCAGGGAGGCGCCGCCGCCGGTGGAAATGTGGGTCATCTTGTCGCCGAAGCCAAGCTGATTTACAGCTGCCGCGGAATCTCCGCCGCCGATGATGGTGGTGGCGTCGGTCTCCGCCAGAGCCTTGGCCACCGCGATGGTTCCCTTGGCCAGGATGGGATTCTCAAATACGCCCATGGGTCCGTTCCATACCACGGTCTTGGCGGACTTCACAGCGTCCGCGTAGAGCTTCGCGGTCTCGGTTCCGATGTCCAGGCCCATCTGGTCCGCAGGCATTTCATCCACGGATACGTTGACAACCGGGATCTCCGCGTCGATGGGGCTGGGGAAGGAGGTGCTGCAGACGGTGTCCACCGGAAGCAGAAGCTGCTTGCCAAGCTTCTCGGCCTTCGCGATCATTTCTCTGCAATAGTCAAGCTTCTCGTCATCCACCAGGGACTTTCCTACCTCTTTGCCCTGGGCCTTTAAGAAGGTGAAGGCCATGCCGCCGCCGATGATCAGCGTGTCGCATTTCTCCAGCAGGTTGGAGATCACGTTCAGTTTGTCGGCCACCTTGGCTCCGCCCAGGATGGCTACGAAGGGACGTACCGGATTCTCAACGGCATTTCCCAGGAAATCGATCTCCTTCTGCATGAGGTAGCCAACCGCCGCGGTATCCACCAGAGAAGCCACGCCCACGTTGGAGCAGTGAGCCCGATGAGCGGTTCCGAAGGCGTCGTTTACGAAAATATCGCAGAGGGAAGCCAGATCCTTGCTGAAGGCCTCGCCGTTCTTGGTCTCCTCCGCGCGGTAACGGGTGTTCTCAAGAAGCACCACATCCCCGTCCTGCATGGCAGCCACGGCAGCCCTGGCGTTGGGTCCAACCACCTCGTTGTCAGGGGCGAATTTTACCTCCTGGCCCAGAAGCTCGGAGAGACGGGCCGCCACGGGCGCAAGAGAAAGCTCCGGCTTGGGCTCTCCCTTGGGCTTGCCAAGATGGGAGCAAAGGATCACCTTGCCGCCGTCGGCGATCAGCTTCTTGATGGTGGGAAGGGCCGCCACCAGACGGTTCTCGTCGGTGATCTTGCCGTCCTTCAGGGGTACGTTGAAGTCGCATCTTACCAGTACGCGTTTTCCTTTTACATTGATGTCGTCTATGGACAATTTATTCAAAGACATGATTTTTCCTCCAATTTTTAATAATGATAATGGGGCAAAAGGTATTTTGCCCACAGGATACCTACGAATTGCTCCGCACCGCGTGCTCCCGCAATCCTATCACGATAAAAGGGTCCGGTCCAAAAGACCGGACCCCTGTTTGTTGAGGCTTTCTTAAAACGAATTTTCAGGTGCCTTATGCTAATTCAGAGAAATATTTGATGGTGCGAACCATCTGAGAGGTATAGCTGTTCTCGTTGTCATACCAGGAAACAACCTGAACCTCGTATAAACCGTCAGCGATCTTGCAGACCATGGTCTGGGTTGCGTCGAACAGAGAACCATAGGTCATTCCGATCACGTCGGAGGATACGATCTCGTCCTCGTTGTAGCCGTAGGACTCGTTGGCCGCAGCCTTCATGGCAGCGTTGATACCCTCAACGGTCACCTCGTCCTTCTTCACAACCGCGGTGAGGATAGTGGTGGAACCGGTGGGAACCGGAACACGCTGTGCGGAGCCGATCAGCTTGCCGTTCAGCTCGGGGATCACCAGGCCGATGGCCTTGGCAGCGCCGGTGCTGTTGGGAACGATGTTGATGGCAGCCGCGCGGCTTCTTCTCAGATCGCCCTTCCTCTGCGGTCCGTCCAGGGTCATCTGGTCGCCGGTGTAGGCATGGATGGTAGCCATGATACCGGACTGGATGGGCGCGTACTTATTCAGAGCGTCAGCCATGGGAGCCAGGCAGTTGGTGGTGCAGGAAGCAGCGGAGATGATGGTGTCTTCCGGCTTCAGGGTGGTGTGGTTGGTGTTATATACGATGGTGGGCAGATCGTTGCCTGCGGGAGCGGAGATCACAACCTTGCGGGCGCCGGCATTGATGTGAGCCTGAGCCTTCGCCTTGGAGGTGTAGAATCCGGAGCACTCCAGAACTACGTCTACCTTCAGCTCGCCCCAGGGGCAATTATTTGCATCCGGGAATGCGTAAATCTTGATCTCTTTTCCGTCAACGGTGATGGAATCTTCGCCAGAGGTAACCTTGTCCGCCAGCGCGTATTTTCCCTGAGAAGAATCATACTTTAACAGATGCGCCAGCATCTTGGGGCTGGTCAGATCGTTGATCGCTACTACCTCATAGCCTTCTGCGCCGAACATCTGACGGAAAGCCAGACGGCCAATACGTCCGAAACCGTTAATTGCTACTCTTACTGCCATTTTCATTTCCTCCTAAGATTGAATTTGGATTGGTTTGTTTTGGGTGCCACTTTCTGGAAGTATTCCCAATCTTCTTCTATTTTACCTAATAAACCTGCAAAATTCAATAGTGTTTTTTCGGCTTTTTTATCTTTGTTAATTTTTTCACTATTTCTCCGGCTGCCTGGGGCAATTAGAATATTTTTTACAAGGGTCCCTCTGGTTCTTTTTACTTTTTTGACAAAACTAAACACACAAAATATGGCAGGAGCCGTCCTCTCTTCCGAAAAGCTCCTGCCAAAATCCATCCGGCTGTCCTGTGAAATACAACCTGCACAATCCGCTCCTGATCCGCCCGCCGCCGTGGACGGCACGCCGTCTCCCTACTCGTACATCACCGAAGCCGGCGCGGCGTCGATGCGGGCGATGCTCTCCTCCAGGGATGCCTGGTCTGTGGCCCTTAAGGTCTCCCGCAGTCTGGTCCCGGTCCTTTCCACCGTGACAATGGCCACCTCGCTGCCCCGCTGGATGTAGGTATTTCCCTCGATCACCGGTCCAAGCCCCTCCTCGTTGGGACTGCCGATGGTGGTCTGATAGCGCATGGGGCTGTCCAGCACGTTGCCGCGGATAACAAAACCACTGGAGGGCATGGTACGTACATAGCAGCAGATATTGGCGATCATGCTGTTGTCGCTGCCGATGCGGTTCACGCTGCCGAAGCCATAGCCGGCAAACCGCAGGATGTTGTTCTCGTAAACCGTATTTTTAATCTGGCCCTCCTCCTGGTTGACATAATACTCGATGTTGTAAATGCAGTACTCCACCAGGTTATTGCTGAAGGTGATATTCTCCTGCATCACCCCGTTGTTGGCGCTGGACTGATGGGTAAGTCCCGCGTCGTAGCACTGGTAGACCCAGTTGTCCTTCACCGTGATGTTCTTGCAGTTGTCCACTACCTCAAAGCCGTTGCCGTAACGCACCAGCTCGCTGTAGCCCGCCAGGATGCTGCCGCCCACATAACCGATCTCGCAGCCCTGCACCGTGACGTTCTCGGTGCCGTCCCGCAGTCCGATGCCGTGGGCCCCGCCGTAGCGGATGCAGAGATTTTCCAGGAAGACATCATGAAGTCCCCGCTCGCCGTTTAAAACATTCTCGCAGCTGCACACCTCGATGTCCTCGTAGACCTCGCCCGGATTTCCGGTGGACAGGTAGAGATACAGCATTCCGTTTTCGGCGTCATGGTAAAAATGGAAATCCTTGTCCAGTTCGCTGTCCATCTGCTTGACGCCGCATTCCACGCCGTGGTCAAAGACGATATTTCCCACGTCGTTCATGTCCCCCACCGCAAGCTCCCACACATGCTCCGTCTCAGAAGCCGTCCAAAGCTCCGCCTCCGCGTAGTTTCTGAGGCTCCCGTAGATGCGGGGCTTCTGTCCGCTGCCGTAGGCTCCGTAGGTCACGCCGGAGGCCAGGGTGATGCTGCCCCGGTAGATGCCGTCCCGCTCAAACAGCACCACGTCCCCCTCCTTCAGCTGCCCCAGGGCCGCGTCTACTCTGGCGGAGCTGCGCCAGGCCGTCTCCTGGGTCAGGCCGTCGTTCTCGTCGTTTCCCTGCCAGGAAACGTAATAGGTCTTGCCGGTTTCGGAGGGCTTTACTGTATCCGGCGTATTTAAGATCTCCTGTCTTCTCTCCTCCGCAGCCTCGTCATAGCTGCTGGTCTGAGGATTGTACAAAAGAGCCGTATTCACCGCGTCTCCTCCTTCCTTATTGAACAGTCTGTCCACGCCCTGCCCGATCTGTGTCCGAAAGCAGATGCCCAGCACACAGATCAGTATCACCATGATACCGGCAAGCGGCGCCAAAATCAACAGCCCCCGGTTCTTTTTCCCACTTTTTCCGGCGTTGGTTCCGGCCTTCTTCTCATTGTTCTTCTCAATCTTTTCTTCCATCCCATACTCCTTCTTACGCATTTCGCGACGTCAGTATCTCCGCGAGCTGTCCCAGCACGCTCTCCTCAGGCTCATAGGCCAGCACCGCTCCCAGGGCGTTCCTGCCGCTTTTCTCGATGGCCTCGTACAGGGCCTGCTTCAAGTCATAAGCGATCCGGCTCTTGTCCAAAATCCGGTAACAGCGTTCCTCCACGGCTCCCTCTGCCGGGAACATGCCCTCCGGGAATTCCGCCCGGATCTCCGCCTCCACCGGCACTCTGGGGATCTCCACGACGAGGCTCTCCGTCTCCGCCTCATAGAAGCTTTGACAGGGCGCCGGAAAGCCCTTCACGTACACCGCGGGGGTTCCGCAGCCGGTTCCCACAAAGACCAGCCGCCAGCTTCGGTTTTCGGGGATCACGGACAGATTTCCCTTGGCCCCCTCCACCACGAAGCAGCCCTTTTCCCCCGCTGTCACGGAAAAATTGGTATACGCCCAGTTTTCCTCCAGGTCCTCCGGCGTATCTCCGGCGTCCTCCCAGAGGGTGAAGGCGCCGTCCGCCGCCGGGAAAATCCGCACCTCCATAGCCCCGGGATTTTCCAGGGAATTATCCCTGAGGCTGGAATCCCGCATGGGCACAATGGCTCCCGCTTTCATGAGCACCGGCAGATCTTCCAGGCCCCGCCACAGCTTTAGGAACCGCCCGCCCTCATAGACCAGGCCCGTGAAAAAGTCCGCCCACAAGCCCTCCGGCAGCCAGGCTCTCACCTTGGCCGCCTTGCCCACGGGATCCTGGGGTTCCGTGACGGGGGCCGCCAGCAGCTCCGATCCGAAGTAATACTCCTCCGGCGCCTGATATGCCTCCGAGCGCTCCGGCTCCAGATAGTACAGGGGCATCAACAGCGGCAGCCCCTCCCGGCTGGCTCTCCGGTTCATGGTATAGAGGTAGGGGATCAGGCTGTGCCGCAGACGCAGATACCGCTCCAGGATCTCCCGGATAACGGCGTCATAATTCCATGGCTCCTTGCCGTTGAACCGGTTCCTGGTGCTGTGCAGACGGTTGATGGGGGAAAATACCCCAAACTGCAGCCACCTTGTCATCAGCTCCTCATCCCGAGCGCCGTTCATGTGTCCGCCGATGTCATGGCTCCACCACCCGTAGCCCACGTTGCTGGCCGTGGCGGTAAAATAACACTGAAATTTCAAACTGGCCCAGCTTATGACCGTATCTCCTGAGAAGCCGATGGGATACCGATGGCTCCCCAGGCCTGCGTACCGGGAAAACGTCAGAGAGCGTGTTCCCTTCCATCCGCTGTCCAGATAATGGTAATGGTTCAACATCCAGAGAGGGTCCAGGCCGGGGATCCTGGTACTGGTTCCCTGCTGCCAGTCCAGCCACCAGAAATCCACCCCCTCCCGCTCCATAGGGTGATGTAACTCCTTCAAATAAACCTCCATAAAATGGGGATCCGTAGGGTCAAACTCCACCGGCTCCCCGCTGGCCGGATCGATCCCCATAGCATTGGCCACCCGGTCATAAGGCTCCTCGTAGGCCCGCACCCCATCGGCGGGATGGACGTTTAAAGCCGTCTTCATGCCGTGGGCGTGGAGCCATTGCAGGAACCGCTCCGGCTCCGGGAACAGCTTCCGGTTCCAGGTATAGCCTGTCCAGCCGCTGCCGTATTTTGGGTCCACCTCCTGCCACAGATGCCAGTCCATGTCGATGACCGCCACCGTGAAGGGGATCCCCTCTCCGGCAAAGCGCTCCATCAGCCCCTGGTACTCCTCCTGGGTATAGGGGTGGAACCGGCTCCACCAGTTGCCCAGGGCATATCGCGGAAGCAGCGGCGTCCTGCCGCAAAGCTGATAAAAATCCCTAAGACAGCGAAGATACGCGTGGCCGTAACCAAGGAAATACAGGTCCGCGATCCCCTCTTTCCTGGGCGCGATCCAGCCGTCCTCCTGTAGGATCATGGAGCGGCTGTCGTCTATGAGGGAATAGCCCTTTCTTGATAACAGGCCGTGTCCCAGGGGGACCGGCCCGTCGGCCTTGTCCAGGGTCCGGGCCGTCCCGCCTAAGTCCTCCGGCTCCTGCCCGTAATGCCAGGCGGCGCCGGAGCTTCCGGCCCCCTTTGTCCGGATGAAGAGTCCTTCGGCGGTAAACGGCCCCCGGTCATAGTGAAGCTCCAGACATTCCGTGAACAGCACCAGCTCCCGCTCCGTCTCCTTTACCTGAAATTCCGGCACGGGGAAATCCCGGTTGATCACCACCTGGGTGGCGCGGTCCTCAAATATGCCCTCCGGGCTGTATTCCAGCCGCACCAGGGCCGGGGTCAGCACGCTGATGCGATAGCAATCCCCCGCCAGGACTGCCTCCTTCCTGCAGAGGGGCTGACATTTCAGGCAGCCCTCCGTCACTCTGTTTCCCATCCTCTGCTCCTTACTCTTCTGATTGGTGGATGCCGGGGCCAGGGTCAGCCTCATTCCCGCAGGCGCGCCCTGTGCCCCCGGCGCCTTTTTACTGCTGTTCCAGATAATACTGATAGGCGTCCTCATGGATGGCGATCAGCTCGTTTACCCCCATCTGCTCCAGCTGGACAAGGTAAGCATCCCATTCCTCCTCGATGCCGCCATCCACAACCCAGTGGGCGTACTGGCCTTCCACATAGCTGTAGATGTCGCTGGCCAGGGTGGCGATATTGTTCAACTGGTCCGCCGTGTACTTAAGCGTGGGGAAGGTGCCGGTGGCGTAGGGCGCGTTGATGGAATCCTCCGCCATCTTCTGTCCGTCCTCCGAAGCCGGGTCCAGGATCACGTTCTTTTCAAATTCCTCGCTCATATATTTGGGGCCGTAGTCCCTGAGGGAGTTGGACCAGGCGTCCGAGCTGTCGCAGTTCACCGTGTAGGTCCCGTCCCCATTGTCGATCACAAACTCACCGATGGTGGCGTAATAGGTCTGCAGGGTCACAATATCCGTATAGAACTCGTCCGCCCACTGGAGCAGCAGGTCCACATTCTCACAGCTATTGCTGACCACCAGCTCCCGTCCGCTGATGTCGAAGAAGGTGGGGTCCGACTGCACATAGCGGTTGCCGTCCGGGCCGGCCAGGGCCGGAAGCACCACGAACTCGTCGGCGTTGGCTCCGGCGGCGCTCTCGCTCCAGCCGAACATCATGCCCACCTGGGAGCCGCCCTCGGCCTCCAACTTGGACTTATACATGGCTCCTTGGGTAAAATGCTCCTGGTCGATGAGCCCCTGCTCATAAAGGCTGTGCATCCAGATGACGGCCTCCTTGTAGTTCTCCCGGACCGGCAGGAACGCGGGATTCCCGTTTTCATCCATCCCCATGTAATTGTTGGCGAAGCTGGTGATGGTCCCAAAGGGTGCAAGAATCGAGATGGAATCGTAGAATAGGCTGCCGCCGTAGGAGTAGGGGTACTCGTTGTCCGGGTCTCCGTCCCCGTCCGCGTCCAGATCCTTAAAGGCTTTCAATACCTCCTCCAGCTCCTTGTATGTGGTGGGCATCTCAAGGCCCAGATTGTCCAACCACTTTTTATTGATGAACATCTGGTTGGCCACCTGCGGCCGCATGGGAAGCTTCTTGGGCAGGCCGTA
>CALWDR010000101.1 GCA_944376745.1 uncultured Lachnospiraceae bacterium
GCCATGCAGAGCAGAAAATTGAGATCCTACTGGAGAAGGACCTCGGCGGCTGAAGCACTTTTAACCTATATAGACATGGATGAAGATGGCCTGCAGGAGGACATTGCGAGACTCATCAGCGGAGAAACGATTGAGGTTGACACAGAACAATTTGAAAACGACTTTGAGACCTTTAAAAGCAAGGATGACGTGCTGACCCTCATGATCCATCTGGGGTATCTCACCTACAGCGAAGACGACCAGGGGACCGGAACCGCCAGAATCCCCAACGAGGAGGTTCGCATGGAGTTCAACAAGATTCTCCGGAAGGGGAAGCATCAAAGACTGCTCCGGCTGGTTCAGGCCTCGGACCGGCTGCTGGAAAACACCCTGCAGGGAAACGCCCAGGCTGTGGCGGAAACCATTGCCATGGTGCACGATTCCAACTACGCGCCGCAATTTTACAATGATGAGCAGGCACTGCGGGCAACGGTGCGCTACGCCTACATCACATGCGTGGACCAGTACATCCGGATTGAGGAGCTGCCCTCCGGCCATGGCTGCGCCGATCTGGTGTATATACCCAAAAGGCGTTCCTCTCTCCCGGCGATGATCATCGAATTAAAGTGGAACAAAACAGCGGAAGGGGCCATTTCCCAGATCAAAAAACGGAATTATCCCGCAGCGCTGAAGGACTACGGCGGCGAGCTGCTTCTGGTGGGCATCAGTTACAACGAAAAGACAAAAGTGCATAACTGTGTGATTGAAAGGCAGGGGGAATAGAAAAATGTCCAGGATATTTAATGTAAGCGCGGATTGCCAACCCAATCTGCACTATATGGTCGATATAACAGACCGACTTAGCAAAATAAAGAAAATGATAGACGCAGGACAATATTTCACCATCAACCGTGCAAGGCAATATGGAAAAACCACGACTTTACGCGCGTTGGAGCAATACCTACAGAGAGATTATTACGTAGTCAGTTTAGATTTTCAATTTTTAACCCATGAAGCCTTTCGCAATGAAGCTTCTTTTGCAGCCGCATTCGCGAAACGCTTTTTGAAGGCTGCAGAAAACATTACACCTGCGCCCGTAAAAGACGAATTACGGCGATCGGAACCAGCAATTTCCAGAAGAAGACGGACGACGGTATTTTCTTCTATATTTGAGGCCCATTATCAACGGTATTGGAAATTATTACATTGAATCCCGCACCCGCAATATGGAGCGGACCGACGTTATCGTCGATTACGGCGGAGAACAGTTTGTCATAGAATTGAAGATCTGGCGAGGAAACGCATACAATGAAAGAGGGGAAAAACAACTAACAGACTATCTTGACTACTATCATTTAAAAAAGGGCTATATGCTCAGCTTTAACTTTAATAAAAAGAAGGAAATCGGCGTAAAGGAGCTTGTGCTTGGAGACAAGCTTCTGGTAGAAGCGGTGGTATGACAGAGGGACATTGTGTTTTATGGATAAGGTATCATTTTTCTTAATAGCGGGGGTGCCTCGCCAGATAGACATTAATATTATCTGGCGCCGCACCCCCGGCTTTTTATACGATCCCTTCCGCAATAGCCTCCGGCATGCAGTATGTAAGATTCCCGTTTCTGCGCAGCAGCGTCGCCGGCAGCTGCCCCTGCTCTTCATCGTAGAGCGCGTGCTTTAAGGGCCCGCTCTGCCAGGGACGGTTCAGCGCGATATAGATCTTCCTGGCATGAAGGATCTGGTTCATGCCGATGGTGATACACCACTCCGGCATCCCCCGCAGATCTCCCCGCTGGTAGCCGTAGGCGTTGATGGTCCGCGTCTCCCGGGTGATCGGAAGGACCCTTGTATTTAAGGCAGCAAATTCATCCGCCGTGATGGGATCCGTGGGCTCCGCCGCCTCGTTAAAGGCCACATGCCCGTTGATGCCCAGACCGCCCAGACACAGATCCACACCGCCCAGAGCTTCTATCATCCGGTCGTACTCCGCCTCTCTGCCCGGCTCCGGGAAATGTCTCTGGCTTTCCGACATGACCAGATCCGGTTCCACCCGGTCGTAAAAGTCACGCTTCATCCTTCCGTAAAAGCTCATAGGGTCCTCTCTGGCGATCACCGTATGGGGATCCGTGAGATACTCGTCCATATTAAAAAAATGCACGTTTTTCAGGGAGACTCCCAGCCTGTTTACCAGCTCCGCCAGGATGGGATACTGCTGGGTGGGTCCTACAGGCACGATCATCACGGTAGCTTTTTTCTGTTTCTGATTGGCCAGGATCTCCTCCAACATGGTGAGCGCCATATCAAAATAGACGTCCCACTCTTCCCTTACGATTTTACAGCTTACACCGTTGACTGTCTTTTCCACAATCTTCACTCCTTAACACACTTCTTTCCACAATCTTCATTCCTTCGGTACGCACTTTTTCCTTCATAATCCTCACGCCGGTACACGCTCATTCCTCCCACAACCGTCTCCAAAATCTCAAGATTTTGATTTACAGTACAGAGGTCGGCTCTTTTTCCGATTTTTATGCTTCCGCACTCCCCATCCAGACCCAGGATCACCGCCGGGGTCAGAGATGCCATTTTCACCGCGTCCACCAGTGGAATATTGGCGTCTCTTACAAGATTTCGTATCATAGCATCCAGGGCCTGCACGCTGCCTGCATAGCAGCTTCCGTCCTCCACCAGGGCGACACCGTCCTCCACATATACCTTTGTGCAGTCCTCGCCCGTTCCCAGGCAGAACAGCTGCCGGCTCTCCATTTTCGGTGAAGACCACGTTCTGTCCTCTTTCATTTCAGAAGAACGCCTCCCGCTCTCCTCCAATCCCGCCGGCGCGATGGCGTCGGAAATAAGGCACAGCCTGTCGGCGCCTTTGGCCCTGTAGATCATCCGGGCCAGCCAGGGAGGCGTATGATGGTTGTCCGCGATCATCTCCGCCGTAAGTCCTTCATGGGTCATGGCGTATTCACACAGACCGCACCGCCGCTGACCGCCAGTCTTGTGCAGGGTAGACATGGCGCAGTAAATATGGGTACAGTGACGCATTCCGGCCTCCACGGCAGCCTCAATATCCTCCGGCTCCCCGTCATCATGCCCTCCGGACACCAGGATTCCCGCCCCGCAAAGCTCCCGGATCATCCGCGGCATTCCAGGCAGTTCCGGCGCAACGGTGATCTCCCGGATCACATCACGGTTGTCAAGGATCCATCCATAGCCGTCCTCCGGCGTCAGCAGCACCTCTGCCGGGTGCGCGCCCCGTTTCCCGGGAGAAATGTACGGTCCTTCGATATGAACGCCGCAGAAGCGGCAGCCCGTTTCCCCGGGCTGCCTGCTCTCTGTCCAATGCCGGTAAAAGCTTAGAAATTCCTTAAGCCGGGGCAGCGGAGCGCTGACCGTGGTACATTGGGCGGTAGTCACCCCATGGCGGGCCAGATGTCCGGCTATGGCCTGAAAGCTTTCTTCCGTCGCTTCCATATAATCATGGCCCATGCCGCCGTGATTGTGGATATCCACAAGTCCCGGAAAAATATAGGGAAGCCGGTCTGTATCCGTCCGTACCTTTTCTCTGATCTCCACAATCCTCCCGCCGCCTAAGACCACACTCCCGCCATAAAGAATGCGGTCCGGCAAAACGATATTTCCGATAAATTCTTTCCGCATGCCATCCTCACCTGCGCTTATGCTCCGCCGTATTTCGTCACGATTTTTTTAAGATACCCAAAGGCATTCTGAATCTCCAGGTCATGGTCCTTGCCAGTGAGCTCGCATTCAATGATGATGTACCTGTCATAGCCAAGCTCCATCAGCCCCTTCAGCACCCGGTCAAAGTCCACATAACCTGCCCCGATGCTGGTCTCACGGCCCAGGCTGCGGGGTTCCGTGGGAGGCATCCCGTCCTTGGCATGCATGTTCCGGACGTATTTTCCATAGGTATAGACCGCATCCACCGGATTGCCCAGGCCGCTCATAATGAGATTGGCCGTGTCCAGATTGACATAGAGATTGCCCAGACCGTAATCCTGGATCAGCCGCAGCATGGTAATAGGCGATTCCCCGCCCGTCTCAAACAACAGATTCATCCCCCGCTGCTTTAACTGGCCCGCCAGAACGCGGACACAGGCAAGCATATGGATATAACTGTCCGAGAAGGGATCCTGGGATACCATTCCGGCATGAACGATCATGTCCGTGATCCCCAGCCGCTCCAGAAAGGGAATGGCCGAGAGCAGATACTGCATCCGGCTCTCCCCCATGACCGGGGAGGTGATCCCGGCAACGCGGTAGTCAAAATACGCGTCCCAGATTCCCAGACTGTCATAAAAACCGCAGAACTGGGCAGAAATCTCCACACCATGGCGCAGCGCGCATTCTCTTATAATGTCGGCGGCCTCCAGCGTATATGTCTTGGGCTTATAGACTAACTGGCAGGCGTCCATTCCCATTTCCTGTAATCTGCTAAATTTCTCCTCGCAGGCGGCGGAGATGTTCTCCGTCTCCGGGATCCGCACAAGGGTTCCATACTTCATAGCCTATTCCTCCTTCAGCAGTTCCGAGATCATGACCATCCGCTTCTCCTGAGAAGACAGCAGCGCAGCGTCTATGATCGCCTGGCTCTTGATGCCGTCCTCAATGGTAGCCAGATAAGCATCCCGATTTCCAAGAACCAGGTTGACAAAGGAACTGCTCTGCCCTTCGCACCTGTATTCCTCAGGAACCTCTATCTCACGGAACACATTTTCCGCAATATCCTCTCCCGTGCACTTCAACAGCCGCTGCTCACCTGCCCGGTACTCGAACCGCAGGCTGCCCTTAGAGCCGATCACCTCAAAGGTAATGCTGTCCTTCTGGGTAGTCAGCGTGCGGGAAAGCTTCACGCTTGCTCCGATACCGCTCTTTAACCTGCAGACGACATTATCCCAGTCGTCGGTGGTAACCTGAGCCATCTCGTCGGAGTCAAGACGGGGCCGCTCTTTTATGATAATGCCGCTGTCACAGAAAACGCCTTCCACTTCTTCCCCGAAGAAACGTATGGCATCAAACATATGGGAACCCAGGTCACACAGAACTCCGGATCCCGCCTTCTCCTTCTGGAAACGCCATTCCAGTTTCCTGCCCTTCCACAGGCCACTGTCCTTGATGCATTCCACATAAATATGGTACAGCTCCCCCAGCTCTCCCTGTTCGATCAAAAATTTCATATAGCGGACAAAATCCCGGTATCTCCAGGAAAAGCACACAAACACCGGAAGTCCTGTTTCCTCCGATTTCTTCAGAAGACGAAGGCTCTCCTCGAACCGGATGCCGATGGGCTTCTCCACGCTGACCGGCTTTCCCGCCTCCAGAGCCGCTATGGCAATCTCCACATGATAATCATTGGAGGTGGCAACATCCACCGCATCCACCAGACCGCTGGCCAGCAGCTTCCTATAATCCGTGAAGCATGCCTCCTTGGCAAGACCCAGCCGCTTTGCCGTTCTCTCAAGGGCTCCGGGATCAATATCGCAAATGGCCGTGATCTCGCAGTCCGGGCACTCCAGATATCCCGGAATATGGGCGCCGTTGCAGATACCGCCTGTTCCCACCAGTCCTATTCGTACCTTGCTCATAATCTTCATTCCTCCGTGTCCATCTTAGATATTTTACATACTTTCTTTTGATCTGTCAGACTTCGCATTGTATCACCTGACGGCTTCTGCCGGATGCAAAGGCCAGGTCAATGACCTGCATCACCCTTCGAATCTCCGGTATCTTGACGGCAGGCTCTTCCTCTCCCCGAAGCACGCGGTAAATATTTTTGTAGAAAAAGCCCTCGTCCACCTCCGCCTTGGGCAGGGGAAGCTCCTCCATGGTATCCGATGCCCGGGGCGCCAGCGTGATGGAGGGCCCCACCAGTGTGGAGGGAATCTCATCCTCAAATTTAATGTCATTGTCGATCAGATGATACATGCGGCCTTCCAGATTCCAATAATCGATCTGAGCGCTTCCCTTTCTGCCGCAGACATACCAGATAGGAAGCATGATGTAATTGCAGGTGCCGATCTCCACCAGGACGGAAATCCCATCCTCAAAGGTCATGGTCAGCCGCACGTTGTCGTCCACCCCGTATCCGCCCAGGTACTGAAACTCCGCGAAGACAGAGGTCACCTTGCCCGGAAGCAGATAAAGTATCTGATCGATCAGATGCACCCCCCAATCGTACAGCATCCCTCCGCCGGCCTGCTTCTGACGCCTCCAGGTATCCGCGATCCCCCTGGACCCCTGCACCCTGGACTCTATCCGAAAGATCTCATCCAGCATATTTTCGTCATAGATCTTTTTTATGATGCGAAAATCCGCGTCCATGCGGCGGTTCTGATGTACGGTGAACAATACCTGATTTTTCTGTGCACAAACGATCATCTCCTCCAGCTCCCCGCTGTTTAAGGCCACCGGTTTTTCACAGATCACATGCTTTCCCGCCTCCATGGCCGCTATGGCCAGCTCCTTATGAAAGTTGTTGGGCGTCGCCACCAGCACAAGATCCAGCGTTTCGTCCTTCAAAAATTCCTCCAGGCTGCGGTAAACCGTCAGGCCGTCCCTGGCCGCTTTTTCTAATCTTGCCTCCGAGATGTCATAGGCAGCCGTGAAGCGGATGCCCTCCGGCTTTGGAATTCTTTTATGGTGGTAGCTCGCCATGCCGCCGTATCCGATAACGCCCAGGCGGTAAACCTCTTTTTTTACAATGTTCATGCTCATATAGGGGAAACCTCCTAAAGAAGCGAATGCTCCTTACCCGCAGGCTGTCCGGCGCGCTGTCTGCGAGAAAATTCTTTGTTATCCGGTTATTTTATATCCCCGCAGGAACACACGGCGAAAACTAGCTTCCTGCGGGGATCCTACTGACAGCTATGGGCTGTGAGCCGTAACGCTCACCTGCACTGTCTGTTTTTTATCTGTTTGCCATATACTCGCTAAACTGACTCTGGTACTCTTCCACGTACTTGTCCAGACCGGCTGCCTTCAGCTCCTCCAGAACGGCTGGGAAGTCCTCGTCATAATTGCCCATGCCGTAAGCGATGGGTTTCACCTTCTCGGTGATAATCGCCTGGAGAAGTGCTTCTTCCGTGGCCACCTCGGAATTATCGAAAACAAAACCCGTCTTTTTGCTCTGAATGGCGCCGTCGTCATAGTGCATATACTCCTCTACTTCCGCCGCATCGTACTTAGTCTCTGAGATAGGCACCAGCTTCAGGGAATTGTGCATCCAGCCAAGCATAAATCCATCTGTAACATCCTGCTGGATCACACCGTCCTCGTCCCAATGCCAGTCCTGACCCTCCACGCCGTATGTGGCGTATAACAGATTCTCCTGGCTTTCATACATCCAGTTAAAGAACCGCAGATAGTCCTCCACCTTATCCTGCGCCGCAGAGGAGAATGCCCAGGCCCAGTCATAACTTTTGGACACGAATACCGGGTTGTCGTCCAGCTTCAGATAGCGCCAATCCGCTCCCTGCTCCTTCTCCGCATCATTTCCCTCATGATTGTAGATGACACTGGTGGAGCCGAACGTCGACAGCACGTTGCCGGCTGTCCGTTCCGCAGTCATTGCGGCGGTATCCGTCAGATGCTCTGTCCGCAGGAAGCCCCTGGCATACCAGTCCTCCGCCACCTTACACATCTTCACAAAGCCCTCGCTCTCCAGCCAGTTAATAACCTCATCGCTGTCCTCGTCCAGAATATTCACAACACCCATGGCACAGGGATCCGCCTCGTCAAAGATAGAGCCCTCCACCAGATAGTCGTCCAGGAATCGGATAAACTTCTGTGCCTCCTGAATGATCACCATGTCCGGATAGGCCTCATGGACGGCCGTGAAGGCTTCCACCAGATCATCGTAGTTCTCAATCTCGGAAACATCCCAGCCCACAGCATTGAGAATATCATTCCGGACCATAAGATTGTCGTACATGGAGCCGTAGATTGAATATCCCGTCGGCAGCAAAACGATCTCTCCGTTAGCCTTAGAGCTGGCAAAGCCGTTTTCCGGGCGGTTTGCCACATAGTTGGGCGCCACCTCTTCCACCATCTCCTCATCAATGGTGGCGAAAAATCCACTGTTGACCCAGGTAGCAAACGTCGCCTGTGTGACACCTGCCATAAACGCGAAATCCTCTCCGCCGGCGATCATGGTAGCAATCTGATTTTCCGATCCCCAGGGTACATAATCGATGGAGATATCCAGATTCAGTTCCTCCAGGATCCTGTCATGAAATTCCCCTTTAAAGAACTCCGAATCCCTGGGTCCGGCTTCCCCGTACATCACGAAGCGAAGCTCCACCGGGTCGCCACTGTTCTCCGCCTGATCCCCATCCTCCTGATCGTCCCCGTCCTCCTGGTCACCTTGCTGCTCCTGACCCTCCGGGTTCTCGTCCTGGTCTGTGTCCCCGCCGCACCCCGCAAGCATAGAAACGGTCAGACCCAATCCCAATAACAGTGCCAATAGTCTTTTTCCCATATTTCTTTCCTCCTTTTTCCGTATTTGTATATTTATCTGCCGAGGGAATCCGGCAGTAAATACCTTATCTGTTTCCTGCGTTCTCAGCCCTTGATACCTCCCACGTTGATGCCCTTTACAAAATATCGGAGGGCAAAGGGATACAGCAGCATCATAGGCAGGATCGCCATCACCGCCACTGCCATCTTGGCCGTCTCCGTAGGCAGCGTCATGTGCGCGAACACACTGGACAGCTCCGAGTTCTTCAGAAGCGCCGTCACATTGGACAGCATCCCGTACAGCAGCTTCTGAATGGTATTATAGTCGCTGTCCGTGATCAGCCACTGAGGCAGATAAAAATCGTTCCAGAACGTCAGGATCTCGAACAGCGCCACCGTGGTGATGCTGGAGCGGGCCAGAGGAATGGCGATCCTGGTGAAGATCTGTCCGTGGCTGGCGCCGTCCAGCTTGGCGGACTCAAACATTTCCTCCGGGATCCGGCGAAAATCTCCCCGGATGATGAACATGTTGAAGGCGTTCATGCCGTAGGGGATAAACAGCGCCCAGATATTGTTCCGCAATCCGTAATTCTGTGTGCACAGAATGTACCATGGCAGCACTCCGCCGCTGAAGATGGTGGCGAACCAAGCCATAAAGGATAACGCTCTTGTAAAACGGAATACCTCCTTCTTCTGGGTCACACTGTAGGCAAAGCAGGTGACGATGGTAACACTGTAAATAGTTCCCAGAACCACGACACCCACCGTGAGAAGCATGGCCCGCAGGATCATCTTACCCCTGTTGGCGATCAGGAACCGGTAGGTATTCAGGCTTGGCTCCATGGGAAGCAGCGAATAGCCATGCTCCTGTATGTACCGCTCGTCTGTCAGGGAAGCGGATACCACCATCATCAGAGGCAGTATACACAGGATACTCAAAACTACCAGTACAAAAACTCCCATCTTACTTTCTCTATGCAGCTTTTTATGATGTATCTTTCTCACAGCTCCCACCTCCTAAAACAGCGCATATTCCGGATCGATCTTCTTGGCGATCAGGTTTGCCGCCAGCACCAGCACAAAGCCAAATAATGACTGGTACAGACTGACGGCGGAGGCCATGCCGAACTGCCCGTTCTGGGTTGTGGTCCGGTACACAAAGGTGGTGATGGTGTCCGTAGTCTCCAGCAGCAGGGGATTAAGCTTCGTCATTCCCATGATCTGGTCCAGACTGCCCTTCAGTATGCCGCCAATATCCAGCAGCAACAGAACTGCGATGGTGGGTTTTAACAGGGGAAGGGTAATGGTGGTAGCCCGTTTGAACCGTCCCGCTCCGTCGATCTCCGCAGCCTCATAGATCTCCTGGCTGAAACCGGTCAGCGTGGCATAATAAATGATGCTGCCGTATCCAAAGCCCTTCCAGACCGTGGCAAAGATGATGATCGCCCACCAGTACTGGGGCTCGGAGCTCCAGTGGACCGCTTCGCCGCCCAGAGCGGTGATCAGCTGGTTAAAAATACCGCTGCGCTCTGAGAACAGCGCATCCGACACCACGCCGACCACGATCCAGGACAGAAAATAGGGAAAGAGGATCAGCGTCTGGGTCGCCTTGCGGAAGCGGTTATGCAAAATATCCCCCAGGAAAATCGCCACGGTAACCTGCAGCGCCTTACCGATCAGAATAGCCCCCAGATTGATCACAATCGTATTCCGCGTCGCCCGAAGGGCATTGTTGATATTGCGGAAGAAGAACTCGAAATTGGCCAGCCCCACGAATTCGCTGCCGAACAGCCCTCCCTGATAGTTGTAATTCTCAAAGGCCACGTAAATCCCCGCCATGGGAATGTAACTGAACATCAGAAGAGCCACGACTCCAGGTATCGCCAGCAGGTAAAAAAAGTAATTTTTCCTTAATTCCTGCCGGAAGCTCAGTCTCTTCGGTTTATACGCCGACGCGGCGTTTTTCCTTTTCCCCATACAAAATACCTCCATTACTTTTTCTTTTACGTATTTTTTTTCTTAAAATTTGCACTTCTTGGCGGTGATCAACTAAAAATAATTAATATTCATTTACACCGCCCCTTTGTTTTTTCTCCTCTCTGCGTGTGCCTCTGGGAATTTTTACGTGCAATTTGCAAAGCCCTTTTCAAGAATAAAAAGTACTTCCACGCCCTCTGCCCGCCTTCCCAGCCATAGATCATCGCTGTTCACTCCGTAACCGGCAGCCATATTTCCATTTCATTCAGCGAGCTTGCAACAACTCCACGCATGTTCATCCAGATGCTTATTTGATAGATATTCTATCATTTATTCCGATTTAAAAGGATTTATAATTGTAAATCCTTTTAATATGATAGATATTTTACCACACCAAATGGATATAGTCAAGAGGAAATCTATTTTTTATTTTCAAACCTGCCGCACCCGGCCCTGCATCACAACTCCGCAGGCGCCCGATGCCGCCCCTGTATCACAGCTCCACAGGCACCCGCTCCTTGGCCGATTTCAGCAAAGCATCCACCACCTTCTGGCATTTGGCCCCTTCCCGGATATCCGGATAATATTCCGGCTTCTCTCCCAAGGCGGCTTTCACAAAGCACTCCTCCTGGTTCGCTCCATACCTGGCGGGCACTTTGATCGTGTGCAGGCCGTCCGTCTCCTTATCTACCTCCCCGATGCAGACCTTCAGCTCATCCGGGGTGTTCAGATTGAACTGTATTACGCCGTTGGTGCCGTATATCTCATAGAGGATGGTATTCTCATTTCCGATGGCGCACCGGGTCACAAGGAAATTCACGAACACGTCATTTTCAAGCTCCGCGATAAAGGCTGTGATATCGTCCGTCTCCACTTTGGCCCATTCGTTGCTGTCCAGCCTCTGCCGTTCCTTGACAACTGTTTTTTCCATGGCGTATACCCGCTTAAAGTCTCCTAACAGAAAGCTTGTCATATCGATCAGATGCACGCCCAGATCTCCCAGGACGCCGCTTCCCGCATATTCCTTTACAAAACGCCAGTCCAGACGGCGGCCTTCCCAGAAAGCACTGGATTTTAAGTACGCCACGTTGGCATTTATGATCTCCCCCAGCAGTCCTTTTTCCAGAAGGCGCTTGGCGTACCGCACTGCGGGCCTGAACCGGTAGGAAAAACACATCATGCCGGGGAGTTGTTTCTCTTCCAGGACCGCCAGCAGTTCATCCGCATTCCCATAATCCGCGCCCAGAGGCTTTTCAACCTCCACCGGTTTTCCCGCCTTCGCTGCGTCGATGGCCATGGGGATATGCAGATAGTTTGGCGTACAGATTTCCACAGCGTCCACCTGGGCGCAGGCGATCAGATCCCGGTAGTCTGCAAAGCGATATTCCTCCGGTATATCCAGTCTGTCTCCCACACGCCGCAGCTTTTCCTCATCGATATCGCAGATTGCCGTGATCCTGGCTTCTTTCTGGTTCAGCAGCTCATGAATATGAAATCCTGCGATTCCTCCTACTCCGATGATACCAATTCTTACCATTGTATTTCCCTCCCATTTTATCTTTTTTAGATACCCGTATCACTGCTGTCCGGAGCTGCCGCACTGATACGCCTCAGTGATGTATTCATGCTTTTTCAATGCGTCATCCATCCCCGCGAACTTATCCTCCACCTTCTCTATGGCCTCGCAAAATCCCAGCGTGGGTTTGGGACCATGGGAGGGCTTCGCCCACTCCACTGCGTTTTTCAGCACCTGGGTAATGTCTTCCCTATAAAAGGTAGGATATTCCTCGTGTCCCGGGCGGAAATAGAAGACCTTTCCCAATCCCCGCCGGTAGCAGCAGCCACTGCGGAAAACCTCCCCGCCGGAAAACCAGCTGATAAATACCAGCTCATCCGGTGCCGGTACCTCAAACCGCTCCCCGTAGGTTTCTTCCATGGGCAGTTCAATATATTCCGGCAAGTTCGCGGCAATGGGATGACCGGGCTCAATGACCCAGATTCGCTCCTTCTCATCATTCTCCCGCCATTTGGAGCGGCACACGGTGCCCATCAGCTTCACAAAGGGCTTGGACAGATGGCCGGAATGGAGCACGATCAGTCCCATGCCGTCCAAAACCCGCGCCACGACCCGGTCCGTCACCTCGTCGGACACCCTGGCATGGGCCACATGCCCCCACCAGATCAGCACATCCGTCCAGTCCAGCACCTCCTGGGTCAGTCCATGCTCCTCCATCTCCAAAGTCGCCGTCCGGATAGAAAATTCCTCATACCGGCCCAGCATCTGCGCGATGGCGCCGTGGATTCCGTCTGGATAGACTCTTTTGATTCTCTCGTCCTTCTCATGAAGAAACTCGTTCCACACCGTTACATGAATCATCTTTGCTTCCTCCTTAAAAAATTTATTTTATGATGCAGAGGGCATAAGGCATTTTGCCCCAGAATCCCCTGCGAATCACCTTCCCCTATAATTTATAATTTCAAAACAACCTTCCCCACATTCTCTCCCCGGTACAGAATGTCCTGGGCGGCCTCCGCCTCCGTGATGGGAAGAACCTTATAAATAGTTGGCTTCACCTGGCCGTTCTCCACCTTCGGAAACACCTTTTCCACAAGCTCGGAGAGGATCTGTGCCTTCACCTCCGGCGTTCTGGAGCGCAGCGTGCTGCCGATGATCCGAACATTTCTTACATAAATATTTTTCAGGTCGATCTCCGTTTTTGTGCCGGCCAGCGCCGCGATCATGATCCATCTGGCTCCGTGCTTCAGATAATGGAGACATCTGCCCATCACCTCACCGCCCAGACAGTCGATTGCCACATCCACGCCGCGGCCCGCCTTCATCTCCCGCTTTAACACCTCCGCGATATCTTCCTTTGTTGTGTTTACGATGATGTCCGCATTCAGATGCCGGATGGAAGCTGCGATCTCATCCGACAGGACCGTCGTGATCACCCTTATGCCGAAGGCCTTCGCCATGGGGATGATAACGCTGGCAAGCCCGGAGGC
>CALWDR010000102.1 GCA_944376745.1 uncultured Lachnospiraceae bacterium
TCCGCAACCTGGGAGTCGTGGGCGTCAAGGTGACAGCGGGAGGCAAGATCATTTACCTCCAGAGCAACACCGCCAGGTGCGTTCTTGTCTCCAACTGGGGCTTTATGGCAGGCATTGGCAAAGAAGATATGTATGTGAAGTCCGTGGCCATGATCGCGGGTTACGATCTTACGGCGGAGCTCCAGTGGCCGGCGGATTATGCGGAAGGCGCCAATGTGCTGGATGTTCCGAAGACGGCGTATATTGACCACAGCACCATTGATCTTGATCCGGACCGTGTAATACCGGAGACTCCGGAGCTTTCCTATACGGATTCTGCGGATACGGAATACGTGGACGGGGCGGTGCTTCACTACGTGGATTTTAGCAGCGTGAAATCCTTATGGGATGTGGGCTACTATGTGGGCAAGAACGCCACTACTGACAACGCCACATTGACCATTGACCAGGAAAATGGCCTTCATGTCCAGACCACGGACCAGAAGGTGTATATCACGCCCTTCGGCGCGAAGGTGCCCAGGCAGATCGAGGACTACACCGTTCAGCTGGAAGTAAAATTCAATAATCCCAACGGAAAGTATCTGGTGTTCAACCCCGCGGTCAACGGGGAAGGAACCGGGGCGGTCAATGGCGACCTTGCTTTTCGGCCCCAGGGAAAGCTGGATGCGAACTGGGACCAGCAGAAGCTGTGGTTCCACGACAAGGGCCAGCTGATGAACGGCACCACGGAGGAGGACGCCAACGCGGTGATGGAGGCGGTGAAGGCCGGTGAATGGGCCACGATTTCCTTCTCCGTCCGCAACCTGGGAGTCGTGGGCGTCAAGGTGACTGCGGGAGGCAAGACCATTTACCTCCAGGGCAACACCGCCAGGGGCGTTCTTGGCTCCAGCTGGGGCTTCATGGCAGGCAATGGCAATGACGATATGTATGTGAAGTCCGTGGCCATGATCGCGGGCTACGATCTTACGGCGGAGCTCCAGTGGCCAGAGAATTATGTGGAAGGCGCCAATGTGCTGGATGTTCCGGCTTCCGCCCTCAAGAGCGGCACGCCGGGCAAAGATCCCACGGACCCCACGGATCCTGCGGGTCCCACAGAGGAGGGAGTGCTGCGGGTGGCATCCTACAACATCCGGCTGGGCGGCATGTGGTACGGCTACGATATGGAGGCTCTCGCGGAGGAGATCCGAAATTCCGGAGCGGATATCATCGGCTTACAGGAGGTGGATAACAACACCGAGCGGAACCGCGGGCAGGAGACTATGAAGCTTCTGGGCGAGGAGCTGGGCTATTACTATTATTTTAACCAGGTTTCCGAGCTGGAAGGCGGGGGATACGGGGACGGCATCCTGTCAAGATATCCCATCACGGATGTGAAGGAGATCCCCCTTCAGATGGTAAGCCAGTACGCCACCTATGGGGAACTGACGGTGGCCGCCATAGATGTGGACGGAACGGAGGTTTTGTTCGGCAACACCCATTTCTTTGAGATCGACGCGGAAGTGTCCAAGGTGTTCCAGCAGATCTATGATGTGATGAAGGACCACGATCCCTTTATTGTGGTAGGTGATTTTAACAACCAGTACTTCGAGGCCTTCAATTCGACCTTTGTGGACTGCACGGTGGCAAACCAGGGAACTTACACCACCAACGAGAATACGTGTCCTGACAATATCGTGTTGTCTCCTTCCATTGAAATGGTGGATTTTGTTGTGACAAATACAAACGCCTCGGATCATTATCTGCTCACTGCCGATATCAGGCTGGCTTCCGGCACAGGTGAGGAGCCTGTTCAGCACAGCGTGACATTGCCCGATATCTTCGAGGGCGCGGACGACGTGGAGGACGGCGCGGATTACACCTTCAAGGCCAGGGACACGGAGCATTATGTGTACTCTGAGGTCAAGGCAAACCTTCCGGTCATCGACAATGGCGACGGCACCTACACGGTGAAGAATGTCACAGAGGATCTGGTGATCAGCGGCAAGCGGACACCGAAGAATGACGACGGCGCCTCCGGCAATCTTCCGGGCGGAACGGACAGCGGCAATGACAGTGGCAATGGCGGTACCGGCGCCTCGGACGGCAAGACGGACCAGGACACACAGACACCCAAGACCGGGGAGACCGGCGGCTGGCAGATGAGCGCTGTCTGCGCGCTGGCGGCGTTGACTTTGCTGACCGCGCTTACGCTGTCCTGGAAGAAACTTGCTTCCAACGGCGCTGGCGGCTGGAAATTAAGAAAATAGAAGGATGGGAAATGTCAGACATGTTTTCCTTATGTCGTTTCCTGCGAATAAGTATCTGCCGGATGGCAAGGAAATTCCGTTCTGCCGCGCTTTTGCGGCAGAATGGAATTTCCTGTGTGCCCGGCAGCGGGTTTGAGGTGTTTTAGAATTGCGGGAGCACACAGTGCGGAGCAATTCGCGGGTATCATGGGGTCAAAATACTTTTTGCCCCCTACATCATGCTATATCGTGGCCGGAGGGCTGAAAAATGGACAGAAAACAGATATCACACAGAAATGAAAATCCCTATTTGCGACACAGCCGGGCAGACCGGCTCTTTGCCTCTGGCCTGAAGCCGGATCTTGAGCAGTCGCTCTCGCCCCGGGGCATGTGCGAGAGGCCTCTTGATTTCATTGCAGGGGAACAGCTTTGTGACCGGGAGCTCTGGGCGAAATTTGTGGAGCAGTATCGCCTGAAATCCGACACGGCAAAGCAGGAATGGCGTTCGGAATATTGGGGGAAAATGATGCGCGGCGCCGCCTTCGTTTACAGTGTTACGCAGGATGAGGCTCTTTATGCCGTGCTGGAGGAAACGGCGCGGGACCTTTTGACCGTGCAGGATGCGGACGGCGCTTTTACCACCTATGAACCAGAGGTACAGTTCCGGAAGTGGGATCTCTGGGGGCGCAAATATATTTTGCTGGGGCTTTTGTGCTTCCACAGCATCTGCCGGGATGGGGCGCTTAAGGAGGAGGTACTCACCGCCGCCAGGAGGCACGCGGACGCAGTCCTTGAGCGGGTGGGCAATGAGGAGGGGAAGCTTCCTATCGAACAGACCATCAACGTGGATCAGGGGCAAATGGTGCACGGCGCCATGAACTCCCTTTCCATTCTGGAGCCCATGGTCCTGTTGTACCGGGCCACCGGGGAGAAGCGCTATCTGGATTTTGCCGCTTATCTGGTGGAGACCGGTGCCCGCGGATGCGGAAATATCTTTGAGCTGGCCTATGCCGACCGGCTGGCCCCCTATCAGTATCCCTATACCAAGGCCTACGAAATGATCTCCTGCTTCGAGGGTCTTTTGGAGTACGCCCTGACTGTGGGAAGTGAAAAATGGAAAACGGCGGTGATCCGGTTCGCTTACCGCCTGATGGAGAGCGACATCACCCTTCTGGGCAGCGCGGGCACCACCCATGAATTCCTGGATCACGCCTCGGTCCATCAGGTGGATGCCGGCGACGGCGGCGTGGGGCAGGAGACCTGCGTCAGCGTGACGTGGATGAAATTCTGCGCCCGAATGCTGCTGCTGACGGGGGACCCGCTGTTCGGCGACTGCTTTGAGCAGACACTGTACAACGCCTATCTGGGCGCCCTGAACTACGACCATGTATGCAGGCCTGAGTGTATCCAGGCCGGTTTCCGGATTCCGGGCCTGGAAACGGTCCCCTCATTTCTGCCCTTTGACAGCTATACCCCGCTTCTGGGCGGTACCCGAGGCCAGGGTATCGGCGGCTCCCTCCTCTTTTCGGACGGCACCTACTACGGCTGCTGCGCCGCCATCGGAGCGGTGGGCATCGGGATCGCCCCTCATCTGGCTGTGCTGCGGGCAAAAGACGGCTTCTCGGTGCAGCTGTATGAGCAGGGCGTTTACAAGACGAAGACCCCGGCGGGGAATGCGGTGACATTTTCTATCGAAACGGATTATCCGGTGGGGGATGCGGTCCGCATCCGGGTGGAGCTTCAGGGGGAGGAGCGGTTTGCCCTCTCTCTGCGCATCCCTTCCTGGAGCGTTGAGAACCGCCTTGCGGTCAACGGCAGGCCCCTTGCGGTCACGCCGGGTGTCACCGTGATCAGGCGGCAGTGGCAGACGGGGGACGTGATAGAGCTGGGGCTGGATATGCGTCTGGAGGCGCTTCGGCCCACGCCCTTTGAGCGGGACGTCCTGCGCTCCCGGATCATCTGGAGGACCTGCGATATGGTTCCCTTCCTTATGGAGGAGACGCCGGAGCATATGGAGCATGTGGCTTTCCGGCGGGGGCCGCTGATACTGGCCCGGGACGCCCGCCTACAGAAGGGGGAGGAGCCTGTTCCCGCCCTCTGCCGGGTGACGGTCTTTCCGGATGGGGAAAGGCCGCTGACCCTCATCGACTGCGCCAGCGCGGGCCGGACCTGGCAGGAGGATTCCGCGTTCTCCATCTGGATGAGGACAAAGACACAGTGATGGAAAAGGAGACTACAGCCATGTCACGTCATGTTTTGAACCTTGTAAATTTTGTGCGGGGGTGTGAGCCGCGAAAACCCATGGACCTCTATACGCCGGTACGGCAGGAGATCGCCGTCAACCGGGAAAATGGTCTTAAGAGCACCTTCCTGCTGCAATATGACGCGCTGATTCGCCCGGATTTTCAGGAACTGTTTCTTAAGGAGCGGGGGGAGGACCTGGAGCTGGGGCTCTGGTTTGAGATGTGCCGTCCGCTGACCGAGGCGGTGGAAATCCCATGGCGCGGACGTCCCGGCTTTGACTGGGACTGGTATGTGGACCCGGGCTTTCTGCCCGCCTATACGCCGGGGCAGCGGGAGCGCCTGATCGACCAGGCTTTCGCGAAATTTTATGAAATATTCGGCTGCTTTCCGCGGACGGCGGGGGCCTGGCTCCTGGACGCCCATTCCATGGCGTATATGAGTGAGAAATATAACATGGACGCCTTTTGTATCTGCCGGGAGCAGTACGCCGTGGATGCGTATACGCTGTGGGGCGGGTACTACAGCGGCGGCTATTATCCCTCCCGCAGGAATATGCTCTGCCCCGCCCAGACGGAGAAAATGCAGATCAAAACGCCTGTTTTCCGTATGCTGGGCATCGATCCGATTTACGGCTATGACGAGGAGAAGCACGGCCCGGGCCTGGGCGGCTGTTATACCATGGAGCCCTGCTGGCCCTGCGGAAAGGACCCCCGGGTGATGGAGTGGTATTTTCGTTCTTATTTCACGGAACCGTCCCTGGCAGGCGGCCACGCCACCACCGGGCAGGAGAACAGCTTTGGCTGGGAGCGCATAGAAGAGGGTTACCGCCTCCAGGCCGGGCTGATAAAACGGTACCGTGAGGAGGGGAAGCTTAGTGTGGAGACGCTGGGGGAGACAGGGGCCGCGTTCCGCAGTCGGTTCCAAAAGACGCCTGCCTCGGCCCTCTCCGCTCTGGAGGACTGGTCCGGCAACGATCTGCAGTCGGTCTGGTTCAGCTGTGTCAATTACCGCGCAAACCTCTTTCGGGAGGGCGGAAGGCTCTTTTTCCGGGATATGCAGCGTTTTGACGAACGGGTGACCGAGCCGTATTTTGATGTCCCCTGCAGACAGTGGCAGGCGGCCTATGGGAATCTGCCGCTGGTGGATAACCGCCTGTGGAGCGAGCCCGGCAGGGAGGCGGCGCTGGCCTTCCTGGAGCCTGTGATTCGGATCGAGTCGCTGGCGGAGCACTCAGAGGGGGAGCTGGAGGCGTTGATCCGATTTGCCGACGGCCATCTGGGAAGCGTCCGGTTTACGGAAAACAGGATTTCCTGCCAAAGCTGCGGAAGCCTGGAATGGGATTTCGGCAGGGGCGCGTTCTTGCGCAAAGTGGAGAAGGACCGGCTTGTGTTCGGGGCGCAGGATATGGAGTACCAGCTTGGAATCACGGGCGCCGCGCGCCCCAGGGGCGCAGGCGTGTGCCTGGAGCCTGCGGAGGGGACTGTGGCGCTGGTATTTATAGAAGAATAAAGAAGGAGTTTGCAATGTCAGAGTTAAGAAAGAGTCATGTTTCCGGGGAACCTACAGTCACGCAGGAGCTTTTTGAAAATCCTCCTGCAAAATATCGCGGCGCCCCGTTCTGGGCCTGGAACTGCGAGCTGGAGCCGGAAAAGCTTTTGCGGCAGATCCCGCATTTTAAAGAAATGGGCTTCGGCGGTTTCTATATGCATTCCCGCGCAGGGCTTTCCCTGGCCTATATGAGTCAGGCGTTCCTGGAGCGGGTAAAGCTGTGCGTGGACGAGGCAAAAAAGCTGGACCTGATCCCGTATCTGTATGACGAGGATACCTTTCCCTCCGGCTTTGCCGGCGGAAAAGTGGTAAAGGGACATCCCGAGTACCGCCGCAGGGTCCTGCGCGTGGCCAGGAAGGCGGAGGCGTCCGCGTACCGCACCGTTGGGAGGTATGATATCTGTCTGAACGAGGATGGAACGCTGGCCTCCTACCGCCTGCTGGGGGACGGAGAGCAGGCGGTCTACCAGGAATGGACGGCGCAGATCCTGGTGGAGGAAAATTCCAGGCGCTATAACCTCTCCGCCTACATCGATACGCTGAACCCGGAAGCGGTGCGGCATTTCATCGCTCTGACCTATGAGGCGTATCAAAGCGCCCTGGGGGAGAAATTCGGCAGGACTGCTCCGTCGATCTTTACCGACGAGCCCCGGACGCCGAAGCTGGCCTTATTGCCCCGTGCGGCGGAGGAGGGCGAGGCGATCCTGCCCTGGACGGATACATTTCCGGATTCCTTCTATGCTGCCGCGGGCAGGGATATTGTCGCCGCTTTGCCGGAGCTGGTGTGGGATCTTAAGGAGCATAAGCCTTCGCAGCTCCGGTGGCAGTATTACGATCATGTGGCGGAGCTTTTTGCCAGGAGCTTTTTTGACACCGTGGGCGCGTGGTGCGACCAGGCGGGGATTGAATTTGTCGGACATCTGATGGATGAGTTTCCCCTTCTGCCCTCGATCATAAATTCGGGAGAGGCCATGCGCTGCTACCGCAGCATGACCGTTCCGGGAATCGATATGCTCTGCGGCAATCATGAATACACAACCGCTAAGCAGGCCCAGTCGGCTGTCAGGCAGTTCGGCAGGGCGGGAATGGTCAGCGAGCTTTACGGCGTGATCGGCTGGGACGGCGATTTCCGGGAGCACAAGCTGCAGGGGGACTGGCAGGCGGCGCTGGGAGTGACCCGGCGCGTTCCCCATCTTGCCTGGTGTTCCATGAAGGGGGAGGGAAAACGGGACTATCCCCAGAGTATTTTTTATCAATCTCCCTGGTATCGGGAATATCCGCTGATCGAGGATCATTTTGCCCGGGTGAATCTGGCCATGACCCAGGGGAAACCGGTCTGCCATATTGGAGTGATCCATCCCATCGAGTCCTTCTGGCTCCATTGTGGTCCGCTGGATTCCTCAGAGAGGGCGATGGGTCAGATTGAGGAAAACTGGGAAAACATCACCCAGTGGCTTTTGTTCGGCGGCTATGATTTTGATTTTATCAGCGAGTCCTTGCTGCCGGGGCTCTGCGAGGCGGGCGGCGCGCCCCTTCGGGTGGGCGAGAGCCGTTATGACGCCATCCTGGTCCCGGCCTGTGAAACGCTCCGCCGCAGTACGCTGGAGCGGCTTGTAAAGTTCCGGGAAGCGGGCGGCACGCTGATCTTCCTGGGCCAGCCTCCGGCCTGCGTGGACGCTGTGCCAAATCCTGAGCCGGGAGAGCTGGCGGCGGGCGCGCGCATCCTTCCCTTTGAGAAACAAGCCATTTTGACGGCACTTTCGGAGTTTCGGGAGATCGCCCTGCAAAAGGAGGACGGAAGCGAGGAGACGGATCTTCTGTACCAGCTGCGGGAGGACGACGGCGGCAGATGGCTCTTCCTGGCCCATGGAAAAAATCCCGAAGCGGGCAGGGACGCAGTGGAGCAGAGAATCCGCCTGACTATTTGCGGGGAATGGAAGCTGGAATTTTATGACACCATGAGCGGCGAGATCCGGCAGGTGCTGCCGGTATACGAGGCAGGCAGGACGGTGCTGACGGTGTCTCTGTATCCCCATGACAGCCTGCTGCTGCGCCTGACCGGAGGAAGAACGAAGGAGCGGGAAGCGGCGAAGCCTAGCGAGACGCTGGAATCCGGGGAAGGAAGGCGGCCCGGCCAGGGAGTGCAGTTTGGCGGAGCGTTGCAGTCCGGCCAGGCGCTGAAGTTTGGCGAAGCGTTGCGGCCCGGCCAGGGAGCGCAGTTTGGCGAAGCGTTGCGGCCCGTCCAGGGAGCGCAGTTTGGCGAAGTATTGCAGTCCGACGGAGCGGACGGAGGTGAGATTTCCATCCCGGTCCCCATGGAAAACGCCTTTTTGTTGTCCGAGCCCAACGTGCTGCTGCTGGATACGGCGCAGTATCGGCTGGATGCGGAAGCATGGCAGCCCGAGGAGGAGATCCTGCGGCTGGACCACCGGTGCAGGAGGATGCTGGACTGGCATGGAGGGATTCAGCCGTGGCTGATCCCGGATGAAATCCCGGCCCATACGCTCACCCTGCGCTTCCGTATTCACAGCGACGTTGAGATCAGCGGCGTCCGCCTGGCGCTGGAAAATTCCCAGAGTACGAAAATTCAGTGGAACGGGGAGGACGTTTCTGATCAGGCCGATGGCTGGTATGTGGATTACGATATTCAGACTTTGCCCCTTCCTCTGGTGAGAAAGGGAGAGAATATTCTGATTTTGACGGTTCCTTTTCAGAAAAAGGTGACCACGGAATGGTGCTATCTGCTGGGAGATTTCGGGGTGCAGGTGGAGGGCCGCCGGAAGCGCCTGACAAAACGGGCACAAACCCTTCGGTTTGACAGTATCGTATCCCAGACGCTGCCATTTTACAGCGGAGCGGTTACCTACCATATTCCGTTTCGCGCGCCTGTTGCAGGGACGCTTCGCGTTCGCATCCCTTCGTACCGCGCCGCGCTGCTGAAATGCTCCGTGGACGGCGGGGAGGAGCACGCGGTTGCCTTCGCGCCCTATGAGAGCAAAGCGGAGGTGTCAGCCGGGGAGCATGTTCTGCACCTTAGGGCCTACATCAACCGGACGAACGGGTTCGGACCTGTGCACAATACGGACCGGAACCTGCAGTGGTTTGGCCAGGAGGCGTGGAAGACGGATGGCGATGCGTGGACTTATGAGTACGTCCTTCAGAAGGAAGGGGTATTGGCGGCACCGGCGCTGACCTTAAGGGTATCCCCGTAGCGGAGGGGCGGAAGAAATGGTACGGGAGTTTGACGAGTAAAGTGATCATAAACGGCATTTGTCCTGACAGCTCAGACAGGAGCTGTGCAGCAGCGGGCAGCCTCGTAGAAGAGGTGGTCCGCTGCTTGCTGTTTGAAATGTTACGGACTGTCACTTATGGTTATTTTTTACGTGTAGTGTCATGTAGTGTCATGGGGCGAAAAATTTCTTGTAATGTTTTGAGAAATATGATAAAATAAATCTGTGCAGAATAAGTATGCTTTTATAATCTTGATATCATAGTTTTATCCGGCATTTACTGCCAAAGATTCCTGTAAGAAATAGATGGCCATGAGGAGGGGACGCATAGGGAGAGTATATATACATTAAGAGAATACATGTTGTTGCTATGATTTGCGGTAAGTTCGAGGTATATGATTGATATACTTCCTGGTGAATCGTAACAGAGGACTTGCGCTTTTTTTTACAATAGACTAAAATAGGAGATAGGAAGCAATGGGAGAAATAAAACTGACAAATACACCTTATGACGATGTGTTTCGCACGCTGCTGAATGACTGCAGCAGTTTGATCATTCCTGTGATCAACGAGGTATTTGGGGAAAACTATTCCGGCAAGGAAGAGATTGTTTTTGCGCCGAATGAGCATTTTATGAATCGACAGGATGGAAACGAGGATGAAAGGATCACGGATACCAGCTTTCAGATATTGGGGAAGGAAGTAAAAAAATATCATTGGGAGTGTCAGAGCAGCACAGACAACAGTATGGTGGTCCGGCTGTTTGAATATGATACACAGATTGCGCTTGATGGGGGAAATGTGAAGGGCAGCGCGCTCACTGTGACGTTTCCGCATTCGGCGGTCTTGTATCTTCGCTGTAATTCCGCTACGCCGGACAGGATGAAGATCAAAATGGTCACACCGGGGGGAAGTGTTTCCTACGACATCCCGGTGATGAAGGTGAAGCGGTATACTGCGGAGGAGATCTTCGAAAAGAATCTGCTTTTTCTGATTCCGTTTTATATCTTCACCCATGAGGAACGGTTTGAGGAATATGAGCGGGATGCTGAAAAATTGGAAGCGTTAAAGCGGGAATACGAGCAGATCAAAAATCGGCTGGAAGAGTTTATGGCAGCAGGAGTGATCAGCGAATATGAAAAATGTACGATCATGGATATGTCAAACAAGGTATTGGAGCATATCGCACAGAAATATGAAGCTGTAAGGAAAGGAGTGCGAACCGTTATGGGCGGAAAAATACTGGAATATGAGGCGAAGACGATTCTGAAAAAGGGTCGTGAAGAGGGATGGGAAGCTGGCCGAGAAGAAGGATGGGAAGCCGGTCGTGAAGAGGGTGTTAAGGCTTTCATCCTGGATAATCTGGAAGAGCAGATTCCGGAAACACGTATCCTGGAAAAGCTGCAAAAGCGGTTCGGTCTGAAGGCAGAAGAGGCCGAAGCATTTTTTGATAAATACGCCAGGTGAGGAGACAAGAGACAGGAAAGGATTGCGTATGCGTACCAGGAAAAAAATAGACACAGACGAGAAGGTACTTTATATGATCGGCTGGATCTTGATCGGCGTGACTGTGCTGGCGGGGGCAGTGCTGTGGCTTCTCCCGGATCTGGTGGAGCGGTTCCGCATGCCCTGTGTCTTTCAACTGCTCACGGGATTGTATTGTCCCGGCTGCGGGGGGACCAGGGCCATCATGAGCCTGTTAAGGGGAGACGTCCTGACTTCCTTTGTACTGCACCCTCTCGTCCCCTATGCCGCGGCGGTGGGCGGCTGGTTCATGCTCACCCAGACCATACAGCGGATCTCGAAGGGCAGACTGTCCGTGGGAATGAAATATCGGGATGTGTACCTCTGGATCGCCCTGGGGCTGGTGGCGGCAAATTTTCTGGTGAAAAATATTTTGCTGATAAATGGCATCGATCTGATCGCCTGGGCGCTGAAATAATTGACTTTCCGGCAAGAGCAGACTATACTGGGACTTGGGAGGCAGTCTTTCGGTAATGTCAGAGAAGTCTGTCGTTTCCCGGGGAAATGGTTGAGCAATCGAGAACATAGGTGAGCAAAGGAGAAGGATATGAAAAGAAAAATTGCGGCGTGTCTACTGGCCTGCGTGCTGGGGAGCAGTCTGCTGGCGGGCTGCGGCAGCCAGAGGGAGACAACCCAGGAAGAAACCGGGCAGACGGAGGACATCCAGGGGGAAGAGGAAACGCAGACAGAGGATGGTCAGAAGGAAAATGAAACCCAGACCGGGGAGGCACCGGCAGCAGGGGAAGAGACGGAGATCCAGGTCTTTATCGCGG
This sequence comes from uncultured Lachnospiraceae bacterium, assembly GCA_944376745.1. Lineage (GTDB taxonomy): Bacteria > Bacillota > Clostridia > Lachnospirales > Lachnospiraceae > 14-2. The sequence continues at coordinate 11,545 of CALWDR010000102.1, forward strand.
CCAGCCTCAACACGGTGATGACTCAGATCGCGGAGGAATTCCATAAGGGACATCCGGAGATCTCCATCGTGTTTAACGCGGACAGCTCCGGTACCCTGATGAATCAGATCAGGGAGGGCTATGAGTGCGACATTTTCTTCTCGGCTGCCCAGACCCAGATGGACACGTTGGAGGAGGAAGGGCTGCTGGTGGAGGGCACCAGGGCCAATGTGGTAAATAACCAGGTGGTGGTTGTGACCTTAAAGGACAGCGGCACGGCGGTGAAGGGCCTTGAGACCTTGAAGGACGCGGAGAGCATCGCTCTGGCCGGAGGCAGTGTGCCCGTGGGCAGATATACCAGAGAGGCCCTTATCAGTCTTGGGATTTTGGAACAGACCGAGGATGCGGCGGACATCACCACGGAGCAGGTGTCCGAGGCCCTGGGGGGCGTGGAGATCAGTGAGCAGGACAATGTGAGCAAGGTGCTCATCGCGGTGACCGAGGGCTCCTGTGAGGTGGGAACCACCTACTATTCCGACACCTACGGCTACGAGGATCAGCTTGCCATTCTGGAATACGTCAGCTACGACTTGACCGGGGACGTGATCTACCCCATCAGCATGGTGGAAAATGCCGAGGCGGACGAGGCCCAGAGCGCGGCGGCCCGGGCGTTCTATGAATTTGTGCTCTCGGACCAGGCAAAGGAAATTTTTGACAGTTATTATTTTGATACGGATGTGGAGCGATCATGAGCGAATGGCTGGATATTTTAGGGGACTTGGACTTCAGTCCCCTCTTTATTTCATTGAAAACAGGCGTGGTGGCCACGGCGATCTCCTTTTTCCTGGGAATCTTCGCGGCCCGAAAGGTGATAAAGGCGGGGCCGAAGGTGAAGGCGGCGGTGGACGGGCTTCTGACGCTGCCCATGGTGCTGCCCCCCACGGTGGCGGGCTTTCTTTTGCTGCTGATCTTCAGCCGCCGCCGGCCCATCGGCATTTTTTTATTTGAAAATTTTGATATCAAGGTGGTACAGAGCTGGCTGGGCTGCGTCGTGGCGGCCACAGTCATCGCCTTTCCCCTTATGTACCGCAACGCCCGGGCGGCCTTCGAGCAGGTGGACCCAAACCTGGTGTACGCCGGGCGCACCCTGGGGATGAAGGAGCGGGAGATTTTCTGGAGGGTGGTGGTGCCCAACGCGGGACCGGGCATTGTGTCCGGGACGATCCTCACCTTTGCCAGGGCATTGGGGGAGTATGGGGCTACCTCCATGCTGGCGGGCAATATTCCCGGCAAGACGGGGACCATTTCCCAGAAGATCGCCATGGTGATCCAGGACGGCGATTACGTGACGGCGGGGATCTGGGTGCTGATCGTCACGACCATCGCCTTTGTCATCATCGCGGCCATGAATCTGGTCTCCTCCAGATCCAAGGGCATGAAGCAGATCAAGCGGTGGTAATGGGGCGGGTTGGCGCGGCAGGGCCGGTGCCGTAGATGCGGTGGGCTGGCGCGGCAGGGCTGGTGTCGTAGATGCGCAGGGCTGGCACGTCAGGGAACAGGAGGACAGGCAGATGATTCAGGTACATATCAGAAAAAAATTTGCGGGCTTTTGCCTGCATATGGATTTTGAACACGAAGGCGGCTGTCTGGGAATCCTGGGGGCCTCCGGCAGCGGCAAGAGCATGACGTTAAAATGCATCGCGGGCATTGAGAAGCCCGACCAGGGCCGGATCGTGGTGGGAGACCGGGTGCTGTTCGACTCGGAAAAAAAGATCAATCTCACGCCCCAGCAGCGCCGGGTGGGGTATCTTTTTCAGAATTACGCCCTGTTTCCCAATATGACCGTGGAGGAAAATATCGGGGCAGGAATCCGTGAAAAAAAACTGCGCCGGGAGAAGACGGCCATGCAGATTCGGCGGTTTCAGCTTACAGGATTGGAAAAGCGCTATCCGGGACAACTCTCCGGGGGCCAGCAGCAGCGGGTGGCCCTGGCCCGGATGATGGCAAACGAGCCGGAGGTGATCTTGCTGGACGAGCCCTTCTCGGCCATGGACGGGTATCTGAAGGAGAAGCTTCAGCATGAGATGATGGAGGCTTTGAAGGATTTTCCGGGGGACGTGCTGCTGGTGAGCCACAGCAGGGACGACATTTACCGGTTCAGCCCTCGGGTGCTGGCCATCGATGACGGGCAGGTGCTGCAGTCGGGCGGCATTGCGGATATTTTCTTCAATCCGTTGAATTACAAGGTGGCGCGGCTTACCGGGTGCAACAACATTTCTCCGGCGGAAAAACGGGGGGAGTATGAGATTTACGCGAAGGATTGGGATATTACGCTGAAGACGGCCCGCCCGGTGACGGAGGATATCCGGTATGTGGGGCTCCGGTCCCACGACATCCGGGCGGCGGAGCCGGGGAATCGTGTGCGGAACAGCGAAGAAGTGTCGGAGCGGGAGGAGCGGATGGCTGGGTCAAATTCGGAGAATGTTTTTCAGATGGAGCTTCTGGACCTGGTGGAGTCGCCTTTTGAGTATAAGTATCACGTCAGGGCCCAGGGCAGCGGTGCCAGGTCGCCCATCTGGTGGAAAACCTACAAGAATCTGGATCAGGGTGAGGCCCCGGAGCGTTTCCCGCAAAAGCTTCGCATCCCTGGGGAGAAGCTTTTGTTGCTGCGGGAGTAGGGGAATCACCAGCAAGTAATCCCTGGATTGGAGGTTTTCGAATGTCAAAATATTCAATGATTATTACATGGTCGGAAGAGGATAATTCTTACATTGTGTCTGTTCCAGAACTTCCCGGATGTATGGCAGATGGAAAAACACAAAAAGAGGCTATAGAGAACGCCAATATTATTATTCAGGAATGGATCGACTGCGCTATTGCGGATGGAGAAGCGGTACCAGAACCTAGGTTATATCAGATGTGAGATGACTCCCGCCTCTTAGGCGGTGAGTGACAAATTAGTATCAGTGGCGGGAGTCAGTCACCTATCTGATATACGCTCCGCGAGGATGCCCAGGGCCGGGGGGACGCCCGGCCTAATGCCCAAGCCCCTCCAACGCCTCCAGCGACTGCGGATACCCCTCCAGCAGATCATAATAATACTCCATGAGGTTGCCGAAGCTCCCAAATTCTGCCAGAAGTGTGAACAGGGCCCAGAGGATGATCAAAAATCCCATCACCAGGGAGGCGATCCCCAGTCCGACGCCTGCTTTGGCCCGGTCAGACATGGTCATCTCCCCGCCCCGGGAGAGCAGGCCCAGGATGATGGCCAGGGCGCCGCAGACGATGGAGGTATATACACAGCATCCGGTGGCCAGGCCCACGATCCCCAGGATCAGCGCCGCCGTAGCCATACTTCTGGAACGTTTTTCATAGTATACAGGATGAATCATAAGAGCACCTTTCTCAAATATTTCCTTTTCTTTGAAATAAAAATCATGCCGGATTCGAGGACGAACCGCTTCGCGAACCCTACAATATATGATTATAGGAACCGCTTCGCGAACCCTATAATCATATATTGTAGCACGCGGGCTTTTTGGAAGCAATACTTTTTGAGAGCAATCCCCTTGAAAATCAACCGCCGATTGGTTATAATGCAGTAGACAGGGAGCCGCCGTGCAGTTTCCGGCAAGGATGGCAGCCGGGAGCCGCCGCGCAGTTTCCGGCAAGAATGGCAGCCGGGAGCCGCCGCGCGGTTCCCGTTAAGAATGGCAGCCGGGATGTGCCGCGCGGTTCCCGGCCAGAAGCAGCAGAAAGAAAAAGGCCGCTGTTCCAAAGCCGGCGCCGCGGAGCGTGCCGACGGTTTGAGGCGGGCAGCAGGCCGTAAAAGGGGAACAGATATGGATATTATTGCAAAACTGGCGGAAGAACTGAAGATCCGCAAGGGACAGGCTGAGGCCGCCGTGAAACTCATCGACGAGGGAAATACCATTCCCTTCATTTCCCGTTACCGGAAGGAGGCCACCGGCTCCCTCAACGACGAGGTGCTGAGAAATCTTTACGACAGGCTCAATTACCTGCGGAATCTGGAAGAAAAAAAGGAGCAGGTGCTTTCCAGTATTGAAGAGCAGGGGAAGCTGACGGAGGAATTGCGGCAGCAGATCTTAGCCGCCGAGACGCTGGTGGTGGTGGAGGACCTGTACCGCCCCTACCGTCCCAAACGGAGGACCAGGGCCACCATCGCCAAGGAAAAGGGCCTGGAGCCCCTGGCCAATCTCATTCTCCTTCAGATGGTAAACCGCCCGCTGGAGCAGGAGGCGGAAGCGTTCTTGGACGCGGAAAAAGAGGTAAATACGGTGGAGGAGGCCATTGCGGGGGCCATGGACATTCTTGCGGAGAGCATTTCTGACGAGGCCGATTACCGGAAATACATCCGGGACACCACCATGAAGGCGGGCAAGATCGTCTCTGTTGCCAAGGACCCGGAGGCGGAGTCTGTCTACGAGATGTACTATGAGTTTGAGGAGGGCGTGGCAAAGCTGGCGGGTTACCGGATCTTGGCCCTGAACCGGGGCGAGGCGGAGAAATTTCTCACGGTGAAGATCGAGGCTCCCACCGAGCAGATCCTGGGCTATCTGGAGAAAAAGGTCATAAGTCGGGACAACCCCTACACGACGCCGGTTCTGAAGGCCGTGGTGGAGGACAGCTACAAGCGGCTGATCGCTCCGGCCATCGAGCGGGAGATCCGGAACGAGCTGACGGAGCGGGCCGAGGACGGGGCCATCAAGGTGTTTGGCAGGAACTTAGAGCAGCTTCTCATGCAGCCGCCCATTGCGGGCCGGGTGGTGCTGGGCTGGGACCCGGCCTTCCGGACCGGCTGTAAGCTGGCTGTGGTGGACCCCACGGGAAAAGTGCTGGATACCACCGTCATTTACCCCACCGCCCCCCAGAACAAGGTGGCGGAAGCCAAGGCGGTTTTGAAAAAACTGATACAGAAGTACGACATTTCCCTGATCTCCGTGGGCAACGGCACGGCCTCCCGGGAATCGGAGATGGTGATCGTGGATCTGCTGAAGGAAATTCCAAAGCCCGTCCAGTACGTGATCGTAAATGAGGCCGGGGCCTCCGTGTATTCCGCCAGCAAGCTGGCCACCGAGGAATTTCCCAACTTTGACGTGGGCCAGAGAAGCGCCGCCTCCATCGCCAGACGGCTCCAGGACCCGCTGGCGGAGCTTGTGAAGATCGACCCCAAATCCATCGGCGTGGGCCAGTACCAGCACGATATGAACCAGAAGAAGCTGAGCGAAGCCCTGGGCGGCGTGGTGGAGGACTGCGTGAACAAGGTGGGTGTGGATCTGAACACCGCCTCCGCCTCTCTGCTGGAATACATTTCCGGCATTTCCAAGGTCATTGCCAAAAATATCGTGGCCTACCGGGAGGAGAACGGGCGGTTCCTGACCAGAGCCCAGCTTCTGAAGGTGGCAAAACTGGGACCCAAGGCCTACGAGCAGTGCGCCGGCTTCATGCGCATTTCCGACGGGAGCAATCCTCTGGACGCCACCAGCGTGCATCCGGAGAGCTACGAGGCGGCCAAACAGCTTCTGAAGCGCCTGGGCTTCACCCCGGAGGACATTAAGAAGGGCAGCCTGAAGGGAATCTCCAGGAAAATCCATGATTATAAGAAGCTGGCCGCGGAGCTTGGGGTGGGGGAGATCACCTTAAGGGACATGGTCAAGGAGCTGGAAAAGCCTGCCCGCGACCCCAGAGACGAGATGCCAAAGCCCATCCTGCGCACCGACGTGCTGGAGATGAAGGACTTAACGCCGGGCATGATCTTAAAGGGCACCGTCCGCAACGTCATCGACTTCGGCGCCTTTGTGGATATCGGCGTCCACCAGGACGGGCTGGTGCACATTTCCCAGATCTGTGACCGCTACATCAAGCACCCCTTAGAGGCCGTCAGCGTGGGCGACATCGTGGAGGTGAAGGTCTTAAGCGTGGATCTGGCGAAAAAGCGGATTCAACTGACCATGAAGCTGTAATTTGGCCAGAAAACGGATTCAACTGACCATGAAGCTGTAAAAAATCTAGTTGACAGACACGGCCTTTGCGGGTATAATAAGGCCGTAAAATAAATAAATGTTCTTCGGGGCAGGGTGACTCTTATGAAAAATGTTTCATGATGAGAATTCCCGACCGACGGTGATTTCCGCGAGGAATAAGTCCGTGACCGGCGTTATGCCGCTGATTTGGTGCGAATCCAAAACCGACAGTACAGTCTGGATGAGAGAAGACACATCCTTTTGCCACAGGCAGATTGATTTTGGATGCGGAACCCCGGAATTATTTCCGGGGTTTTTTGGATGCGGAACCCTGGAACTATTTCCGGGGTTTTTATTACGACACTGTGTACAGATCGGCGCCGGGCAGAAAGATGCGCTCCCCCAAAAACAAGAACAACACAATAAAGGAGCGTGTAAAAAATGAGTGACGTAACTACAAAAACAACCAATGCAGCCGACAAGACCAGCCGGGAGAAGGCGTCTTGCGGGACAGCCGCCCGGAGGACGGGAGTCAATATCCGGAAGCTGACCATGACGGCCATGCTGTCCGCCGTGGGCTTTATCCTGATGTATCTGGAGATATCCGTCCCCTTTGTGCCGCCGTTTTTAAAACTGGATTTTTCCGAGCTTCCGGCGCTGATCGGCACCTTTGCCCTGGGGCCTGTCAGCGGGATCATCATCTGCCTGGTGAAAAATGTGCTGCACCTTCTGGTGAGCAACAGCGGAGGGATCGGCGAGATATCCAATTTTATCCTGGGCGTGTTCTTCGTGCTTCCGGCGGGACTTATATATAAAAAATGGAAAACCAAAAAGGGAGCCTTCCTGGGCGCTCTGGCCGGAGATCTCCTGATGGCGGTGGTGTGCATTTTCTCCAACTATTTCATTGTGTATCCGATTTACTACCAGGTGATGGCGCCGGAGGAGACGATCCTTGCCATGTACCAGACGATCCTGCCCAGCATGGAAAATATCCTGCAGTCCATTATCGTGTTCAACGCGCCGTTTACCTTCCTGAAGGGTCTGTTCAGCGTCATCATCACCATGCTGATCTACAAGCCCTTAAGCCCCATCATCAAGGGGTCCCGCATGAACTAGTATACCGTTTCGCAAATAACTACACCAAATCGCTTGTCTGCTTTCCCGATTGCACGGGACAAAAAGCCGGGCCTGAGATACAGAAAAATAGAGCCTTCCGGTAAAAAGCCGGAGGGCTTTCTGATTACTTTTCATGGGGTGGGGAAATTGGAAAAATTGTCAGCCTTTGTCCATGGCGTCCTCCTGACAAAACCGTTATTAGTTTCCAATTTCCCTCCCCCATGAAAAGAAACGTTTCCTGGCTTCTCCGTCTGGAACGCATTTTCCTATTGAGAATTCCGGGAGAAACGGTTATAATGAGAAAATAGAAAACCAAAGGAGCCTTCCATTTATGCCCATAGAATTTGACGCCAAGATAACGGAGAGGGATCTGTACCGTTTCAACCTGTACCATGCCTACACCGGTTTTCAGGGGATTTTTGCCACCCTCATAGGCCTTGCCGTCTGCGCGGTGGCCATTCTGACCCTGGGAAAAGTAGAGCGCGTCTACAGTGTGCTGTATCTTCTGTTCGGCGTCATTTTCCTGGTATATGTGCCCGTGAGTCTGAAACTGCGCGCTAAGCGTCAGATGCTGCTGTCCCCGGCGTTAAGAGAAACCCTCCATTACAGGGTGGACGAGGCGGGAATACACGTCTCCCTGGGGGAGCAGGGGGCGGATCTGGAATGGAAGATGATTTATAAGATCGTATCCACGAAAAGCAGCCTGTTGATCTACAGCTCCCGGGTCCACGCCTATATCATCCCCAGGACGCAGCTGGGGGACAAGTATGAGGCCGTAAGGGCCCTGGCGGGACGGAAGCTGGAAGCATATCGTTTGAGGATGAAAAGATGATTAAGGAAACATTTTCCCCGGAAGAAACGTTCGCGTTGGGCGAGGCCATGGGACGGACCGCCAGGCCGGGGGAGGTCTATGTGCTCATCGGTGATCTGGGAGTGGGCAAGACCGTATTTACCCAGGGGATCGCCAGAGGGCTGGATATTACGGAGCCCATCGCAAGCCCCACCTTCACCATCGTGCAGGTGTACGAGGAGGGCCGCATGCCTTTCTATCATTTTGATGTCTACCGGATCGGAGACCTGGAGGAGATGGAGGAGATCGGCTACGAGGACTATTTTTACGGCGAGGGATTGTCCCTGGTGGAATGGGGGGACCTCATCCGGGAGCTTCTGCCGGAGCGCCGGACGGAGATCACCATCGAGAAGGACCTGGACAAAGGCTTCGATTATCGGAAAATTACTGTGAAAGAGGTAAGCTGAAGTGAAAATACTAGGATTGGACAGCTCCGGGCTGGTGGCCAGCGTGGCGGTGGCGGAGGATGATAACCTCCTGGCGGAATACACCGTCAATTACAAGAAAACCCACTCCCAGACGCTGCTGCCCATGCTGGACGAGATCGCGAAGATGATAGAGCTGGATCTGGAGACCATAGACGCCATTGCCGTGGCCGGCGGGCCCGGCTCCTTTACCGGGCTGCGCATCGGCTCCGCCACGGCCAAGGGGCTGGGCCTGGCCCTGAAAAAGCCCCTGATCTCCATCCCCACTGTGGACGGGATCGCCTACAATCTCTGCGGCTGCGGGGATCTGGTCTGCCCGCTGATGGACGCCAGGCGCAGTCAGACCTACACCGGGCTGTATGAATTTCACGGAAGAGACATGGAGATATTGGCAACGCAGCGCGCTGTCGGCATAGAGGAGATTATAGAGATCGTAAATAGTTTTGAACGGGACGTGGTGTTTCTGGGGGATGGCGTTCCCGTATTTCGGGATTATATTGCCTCCCACTGCCAGGTGCCCTTCTGGTTTGCGCCGGCCCATATGAATAAACAGCGGGCCTCGGCTCTGGCCGTGCTGGCCCAGCAGTATTACGCCGCCGGCAGGGTGGAGACGGCCACGGCCCACCGCCCGGATTATTTACGGCTGTCCCAGGCGGAGCGGGAGCGTCAGGAGCAGGAACGGCAGGCAGAGCAGAAGTGCCAGGAGCAAGAGCGGCAGGCGGAGCGGGAGCGCCAGGAGCAAGAGCGGCAGGCGGAGCGCCAGGAGCAGCAGCGGGCTGCGGAGGAGGCCCTGTGAGTCAGATGCAGCCGGAGATAAGAAGAATGGAGCCGGGGGACGCGGAGGCGGTAAGCGCCCTGGAGCGGAAGCTATTTTCCCAGCCCTGGAGCAGCCAGGGATTTCTGGACGCCCTATCCTGCGGAAACGCCATTTTCCTGGTGGCGGAGACCGGGGAGGGGCTGGCGGGCTACTGCGGCATGTACTGCGCCCTGGACGAGGGGGAGATCACCAACGTGGCCGTGGCGGAGAACATGCGAAATCACGGCATAGGCAGACTGCTTGTGGAGCGCCTGCTTGCGGAGGCCTGTAAGGCCGGGATACACAAGGTGCTTCTGGAGGTGCGCGTATCCAACCACGGCGCCATCCGCCTGTACGAGAAGCTGGGCTTTGCCATTTGCGGCGTCCGCAGGGGCTTTTACGAGAAGCCCAGGGAGGACGGCTATGTGATGTCCTTAAGCCAGTAATTCCCACTATACCTGCTTTGCTGTCCTTGTATATAATGAGGTTGGAACCAAAGGGGAGCTGCCGCCGGAAAAGGCGTATCTGTGTGCCGGCGGATCACTCCGCACCGCGCGCTCCCCATAGAAAAGCAGGAGGGAAACAGTATGGAAAAGAAAATAATCTGTAATTGCTGTGGGAAAGAAATCGAAACCGTAAACGGAATTGCCAGACAGGATTACCTTCCGATCAAAAAAGCGTGGGGGTATTTTTCCAAAAAGGACGGGAAAATCCAGGAGCTTGTGCTGTGCGAGGACTGCTGGGATGATTTTTGCAGCCGTCTTGCGGTTCCGGTTGCCACCACGGAAGCTGTCGAGCTTATCTGAGGGGTCTCCCAAGCCGGGAGGACTGCTCTGAAGGGCGGGAATCGGCAGAAAGAAAGGAACTTGTATGTTAGATGTTTGTTTGCTGGGCACCGGAGGCATGATGCCTCTGCCCCACCGCTGGCTGACTTCTCTTATGACCCGATATAACGGGAGCAGCTTGATGATAGACTGCGGGGAGGGGACCCAGATCGCTGTAAAAGAAAAAGGATGGAGCTTCAAGCCCCTGGATATCATGTGCTTTACCCACTACCATGCGGACCATATCAGCGGCCTGCCGGGGATTTTGCTGACCATGGGCAACGCGGAGCGCACAGAGCCCCTCACCATGATCGGGCCAAAGGGCCTGAAGCAGGTGGTGAACGCTCTGCGGACCATAGCCCCGGAGCTCCCCTTCCCCATTGAATTTATCGAGCTGGAGGAGCCGGTACAGACCATTTTTCTGAAGGGCTACAAGATCACGGCCTTTAAGGTGAACCACAATATTCTCTGCTACGGCTATACCCTGGAGATCGAGCGGGCCGGGCAGTTCCTGGTGGAGCAGGCCAAAGCCCTGGAAATCCCCATCCGGCTCTGGAGCCGTCTCCAGAAGGGAGAGACCGTGGAGGCGGAGGGCAGGACCTACACCCCCGACATGGTCATGGGTCCAAAGCGCAAGGGCATCAAGGTCACCTACTGTACCGATACCCGCCCGGTGAAGGCCATTGCGGAGCAGGGGGCGCACGCGGATCTGTTCATCTGCGAGGGCATGTACGCGGAGAAGGAAAAAGAGGCCAAGGCCAGGCAGTACAAGCATATGACCTTCTACGAGGCGGCCAGGCTGGCCAGGGAGGCGAAAGCCGCCCGGCTGTGGCTCACCCATTTTTCCCCATCCCTGGTACGGGGGGAGGATTACATGGACAAGGTGCGGGAGATTTTCCCGGAGGCCTGCCTTGGAAAGGACGGCAAGACGCTGGAGCTGGATTTTGAAGAGTCAAAGGAAATGATATAAAATGGAAAAGAAAGACGACGTATTGATATTGGCGATAGAGACGTCCTGCGATGAGACGGCGGCGGCTGTGGTGCGGAACGGAAGAACGGTGCTGTCCAATGTGATATCCTCCCAGATCGAGCTTCACAAGCTCTACGGCGGGGTTGTGCCGGAGATTGCCTCCAGAAAGCATATTGAAAAAATCAATCAGGTGATCGAGGAAGCCCTGCGGGAGGCGGACAAGACCCTTGGGGAGATGGATGCAATCGCGGTGACCTACGGCCCGGGGCTGGTGGGAGCCCTCCTGGTGGGCGTCGCGGAGGCCAAGGCCATCAGCTACGGGGCCAAAAAGCCGCTGATCGGCGTGCACCATATCGAGGGGCATATCAGCGCCAATTATATCGAAAATCCTGACCTTGTACCGCCCTTTTTGTGCCTGGTGGTCTCCGGAGGCCACACCCATCTGGTGAAGGTGAAGGATTATGGCAGCTATGAGATTTTGGGAAGGACCAGGGACGACGCGGCGGGGGAGGCCTTCGACAAGGTGGCCCGGGCCATCGGCCTGGGGTATCCCGGGGGCCCCAAAATTGAAAAGCTGGCAAAGGAGGGAAATCCCGACGCCATTTTGTTCCCCAGGGCAAAAGTGGCGGACGGCCCTTATGATTTCAGCTTCAGCGGCGTAAAATCAGCCGTGCTCAACTACCTGAACGGCTGTAAAATGAAAGGGGAGCCGGTGGTGACGGCCGATATCGCGGCCTCCTTCCAGAAGGCCGTGATCTCGGTGCTCGTTGACCATGCGATGATGGCGGTGGAGGAGTTTGGCCTCGACAGGTTTGCCATCGCCGGAGGCGTGGCCTCCAACGGTACGCTGCGGGAGGCCATGCGCGGGGCCTGTGAGAAAAAAGGCGTCCGCTTCTATCATCCCTCCCCCATTTTATGTACGGACAACGCGGCCATGATCGGTACGGCGGCCTACTACGAATACCTGGCCGGAACCCGGCACGGCTGGGATTTGAATGCCGTTCCCAACCTGAAGCTGGGCCAGCGGTAGCGGCAGAAACGGAACCTTTAACTGGCCGGCGGCAGAAGCTGGGCGTTTAGCCAGGCCGGCAGCAGCGGCGGAAACGGAGTGTTTTATGGGAAAAGAGAAGACGACAGCCGTCATTCTGGCGGCGGGCCAGGGCAGGCGCATGCAATCCCGGATACAAAAGCAGTTTCTTCTATTAAACGGTTATCCGGTTTTATATTATTCTCTCAAAGCTTTTCAGGAAAGCTTTGTGGATGAGCTTGTGCTGGTGACCGGGGCGGCGGAAACCGCATATTGTGAAAATGAAATCGTCAGGCGCTACGGATTCTCCAAGGTCAAAGCGGTTGTGCCCGGGGGCCGGGAACGCTGTCATTCCGTATATGAGGGCCTGAAGGCGGCGGGAAAGCCGGATTACGTGTTGATTCACGACGGCGCCCGCCCCTTTGTGACGGGCGAGATCATTGACCGTACCCTGGAGGGGGCCAGAAGCTGCGGCGCCTGCGTGGCCGGAATGCCGGTGAAGGACACCATCAAGCTGGCAGACGAGGAGGGCTATGCACAGTACACGCCGGACCGGAGCCGGGTGTGGATGATCCAGACGCCCCAGACCTTTTCCTACCCCCTCATTTTTGACGCCTACCGACAGCTCATGGAGCGGGAGGCCGCCGGTCAGAAAATCACGGTGACGGACGACGCCATGGTTCTGGAGACCGTGACCGGAAGGAAGGCGAAGCTTGCCGAGGGTTCCTATGAAAATATCAAGATCACCACGCCCTCGGATCTGGAGATCGCCCGGTTCTTTCTGTATGCACAGGGGCTGTAGGGAGACGCCTTCCCCCTCTCCGGCGCTTTCCCAAAGGTTTGTAACAGTTTGGACAGCGGCAGCCTTTCGCAGATCAATTCACGTAATCCGTCTATTTATTGCCCGGCTGCCTGAGCTGTTCAAAAAAAGTTGCCGGGAAAAATGAAAAAAGAAAAAAACACTATTGACACTTCCCGGCAATGATGATATTATAATATTCGCGCTGGTCAAGAGTGGCAAGATTTGGAGAGGTGTCCGAGTGGTTTAAGGAGCTGGTCTTGAAAACCAGTGATTCCGAAAGGGACCGTGGGTTCGAATCCCACCTTCTCCGTTTCGAAAGCAAATAATAGAATAGAAGTTTTAATTCGTCTGGAGAAGTACCCAAGCTGGCCGAAGGGGCTCCCCTGGAAAGGGAGTAGGTCGTTAATAGCGGCGCGAGGGTTCAAATCCCTCCTTCTCCGTTCGCTTGATTGCAGATGTCAGATTTTCAAAATGTGAAAAAAATTCTTGACATCGAAATATGAATGTGATAGAATAATCAAGCACTTGAGGTCCGGGAGACCTCAAAAAATTTAAAAAAGTTCTTGACAAAAGCCGACAGCTTTGGTATCCTATAGAAGTTGTCGTTCAAGACAAAACAGAGCTGGCAACAGCAGAGCACCTTGATAACTGAACAGTGAAATAACCTTGAAAGATTCAAAGAGAACAACACAGTTGAGCATTCAACTGATTCATTCAAGGCAGCAGAGAGATCTGCTGCGACGAACAGT
>CALWDR010000103.1 GCA_944376745.1 uncultured Lachnospiraceae bacterium
AAGTGGCCAGTCCCATGGATTTATCCGATGAAGAAGCGCAATACCTGCTGGATCGCGCAAACTCCATAAAGGGACGTCTATATGCCAAAAAGGGCAGGAATTATTATGCCTTTCAGAAAACCAGGGAATGCATTTATCATGGTTACATAGCAGACGACCTGGGAGATGACGTTAAATCCGCTATTAATTCAGAAAAATGGGATTAAACGGCTTATGAACGGAGTGAACAGGAAGCATAAAGGGCTGTCTTTTTGGGTTAAAAGCAGATAACGGTTGAAAAGCGCGCCCCAAACACGTATAATAAGAGGTAGTTTTTGGAATCAGGAGGGAATTGGAATGTGCGAGAAATGTAAGAAAAAATTTTATATGACAACGGCCATCGCCTACACGTCCGGCAAACCCCATATCGGCAACACCTATGAGATCGTGCTGGCGGACAGCATTGCCAGATATAAGCGGCTGGAGGGCTACGACGTCTTTTTCCAGACCGGAACGGACGAGCATGGCCAGAAGATCGAGCTGAAGGCCCAGGAGGCCGGCGTCAGCCCCAAGGAATATGTGGACAAGGTGGCCGGACAGGTGAAGGACATCTGGGATATGATGAATTCCTCCTACGACAAATTTATCCGCACCACGGACCCGGACCATGAGCGGCAGGTGCAGAAGATCTTCAAGAAGCTCTACGACCAGGGCGACATTTACAAGGGCTACTACGAGGGGCTTTACTGCACCCCCTGCGAGTCCTTTTTCACCGAGTCCCAGCTTGTGGACGGGAAATGCCCGGACTGCGGACGGGAGGTGGTGCCCGCCAAGGAGGAGGCTTATTTCTTCAAAATGAGCAAATACGCGGACACGCTCATCGAGCACATCAACAGCCATCCGGAATTTATCCAGCCCGTGTCCCGGAAAAATGAGATGATGAACAACTTCCTGCTGCCGGGGCTGCAGGATCTGTGCGTATCCAGAACGTCCTTCTCCTGGGGAATCCCGGTGGACTTTGACCCCAAGCATGTGGTGTATGTGTGGCTGGATGCATTGACCAACTACATCACGGGCATCGGCTATGACTGCGACGGCAATTCCACGGAGCAGTTCCGGAAAAACTGGCCGGCGGATCTGCATCTGATCGGAAAGGATATCATCCGCTTCCACACCATTTACTGGCCCATTTTCCTGATGGCGCTGGATCTGCCCCTGCCCAGGCAGGTGTTCGGGCATCCCTGGCTGCTGCAGGGGGGCGAGAAGATGAGCAAGTCCAAGGGAAATGTCATCTATGCGGACGATATGAGGGATCTCTTCGGCGTGGACGCCACCCGCTATTTCGTGCTCCATGAAATGCCCTTTGAAAATGACGGCATCATCACCTGGGAGCTGGTGGTGGAGCGGTTTAACTCGGACCTGGCCAATATTCTGGGCAATCTGGTGAGCCGCACCATTTCCATGAGCAACAAGTATTTTGCCGGCGTTGTGAAGCGCACGGGCGCTGCCGGGGACGTGGACGAGAGCCTGAAAGAGGTGGTGACCTCCGCCAGAGACAAGGTGGCGGAGAAGATGGCCGGGCTTAGGGTGGCGGACGCCATCACCGAGGTATTCCAGATCTTCCGCCGCTGCAACAAATACATCGACGAGACCATGCCCTGGGTCCTGGCCAAGGAGGAGGATAAGCAGGAGCGGCTTGGCGAAGTGCTCTACAACCTGACGGAGTCCATCACCGTGGGAGCCAGCCTGCTGTCCTGCTTCCTGCCGGAGACGGCGGAGAAGATCGCCGCCCAGTTGAACACGAAGCTGCGTTCCTTCGAGGAGCTTGACCGCTTCGGCCTGTACCCGGACGGAAACAAGGTGACGGAGAAGCCGGAGATCCTCTTTGCCCGGCTGGATGTAAAGGAGATCATGCCCAAGGTGGAGGCCATCCGGGAAGCCCAGAAGAGGGAGTTCGAGGCGGAGCAGAAGGCCCTCGGCATGGGCACTCAGGCGGGACAGCAGGCTTCCGGCGGGGACGCCCAGGCAGGGAAGCAGGCTTCCGGTGAGGCCGGGCAGGCCGAGACTTCCGGGGAGTCCCTGGAGGGCGGCATTGACATCGAGGCCAAGCCGGAGATCACCTACGAGGATTTTGCGAAAATGCAGTTCCAGGTGGGCGAGATCATCGCCTGCGAGGAAGTTCCAAAGTCCAAGAAGCTGCTCTGCTCCCAGGTGCGCATCGGCGGCCAGGTGAAGCAGATCGTATCGGGCATCAAGGCCCATTACACCGCCCAGGAGATGGTGGGCAAGAAGGTGATGGTGCTGATGAACTTAAAGCCTGCCAAGCTGGCGGGGGTGCTGTCCGAGGGGATGCTCCTGTGCGCTGAGGACGACAAGGGCCAGTTGTCCCTGATGGTGCCGGAGAAGAAGATGCCCTCCGGCGCGGAGATCAGCTGATATGATATTTGACAGTCATGCCCATTATGAGGATAAGCAGTTCGGGGAGGACAGAGACGAACTGCTTTCTTCTATGAGGCAAAAGGGGATAACGAAGATCGTGGAGGTGGGCTCCAGTATCGAGAGCAGTAAACGCGCCATTGCCCTGACGGAGCGGTACGATTTCATTTACGCGGCCATCGGGGTGCATCCCAGCGACATTTCCTGTCTCAACGAGGAAGGGCTGGCGCGGCTTCGGGAAATGGCCAGGCACGAGAAAGTGGTGGCCATCGGAGAGATCGGCCTGGACTATTACTGGGACAAGGAGCCGGAAGTCCAGGAGCGGCAGAAGGCCTGGTTCCGGCGCCAGCTGAAGCTGGCCCGGGAGGCGGGGCTGCCGGTGATCATCCATTCCAGGGACGCGGCGGAGGATACCTTGACGATCATGAAGGAGGAGGCCGCCGGGTTGCCGGGGGTGATCCACTGTTTTTCTTATTCGAAGGAGCTGGCCCTGGAGTATGTGAAAATGGGCTATTACATCGGCGTGGGCGGCGTGGTGACTTTTAAAAATGCCCGGAAGCTGAAGGAGGCAGTGGCGGAGCTTCCCATAGAGCGCATTGTGATCGAGACGGACTGCCCCTATCTCGCGCCGGAGCCCAACCGGGGGAAGCGCAATTCCTCGCTGAACCTGCCCTATGTGGTGGAAGCCATTGCCGGGATCAAGGGGCTGGCGCCGGAAGCGGTGGAGGAGATCACCTACCGGAACGCCATGGAATTGTACGGGCTGGCTTAAATCTGACAGAGACGAAGGGGGAGCATATGGCGACACTGGGAAATCCACAGAATACCATAGCCATTTTACAGAAATACAATTTCAATTTTCAGAAAAAATTTGGACAGAACTTCCTGATCGACACCCATGTGCTGGACAAGATCATCCGGGCGGCGGGGATCACCGGGGAGGACTTTGTGCTGGAGATCGGGCCGGGGATCGGCACCATGACCCAGTATCTCTGCGAGAATGCGAGACAGGTGCTGGCGGTGGAGATTGACCGGATGCTGATTCCCATTCTGGCGGATACGCTGAGCGCCTATGACAATGTGGAGATCCTTAACGAGGATATCCTGAAGGTAGACATTCACCGGATCGCCCTGGAAAAAAACGGCGGCAGGCCCATCAAGGTGGTAGCCAATCTGCCCTACTATATCACCACGCCCATCATCATGGGGCTTTTTGAGAGCCATGTGCCCATCGACAGCATTACCGTGATGGTGCAGAGGGAGGTGGCGGACCGCATGCAGGTGGGGCCGGGGACCAAGGACTACGGCGCTCTGTCCCTGGCGGTGCAGTATTACGCCAGGCCGGAGATCGTGGCCAATGTGCCCCCCAACTGCTTTATGCCCAGGCCCAAGGTGGGAAGCGCCGTCATCCGCCTTGTGCGTCACGAGAAGCCCCCGGTGGAGGCGGCGGATGAAAAGCTGATGTTCCGGCTGATCCGGGCCTCCTTCAACCAGCGGCGAAAGACTTTGGCCAACGGCCTTAGCAATGCCGGGGAGCTGGGGATTTCCAAGGAAATGATCGCGGGGGCCATCGAGGCCCTCGGCCTTCCGTCCAGCGTGCGGGGGGAGGCGCTGACGCTGGAGCAGTTTGCGGGGCTGAGTAATATTATTTGTGGAATGTTACATGAGAGTGGTGGAAATTAACGGTGTCGGAGAGCTTCATGGGTTGCCGCAAAATGAATTTGTTCACAGGAAGTTGTTTGCTACAAATGAAGGTTTCTGCCTGAAAAATGTTTTTAAATACCGAGAGTTACAGTAAAATGCCGAGTACAGACTCGGTATTTTTTTGTGCTTTTCTACAGGGATAATCATTGCCTTATAAATAAAAAGCCCGGTCTGTAATATCTTTTTATGGAGGAGAAAGATCATGGAGAGTATTTATGGCTATATCCGTGTCAGTACCAGAGAGCAAAATGAGGTACGCCAGCTTGTTGCAATGAGAGAAGTGGGGGTTCCAGAAAAAAATATTTATCTGGACAAGCAATCCGGTAAGGACTTCGCACGTCCCCAATACCAGAAAATGATGCAAAAACTGAAAAAGAATGATGTGCTCTATATCAAGAGCATTGACCGTTTGGGCCGCAATTATACTGAGATTCTGGAGCAATGGCGGATTCTGACGAAGGAAAAGAAGATAGATATTGTCGTGCTGGATATGCCTTTGCTGGATACACGCCGGGGAAAAGACTTAATGGGAACCTTTCTCAGCGATATTGTGCTACAGGTTTTGTCCTTTGTGTCAGAGAATGAACGTATCAATATCCGTCAGCGGCAGGCAGAAGGTATTGCCGCCGCCAAAGCCCGGGGTGTTCGGTTTGGCAGACCGGCGAAACCCTTACCGGAAAATTTTTACCAGATGTACAGGAAGTGGAAAGAGGGAGGCATTACGGGGACGCAAGCGGCGAAGCGCTGCGGAATGGCATTGTCTACATTTCGGTATCGGGCGGAAAAATATAGGGAAGAAAGGCATTAAAAAAGAGAGAGGTTACAAAAATGTGTACCTTCCTGCAAAATGCCCACTGTCTATTATATCTTCTATGATAGCACATCGGCAGGCTGTTTTCTACTAGAAATCCGCTCTTTTACAGATGATATTTTTATACAAAATTGCCATTAAAATGCGTATCCAAAAAGTACAATTATTTGTGAAGGCTTCCTTGCATGGTTGGCGCAGGAGCGTCCATGACCCGCAGGGAGGAATTGGCTTGATTATAGGAATACAGGACGAGATATTAAAAATCCATTTTGTCGGCCTGCTGGGCAGCCTTCTTGCAGATAAGACCACAAAATCAAATATCCTCTGGGCGACAGACGCATATCAGGATCAGGGAGTCGGATACCAGCGTGACAAGGAAATCACGGTGGAACTGATTACGGGAGACAAGTCCGGTATCATCAAAAACCGGGCGAGGAAAGCGCTGGAACAGCAGTCCGAGCGCACAAGACGGCATGGAGAGGTATTCACGCCCCTCTGGGTGTGCGAGAAGATGAATAACCACATAGACGAGATTTGGTTCGGGAAGCCGGATGTGTTCACAAAGGATGGCCAGCCCACAGAGCAGGTGCTTTTCCCGAAGCGGCAGAAATGGCAGCACTATGTAGACGAGCGGCGGCTGGAAATTGCCTGCGGCGAAGCTCCCTATCTGGTCAGCCGGTACGATGTGGCCACCGGGGAGGTCATTCCCATTGAAAACCGCATTGGTATCCTTGATCGGAAGCTGCGGGTGGTGGGTGAAAATACCGCCGATGAAGCCGAGTGGCTCAAGTGGACAGTCCGGGCATTTCAGGCCACCTATGGCTATGAATTTCAGGGAGACAACCTGCTGATCGCCAGAGTGAATCTGCTGATGACCTTTGAGGAATATCTGCGTAGGCGCTGGAAGCGAAAACCGACTGAGAAAGAATATAAAACCATTGTCAACATCATCGCATGGAACCTCTGGCAGATGGACGGTCTCTCCGGTACTGTCCCCTATTGCAAAGCCCCGGAGGAATACCAGCAAATGACCCTGTTCGACTGGTGGGAAAGCGAAGAATATCAGAAAAAGGCCGAGGAGCAGCCCCGTTGCCGCATCTATGACTGGCGGGGAGATAGAAGCCTGGAATACAAAGAGGTAAACATGGGAGGGAGAAATATGAGGTTTAGATTCTGTATAGGAAATCCGCCTTATCAAGATGAGACACTAGGCTATAATAAGGGTTTTGCGCCGCCGATATATCATAAATTTCTTGAAAGTGCCTATAAGGTTGCAGATATTGTGGAGTTAATCCATCCGGCACGATTCCTTTTCAATGCAGGAAGTACACCGAAAGCATGGAACGAGCAAATGTTGAATGACCCACATTTTAAGGTTTTGTATTTTGAGCAAAATGCAAGTAAGATATTCAGTAATACTGAAATTAAAGGCGGAGTTGTGATTTCGTATCACGACACAAAGAGAGATTTTGGAGCTATCAAGGTATTTTCTCCATATGAAGAAATGAACAGCATTATGAGAAAAGCTGCACCTGACACGGAGAAAGAAAGCCTGATGGATATAATTTTTATTCAAAACAAGTTTGACTTAGACACGTTATATTCTGAACACCCGGAATACAGGAAAGTAATTGGCAGTTCTGGAAAGGACAAAAGATTCAGAAATAATATATTTGATAAAATCTCAGAATTTACAGACGAGAAAAAATCAGAAGATGACATTCGTGTGCTTGGTGTGAGTAAAAACAAACGGCAATGGAAGTTTATTCCGGCTAGGTATGTTGAAAAAGAGCATGAGAATTTGTATTGCTGGAAAGTGCTTGTGGCTCGTGTAAATGGGTCTGGCGTATTAGGAGAACCGTTGAGTACTCCGCTGATTGTTGCACCTAATGAAGGGTATACACAGACATTTATCGGAATTGGGGCATTTGAGACACCTGAATGTGCAGAAAATGCCTTGAAATATATAAAGAGCAAATTCGCCAGAACGCTGCTCGCTATCCTAAAAATAACACAAGATAATAATAGAGATACATGGAGAATGGTTCCCCTCCAAGACTTCACTCCCGCTTCCGACATTGACTGGAGCAAGTCTGTTGCGGAGATCGACCAGCAGCTTTATGCCAAGTATGGGCTGGACGACAAGGAAATCGAATTTATCGAAACGCATGTAAAGGAGATGGTGTAATGGCAGTGCAAATTCAATCCTTCCGGCGTGTCATTCCCATGATCTACGCCTATCAAACGCCGGGCATCCCCTACCATGAAGGCTGGACGAAAATCGGATACACAGAAAAACAGGATGTGGTAAAGCGCATCCAGCAGCAGACCCACACGGCGGGCATCCGCTGGAAGTTGTGCTGGCAGGACAATGCCATATATAAGGACGGCTCCGGACAGTATTTTACCGACCATGATTTCCACGACTATCTGGAGGGAGTGAAAAAGGTCAACCGGGAGTCGGGTACAGAATGGTTCCAGATCGACAGCGATACCTCTCAGGTTTTCTTCCAAAAATTCGCTTCCCACAGGGTGGAGAAGCCGGTGGATGGCAGCACCTATCAGCTCCGCCGGGAACAGCAGGAAGCTGTTCAAATGACAAAAGACTATTTTGAGAGCGGCGGCACAGAGTTCCTCTGGAACGCCAAGCCCCGGTTTGGTAAGACCCTCTCCGCCTATGACCTGGTGGTGCGGATGGGCTTTACTAATGTGCTGATCGTTACGAACCGTCCCAGCATTGCCAATAGTTGGGCGGATGATTTTCGGAAATTCATCGGCTGGCAGCACAAGCTGGCCTTTGTGTCCGATACGGATGCTCTGAAGGACAAGCCCGGTGTTTTGTCTAGAAGTGAATTTATCAGCGCAGTCGATCAATATGAGGGGATGATTGCCTTTGAATCCCTGCAGGGACTGAAAGGCTCTGCCTATTTTGGCGGCGAGTATGACAAACTCAAGTGGCTGGCTAAGGAAGTGCGGGACGTAAACGGGAAAGTCCATAAAGGCATTGAGTTTGACCTGCTGATTATTGACGAATCCCATGAGGGCGTGGATACCGCCAAAACCGACCGGGCTTTCCGCAACATTGCCCGCAGGCACACCCTGTATCTGTCCGGCACACCGTTCAAGGCTCTGGCGGGCGGACGGTTCTCAAAAAGCCAAATCTACAACTGGAGCTATGCGGACGAGCAGGACGCAAAGGAAACATGGGACGGGGAGGATTACAATCCCTATGAAGCGCTCCCCCGGCTGTCTATGTACACCTATCAGCTCTCCAATATGATTTATGAGCAGATCAGGAAAGGGCTCGATTTGTCCGGTAAGGATGGGAGCATGGATTATGCCTTTGACCTGAATGAGTTTTTCGCCACCAACGAGAGCGGCTATTTCGTACATGAGGAAGAAATCAGGAAATTTCTCCATGCGCTTTCCGTGCGGGAAAAGTATCCATTCTCCACACCGGAGCTTCGCTTAGAGCTGTCGCATACATTGTGGATTCTAAACCGTGTAGCGAGCGCAAAGGCACTGGCAAAGCTTTTGAAGGCTGACCCTGTTTTCCGGGAATATGAAATCGTGCTTGCCGCCGGGGATGGGCAGTTGGACAATGATGTGGAAGAGGGTGACAAGGCATTTGACCGGGTAAAGGACGCAATCGCAAATCATGACAAGACCATTACGCTGAGTGTGGGACAACTTACCGTGGGTGTGACCATCCCGGAGTGGAGTGGTGTTCTGATGCTGTGCAACCTGCAAAGTCCGTCCAGCTATATGCAGGCGGCGTTCCGGGCGCAGAACCCCTGCATCCTTACCCGTGACGGGAAACGTTACCGTAAGGAGACCGCATACGTCTTTGACTTCGACCCTGCACGGACGCTGATTATTTTTGACGAGTTCGCCAATAATCTTTCGCCGGATATGGTGTCCGGCAGGGGAACCAGTGAGGACAGGAAAAAGAACGTCAAACGTCTGCTGAATTACTTTCCGGTACTGGGCGAAGATGAGGACGGGAAAATGGTGGAGCTGGATGCCGCTGCGGTACTATCTATTCCGAGAAAACTTAAGAGTGTGGAGGTGGTACGCAGGGGCTTCATGTCCAATTTCCTGTTCCAGAATATCGGAGCGGTGTTTGGTGCGCCCGGCATTGTGACTGAAATTGTGAAAAAGCTGAATCCTGCCCAGGAGGAAAAGTTGAATCGGAACCCGGAGAACCTTGACCGTGCCGGAGAGATTACTCTGAACGAAGATGGAGAAGTTGAGATTCCAAATGAAATCGTTATTGGGCAGACGCGGGATTTATTTGGCGAGAAAATTTATGAGGATATGAGCCGGGCCATCGCTCCGGCGATTGACCGTGTGGCTGACAGTCCTATGGATTACGGCCAGACAAAGCAGAAGGTGCAGACAGTGGTGGACACTGTGAAGGACACCATCAAGCAGAAAGTGATTGCCCCGGTGATTGACAGCTATGGCGTGAAGAAAGGCACACAGAACCGTCTGGAACGGGAGGTTTCCACGGAAATCGACCGGGCTTTTGAGCAGCTTCAGGGCGACTATGAGCAGCAAGTGAACATCGCCCGTGTGGAGCATGAAAAGAAACGGGAGGCGGCAACGACCCGTGAGCAGGTGGAGGCAGCGGACAGAAGTTATCAGGATGATATGAACACAGCCATGCAGAGCTTCATGCAGTCCATGCAGGTGCAGGTGGAGGAGACTATCCAGCAAAAGCCCCAGGAGCTTGTGGAAAGGCTGGAGCGTCATAAAGCCGAGGAAGAAAAACGCAGCATTGAAGATGATGTCCGGGCAAGGCTCCGGGGATTCTCCCGCACTATACCCAGCTTTATCATGGCGTATGGAGACGGCCACCTGACCTTGCGGAACTTTGACGAATACACAGAGGATGATGTTTTTCTAGCTGTGACTGGCATTACCATTGATGACTTCCGCTTCCTGCGTGACGGCGGAGATTATATCGACGAGAACGGCGAAACCCAGCATTTTGTTGGGCAGCTTTTTGACGAGGTAGTATTCGATGATTCCGTGGAGGAGTTCTGGAGGAAGAAGCAGGAGCTGGCGGATTACTTTGACGAGAGCAAGGACGAAGATATTTTCGACTATATCCCGCCGCAGAAAACCAATCAGATTTTCACGCCCCGCTGGGTGGTTCAGAAAATGGTGGACGAGCTGCAAAAAGAAAATCCCGGCTGCTTCGATGACCCGGACAATACTTTCGCTGACCTCTACATGAAGTCTGGGTTATACGTCACGGAGATTGTCAAGCGGCTATATCGCAGCGAGAAGATGAAAGAATATTTACCGGACGATGGGGAACGCATCCGCCATATCCTTACCAGGCAGGTCTACGGCATGGCTCCAACAAGAATCATCTACCTGATTGCCACGAATTATATCCTTGGCTTTGATGAAAGCCTGAAAGTGGAGACA
The DNA here is from genome assembly GCA_944376745.1 of uncultured Lachnospiraceae bacterium. Classification (GTDB taxonomy): domain Bacteria; phylum Bacillota; class Clostridia; order Lachnospirales; family Lachnospiraceae; genus 14-2. Next base: position 10,370 of record CALWDR010000103.1, read on the forward strand.
AGAAACTTTGTCCAGGCGGATGCGGCGGAAGCGGCAAAAGCCGGGATGTTGGAACAACTGGTCAACAAACATTTTGGATAAAACTACATAATGGTTAAACCATGAAAAAATAGTTTTTATCACTGATTACTTCAACCAATATTTCGGATTGTCCTCCAAAAAATACAAAAAAGGGGATTGACAAATTCTTCTCCTAGGTTTATCATGCAACACATACAGACGACGGAGTCTTTGAGTGGCAGCACTCAAAGGCTCCTTTTCTTTTTTATCAACGAAGGAGGGAAAGTAAATGGTTACTGACACACTTTGGGTTTTCTTAGCGGCAATTTTGGTTTTCTTCATGAATCTTGGATTTGCCTCCGTGGAAGCGGGCTTTGCGAGAGCAAAAAATACGGTAAATATTCTTTCCAAGAATTTTATCGTGTTTGCGGTATCGTCCCTGGGATTTCTCCTGCTGGGCTGGGGGCTGATGTTTGGAGGCGACAATCCCTTTGTGGGCACGGAGCATGTCTGGATT
>CALWDR010000104.1 GCA_944376745.1 uncultured Lachnospiraceae bacterium
GCTATTTTAAGCCTAGATACATTTCCGCAGTCCCACCAAGAGCGAAACGAGGGCAGATATGCCGGAAAAGGTTACAGGCAGTTACTGATCGATAACTATATTGCCATTTTCCGCATTGATGAACCACGCAAAACCGTTTATGTGATAACAATACAGTATCAAGGACGAAATCTATAAAATAATCCTTGGAAACAAAGGGTTTGTCTCATAAATGCGGTCAGGCAGATGGCTGCCATCTGCTTTATCCACTGATTGAATCCGTCCTTTTTCAATATCCGGCAAGCGCCGCGCCCTGCCGTTTCCCTGCCTCCCAGACCACAGACTTTCCTTCCCCTGTCTGTCCGCCTGGGAGGCAGTATCATCTCCGCCAGCAAATTCCCTTTCCAATTTTACATTCCGGCAGAAGAACGTTCACAGCAGATAATCCTCAATATCTCCTCTGCGGCGGCTGAAATTCTCCGGTTCCACCTGTTCCCCGGCGCTCTCTTCCGATTTCTCCAGCTCCCCGGCGCTTCTCTGCGGTTCCGCTTTCGCCGCCGGCCTCCCACCGGTTCTCACCCTCTTTTTCCTCCGGGGCTCCATCTGCAGGAATTCCAGAAGATCCAGATCCAGGGCCTCCAGAAGCCTGGCCATGATATCCATGTCCGCCTTGTTGCTGTCCCGCTTGATCATGGCGTACAAGGTCTGGGCCGGAATCCCCGCCTCCCGGGAAAGCTGGCTGACATTCATCTGCCTCTCATCCAGAATCTGTTTTAATCTGCTCCCAATATTCATTCTTTTTCTCCTATGTTTCACAGGCAGGGCCTTCTTCTCCGAAGGCCCCGCGCCGGCCATTTTCCTCCATCGCTTCTCTACAGCGCCTTGATCCGCGCAAGGGCCGCCGCCGTGTTCTCATGGCTCCCGAAAGCCGTCAGCCGGAAGTAGCCCTCCCCGCTGGGACCGAAGCCCGCGCCAGGGGTTCCCACCACATTGGCGTGCTCCAGAAGTTAATCAAAAAATTCCCAGCTCCCCATATTTCCCGGCGTTTTCAGCCAGATGTAGGGGGCGTTGACGCCGCCGAAGACCGTATACCCGGCCTCCTTTAAGCCCTCCAGGATGACTTTGGCGTTGTTCATATAGTAAGCCACCTGCTGCTTGAGCTGGGCCTTCCCCTCCTTAGAGTACACCGCCTCCCCGGCCCGCTGGATGATGTAGGGGGCGCCGTTGAATTTCGTCCCGTGGCGTCTGGCCCACATGCCGTGGAGGGACACGCCGCCGTAGGATAATTCCCTGGGAACCACGGTATAGCCCAGGCGGACGCCGGTAAAGCCGGCATTTTTGGAAAAGCTCTTGATCTCGATGGCGCAGGTTCTGGCCCCCTCGCACTCATAGATGGAATGGGCCACATCCTCCTCCGAGATATACGCCTCGTAAGCGCCGTCGTAAATGATCAGAGCGCCGTTTTTGTTGGCGTAGTCCACCCACTCCTGAAGCTGGGTTTTGGTGATGGTAGTTCCGGTGGGATTGTTGGGCAGGCACAGATAGATCACATCCGGGGTCTCCCTGGGAAATTCCGGCACAAAATCATTTTCCATGGTGCAGGGCATGTAGATCACATCGCTCCACATGCCGGTCTTCTCGTCATAGGTGCCGGTTCTTCCGGCCATCACGTTGGAATCCACATACACCGGATAGACCGGGTCGCAGACAGCGATCCTCGCGTCAGCGGAAAATAGCTCCTGGATGTTGCCGGAGTCAGACTTGGCCCCGTCGGAGACGAAAATCTCATCGGCGCTGATATCACAGCCCCGGGCCTTATAGTCATTGTCCGCAATGGCGTTTCTCAGAAATTCATAGCCAAGATCCGGCGCGTAGCCGTGGAAGGTCTCCGCCGCCCCCATCTCGTCCACGGCCCTGTGCAGGGCCTCGATGATGGCAGGCGCCAGGGGCTGAGTCACGTCCCCGATCCCCAGGCGGATGATCCTTTTCTCCGGGTTTGCCTCCGAATAGGCCGCCACCTTCTTCGCGATGGTGCTGAACAGGTAGCTTCCAGGCAGTTTCTGATAATTGTCGTTTACTTTTAACATATGCTTCCTCCTGCTTTACTGCCGTTATGGCAGTCTTTCGTATCTTTTACATTTTCTATAATAACACGTATCCTCTTACATCCGTGATATGGCAACGCATATAGGGTAACACGTATTCTTTCATATATAGTAAAACTCATTGCCGCAGATATTGCAATACTTTTTCAAGATATAGTAAACTCATTGCCGCAGATATTGCAATACTTTTTTAAATTCCAGCTTCCCTCCGAAAATATCCAAAGCGCTGCCGATGGTGACGTTGAGCTTATTTTTTCCAAGACGCTTAAGCTTCTCCAGATCCTGAAGGCCCGCCACCCCGCCCGCGTAGGTGATGGGGATCTTCCCCCAGTCTCCCAGAAGGGCCGCCAGTTCCTCCTCGATGCCCAGGGCCTGCCCCTCCACGTCCACGGCGTGTACCAGGAATTCGTCCGCGTAGGCCATCAGCCTGTCTAGGAGCGCCTCGTTCACCGCTTCCCCGGTAAACCTCTGCCACCGGTCCGTCACCACATAGTAGCGGCCCTCCCGCTTCCTGCAGCTGACATCCAGCACCAGATGATCCCGGCCAACCGCCCCGGCCATTTTTTTCAGATTTTCAAAATCCACCCTGCCCTCCCGGAACACATAGGAGGTGACGATGACGTGGCTGGCTCCCGCCTCCAGGAAATCCCTAGCGTTCTCCGGGTTGATCCCGCCGCCC
>CALWDR010000105.1 GCA_944376745.1 uncultured Lachnospiraceae bacterium
TCCTCCTCAGAGATATCCACGTTCAGCGTATTGTTGGGAATGTCGATCTTGATGATATCCCCTTCCTCCACCAGGGCAATGGGGCCGCCCACCGCCGCTTCCGGGGAAACATGGCCGATGGAGGCTCCGCGGCTGGCGCCGGAGAACCGTCCGTCCGTGATCAGCGCCACGGAGGAACCAAGGCCCATACCGGCAATGGCGGAGGTGGGATTTAGCATCTCCCGCATTCCCGGGCCGCCCTTGGGGCCTTCGTAGCGGATCACCACCACGTCTCCGGCCACGATCTTCCCGCCCTTGATAGCCGCGATGGCATCCTCCTCGCAGTCAAAGACTCTGGCGGGCCCTTCATGCACCATCATTTCCGGCACCACGGCGGAGCGCTTCACCACGCCGGAATCGGGAGCCAGGTTGCCTTTCAATACGGCGATTCCTCCTGTCTCGCTGTAGGGATTGTCGATGGGCCGGATAACCTCCGGATTCTTATTCACGCACCCTTCAATATTCTCCGCCACGGTCTTTCCGGTGGCGGTGATCATATCGGTGTACAGCAGACCCTTTTTATTCAGCTCGTTCATCACGGCGTAAACGCCGCCGGCCTCGTTTAAGTCCTCCATGTAGGTGGGGCCTGCCGGGGCCAGATGGCAGAGGTTGGGCGTCCTGGCGCTGATCTCATTAGCCATATCCAGATTCAGCTCCACCCCGGCCTCATGGGCGATGGCCGGGAGGTGCAGCATGGTATTTGTGGAGCACCCCAGGGCCATATCCACGGTCATGGCGTTGATAAAGGCTTTCTCATTCATGATGTCTCTGGGACGGATATTTTTCTCAAGGAGCTCCATCACCTTCATGCCCGCGTGCTTGGCAAGCTTCAGCCGCTCGGAATACACCGCCGGGATGGTGCCGTTGCCCCTAAGTCCCATGCCGATGGCCTCGGTGAGGCAGTTCATGGAGTTGGCGGTGTACATGCCGGAGCAGGAGCCGCAGGTAGGACAGGCCTTGTTTTCAAATTCCTCCACATCCTCGGCGCTCATGGTGCCCGCCGCGTAGGCTCCCACCGCCTCAAACATGGAAGACAGGCTTGTTTTCCTGCCTTTTACATGGCCCGCCAGCATGGGTCCGCCGCTGACGAACACGGTGGGAACGTTGATCCTGGCCGCCGCCATCAGAAGGCCGGGCACATTTTTGTCGCAGTTGGGAACCATCACCAGAGCGTCAAACTGGTGGGCCAGCGCCATGCACTCCGTGGAATCGCAGATCAGGTCCCGAGTCACCAGGGAATATTTCATGCCTGTATGGCCCATGGCGATCCCGTCGCAGACGGCGATGGCCGGGAACACGATGGGGGTTCCCCCCGCCATGGCCACGCCCAGCTTCACAGCCTCCACGATCTTGTCAAGGTTCATATGTCCGGGCACGATCTCATTGTGGGAGCTGACGATTCCCACCAGTGGACGGTTCAACTCCTCCTTCGTCATGCCCAGCGCGTTAAAGAGGCTTCTGTGGGGAGCCTGCTGTATGCCTTTGGTCACGTTGTCGCTTCTCATATCGTTACTCTCCTTTACATTTTTATTGGATTCCGGCTGCCGGTGCGAACGCCGTCTGGCGGCCTGCGGCAAACCGGGGCAATTCTATCGCAGCGAGATTCGCTGGCTGATCAGATCGCCCATTGCCCTGCAGCCCACTTTGGTGGTGCCTTCAGAGTAAATGTCCCCGGTGCGGTAGCCGTCCTTTAACACCTGCTTTACCGCAGCCTCCACCGCGTCCGCCTCTTTATCCAGGTCGAAGGAATAGCGGAGCATCATGGCGGCGCTTAAGATGGTGGCGATGGGATTGGCAATATCCTTCCCCGCAATGTCCGGGGCGGAGCCGTGGCTGGGCTCGTAGAGGCCGAATCTGGTGTCGTTTAAGCTGGCGGAGGACAGCATGCCGATGGAGCCGGTCACCATGCTGGCCTCGTCGGACAAGATATCGCCGAACATATTCTCCGTGAGAATGACGTCGAACTGGCCGGGGTCCTTCACAAGCTGCATGGCGCAGTTGTCCACCAGCATATGCTCATAGGCCACCTCCGGGTAGTCCTTTGCCACTTCCTCCACCACCTTGCGCCACAGGCGGGAGGAGTCAAGAACATTGGCCTTATCCACGCTGGTGACCTTATGCTTACGCTTCTTCGCGATCTCGAAGGCCTTCACGGCGATCCGGCGGATCTCATTTTCGTTGTAGGTGAGGGTGTCCACGGCGGTCATGACGCCGTCCACCTCCTGGGTCCTGCGCTCCCCGAAATAAAGGCCGCCGGTCAACTCCCGCATGATCACCATGTCGAAGCCCTCCCCTATGATGCTGTCCTTCAGGGGGCAGGCTTCCTTCAATTCCTCGTAAAGATAGGCCGGGCGCACATTGGCAAAGAGGTTCAGCGCCTTGCGGATCTTTAAAAGTCCCGCCTCGGGCCGCAGATTGGGGGGCAGCTGATACCAGGGGGAGGTGGTGGTATCCCCGCCGATGGAGCCCATCAGCACCGCGTCGGAGCCCTTGGCCGCCTCAATGGCCTCATCCGTCAAGGGCACGCCGCAGGCGTCGATGGAGACGCCGCCCATCAGTATTTCTTCATATTGAAAGGTATGGCCATAGAGAGCGGCCACCCTGTCAAGCACTTTCTTTGCTTCTCTGACAATCTCCGGCCCGATGCCGTCGCCGGAAATGACGCCGATGTGATAGTTCATAGTTCTTCTTCCTTTCCTTGTTATTGTCCATGTTTTCAGGACATAAAGGTATACCCTTGCGGTATTTCCTTGTTATTGTCCATGTTTTCAGGACATAAAGGTATACCCTTGCGGTGTTTCTTGTCCGCCATACAGGTACAACTGTGTATGGGCACTTCATTGCGGTAAAGCCTATTAGTAATACTATAGTATATTTACCGGGAGATTTCAACTGGAAATGTTATTTTTCTTTTTTATGGCTTTTATAACCGGGTCTTATGGCGGAGTGGGGTTTTATGATTTTTCATTATGATAAATTTCAGGAGCAAGAGGTCACATGTCGGTGGACAGAAAATTTTGGTTGAGAACTGAAAATAGGAGGTATCTTTTGTCCCCGCGCTCTGAATCATAGTGCGGGGTGGCTATAATCCTTGCTGTCGCCTCACCCCGAAAACACAAAAATGCCGCATCGCCCGCAGATCATACTTCTCAGGCGATACGGCTTTCCCGCTTCTCTGGTAAGCACTATCCGATCAATACCTGGCGGCCCCGGAACGCAAAGCCGTAATGACGGATCTCACCGGCTTCGTAGCCTCTCTCCAGCAGGGCCGCATCATAGTTCTTCTCCTCGATCTGCCTGTGAGCTGCCGCCACGGTATCCGCCAGGGATTTTTCATACTTCGGTCTGTGCACCTTAAATTCGATGATAATAGGAAAAAGCTTCCCTTTTTCTCTGGGCGTCAGCATGACATCATACCGGCCAAAGCCGCTTTCCCGGTTGGAGGTTATCTCATAGCGGTCTTTTAACTCTACCATAAGGCCCAGCACGAAGCCGTGGTAAAAGCAGACACTTGGGTTTGGTTCTGTCAAACCCTTAGTGGTCGCTTTCCCTGTGGGCAAGCGCTCTGGCGCATCTGAACCCGAACTGCTTTTTCCAGTGTCAAAACTGCTGAAGGTAACGAAAGCCACCTCATTCATATACTCATTCATGGCTTCCAGATCATCCGCAAGAAGCGCCTTAATAAAATCATTGTACCTGGCCTTCGGAGCCGCAAACCACTCAGCTATCATCCGGTTGAACATCCGCCTGACTTCAAAATTCGTAAGCTCCAGCTCATAGCAAAATCCACCTGTCTGCTCCTGGAACTTACGCCCCGCCACCTTAAGATACCCGCTTGCCAAAAGCAGACTCCAGATGGCATCCTCCGTCTGTGTCAACTGGTTAAACACGATCTGCTCATCCAATTCCAGCTTCAAGGAACCTCCCCGCAGCAGATCCTCCATTGTTTCTTTTACATCCGGGGACCCTTCCCGGATCAGCTTACTTACAAGATGATTGGAGCTTGTCTCCGCCCAATAGGCAGCGTACTCTCTTTTCTCCAGAAAATTTGTGATAGACCATGGATTATAAATATCAGAATGCACTCCAAAGGTAAATCCATCATACCACTTTTTTACCCCTTCCATCTGCTCCGGCATTCCCGCCTCCTGTAAGGCCGCAAACACCTCCGCCTCCGTAAATCCAAAGGATGTGGCGTATTTTTCACTTGTTGTAGTGATCACATTCAGATTATTCAGGTCTGAGAAGACAGATTCCTTACTTACCCTTGTGATACCCGTCATGACCGCCCTCTCCAAAAAAGGATTCGTCTTGAAGGTTGCATTGAACATGCTGCGGAAGAAGGCCGTGATTTTATCCCAGTATCCTGACACATAAGCCTCCTGCATGGGGGTATCGTATTCGTCCAGCAGAAGAATCACCTTTTTCCCATAATAGCGACTCAGGTAATTGGCCATCGCCCGGATGGCCGCCGCCGCAACTGTATTGTCCATGCCCGGTTCCACGGAAGCGTATTGCGCCCGCTCATTCTCATTTAAAAGCTTCCCCTTCAGCAAATAGTCATTTCGGTTATATAAATCCGTGATATTCTGCTTGATCTGTGTCAGTGCCCCTTGACAGTCCTCCGCCTTCACATCCGCAAAGGTCAGAAAGATCACGGGATAAGTGCCCTGGAGCCGTCTGTATTTTTCCTCATTCCAGATGGCGAGCCCCTCGAACAAATCCCCGCGGTCCGCATATTCTACGGAAAAAAAGCACTCCAGCATGTTCATATTTAACGTCTTGCCGAATCTTCGCGGACGCGTGATCAGCGTTGTCTCATCCTCGGATTCCCACCATTCCCTAATAAAATCCGTTTTGTCCACGTAAAAATAATCGTTTTCCCGTATATCCGCAAAATATTGTTTCCCGATACTGATCTTTCTCATTCTCTGCCGCCCCTTTCCGCCCGCGTTTCATTCCCCTTCCTAGCACGCCTGATTCGCGCCTGGCAAAACGAACCTTGGAATCATATCTGTTTTTCCCAGTATAGCAAAAAAAGGCTCCGGGTATAATCCTTTCCTAATTATTATTGTCGAGTTTTTTGGACTGAGTTTTTTGGACAGACAGTTGTCAGCAAGATGGATACTCTCCCTTGGATGCCTCCATTTACCTCTCCAGCAGCTCCTCCGACAAAAACGCCCCGTTGTCATACAGAAACTGATCGATAGATCGAATCGCGCGTTTTACATATTCCGATTTTCTTATACGGACGGCGGCAGAGGGATTGTTTTCATAAAATTTCTCCGCAACCTTTTCCAGCTGCCGCGTTTTTACATAATACATGGGAATCTCCTCATCCTGGTAAACATCCTCCAGGCGCGAAGCGTCAAAGGTCAGAAAGGGGATTCCGTACCGCCAGCCCTTCTCGTAATCCGGCCAGCACCGTACTCCATAGCCGTGAATGAAAAACGGGCCGCCGTCCTGAGGGAATATATATACCTCCGTTCCCTTGGGAAGGATCACCGCCGGGACAGAATCCTCTTTGGCGCTGTAATACTCCACATCGCAGGGCAGCGTGATTTTTCGCTCGTACTTTACCAGAATCGGAGCAGTCGCCTGGGGAAAATACTTATCGTATACGGAAAAATCCATTTCATGCAGAGGAACCCTGTTGGCGTAAGGCTCGTCCTTCCCGTTGTCTTTGAAATTCGCAAGCATTTGCTGCCGGTACGCGTTGTCCCGACAGACCTTCACCAGCACACCCGCTCCGATCCCGAGAACCGCCGCGGCCAGCAGCCCCACCATAAGGACGCGCTTATTAATCCTCCTGCTCTCCTTTTTCATAACCACATCCTCCTCCCTCAACATCTCATTTTTCATAACCACATCCCCCTCTCTCAACAGCCAGCGCTGCGGGCGCTTCTCTGCCCCAGGCGGACCTTGTGCCCGGTGTTCAGCCATACGGCTGCGCCCGCCGCCAGAAGAACAAAGGCCCCGATCCCGATCATCATCCACATCGGAACAAACAGGATCTCATTGACTCTGTTCTGAAGAAAATAAAACGGAGCGTCTTTCGCATTTCTCATATTGTTCATGGACGGAAAGCCGAAGATCATCCTGGTATAAGCTTCCTCCGCGTTCATCTGCTTCCCGGAAAATAACATCGTCTGAAATCCCATCTGGGTCGGAACAACCTCCCGAAGCTCCTCCCACTCTTCCTCCGCGGAATTTCTGGCAAGCAGGATGCCCTCCACCGGACTGTAGGGCCACAGGGTATCCGCGATGTAAAGCGTAAGCTCGTACCTGCCCTTTTTCCATAAATTTTCGGGACAGGCAATGGAAATCACCGTGTACACATCCTCACTTTCTTCCGAGGAAAAGGTATACACCGCCGTTTCAAACGCCTCCTCCAGCTCTGCCGCTTCCCCATCCCGCTTATAGAGGGAATCGGACACACAATAAGTCCCTTCCGTCAGGGTAAGCCCCGCCGGCACATGCTTTTGCACATATTCCGCAAGCGCCCGGTCAGAGCCGTCTATTTCCGCGGAACACTCAAGGGTCTCCGGCGCTTTGGCAAAAGAAGGGACGCTCCCGCATCCAGCCCAGAGCACAACGAGGACTGCCGCCAGCCTGACATAGAAACGTTTTTTACGCCTGTTCATTTTCTGACAACTCCTTCCCGGCATTTCCTTATGAATTCCTGCTTTTTCACCCAGGCATGAAACACATGACCTTTTGCGCCTGGTATCATGGAATCATCTTATCAGAATTTTTCCCCAGAAAACCATTTTGTCCCTCTTCTCCCGATTTTTGTCCCTCAACCGGCGCCAGTTCTGTTCCAAAATCCGCATTTCCCATGAGAATCACCGAGACCTCAAATATGCTCCCGTCATCCTGGATCTCCAGCATTCCGCCGTTTCCGTCCACGATCTGCCAGACGCTTTCCAGACCAAAGCCATGCATCTTATCATTCTCCTTGGTGGTCAGATACCGTCCCTCCGCCTTTCTGCGGGGTCCCAGGTACGCGTTTTTTATTTCCAGGAAAAACATGCGGTTCTCCGTCCGCATATGCACAGACACCCTGCGCTTTTCCGGCTCCAGATCTTCCACCGCCTCCATGGCGTTGTCCAGAAGATTACCCAGCAAAATGCACATCTCGCTCTCCTTTAAAGGACAAAACAGCACGTTTGCCTCTATCTGAAAAGAGATTCCCCTCTCCCGGCCTGCATTTTCCTTATAATTCAGTATGAAATCCACCGTCGCGATCCCGCTGTACCTGTTCTGGGTCTTCCGGCACAGGGACGCGGACGTCTCCTTCAGATACGCCTTCGCCTCCTCCACCTGGCCCCGCTCCAGATAATCCGCCAGCAATATCTGCTGCTGCCGTATGTCATGGATCTGCCTGCGCTGCGCGGCATACAGTTCTTCAATCTGAGCATACTGCCCGGCCATCCTTTCGTAATTCATTTTCATCAGCTGCTCCTGGTGTCTGAGAAGAAGGTTCTTCTGGGAATTTCGGAAAATAAGGAACACCGCCGCCATCAGGAAAAACAGGGCCCCCAGAAGCATCAGATATTCGTCCGACACAAATACCATATTTGCCCTTCCGCGGAACACGAGTCCGTCCACCAGCAGTTCCCCCAGGACAAGGGCAAGGAGGAGCCAGCTGCCTCTGCCGTCCACCCAGGCAAGAAAGGCGCGTTCCCTTGTCCTATACCACAGCCAGACCACCGTTCCCCCAATGACCGCCATGCCGGCCATGTGAAGCGCGGTATAGGGAAGCTCCCGGGCTTCCTCCACATAGCTGTTAAAAATCTCCTCATTCCATTTGCAGGACAAAATGATCACCGCGTAATGGGCGATCTTCACATTTACCCAATAAACAAGACTCCGGGTGAGAAGCGGCAGGAAATCTGTCTGAAAGAAGGCGTACAGCACCAGCAGGAGAAAAAGCCACAGTACGGTGTAAAGGCTCCCACTGTATTTGGCGAAAAAGGTGCCCGCCGCCTCCGCCCCCATGGCCGCCGCCACCAGGAGCCACAGCAGCACCTTGGCCGCCGGGCTCTCCCGCCGCAGCTTCGCCGGGCAAACGGACAGTCCCATGCCGCAGAAAATGACCACGGTTCCCTCCAGGAGCCGAAGGATCTGTCCCAGACTCATCTTCTTCCCCTCCAATAAACGCTTAGGATTTTCTTCACCTGCCGGGCCCTGGGCTCGCTCACCGGAAGCTGTTCCCCGCCCCGCATGACAATGTTGCTGCCCTCCAGCTGCATCACATGCTTTAGATTTACCGCACAGCTCTTATCGACGCAGACAAATTCCTCCCCGTCAAGCTCCCGAAGCACCTGGCTTAAGGGCTTCCTGTCCCGGCACTCCCCGTCCCGGGTCCTAAAATAGGTGTATTTTCCCTCCTTGCGCATAAAATAAATGTCGTCATAAAAAAGCTTCCGAATCCTGGAATACTGCTCCAGGACATAATATTTTTCCTGGCGGGTCCGAAGCTTCCCGGCTATGGTCCAAAGGGCGACGGGCAGATTTTCCCGGAGGGCGTCCTTGGTAATGTACCGGAACACCCCGTACTCGTACCCCTTGATGCTGTACTGCATATGGGCCGTGACAAAAATAATGTAGGGCTTCTCATACCGCTGGCGGATCTGGTTTGCCAGGGCAAGGCCGTCCATCCCCGGCATTTCCACATCCAAGAGGTATACGTCAAAATACTCCCCCTCCTGCAGATCCCACAATAATTCCGTGGGCAGCTCGTAGGTCTTTACCTCGTAATCCTCCTCCTGCTCCCCAAGACAGGCTTCCGCCAGTTCCCGCACCTGCTCCGCAAATGTCCGCTCGTCGTCCACGATGGCAACGCGCATATCTCATCCCCCCTGCTCTGCAGCATAAGCTTTCTTGGCCCCAGCCGCGCGTGATAAATACCGGACGCCCATGGCACACGCTCCAGCCGCGCGCGATAAGTACCGGACGCCCATGGCCAACGCCCCGGCTACGCGTAATACTGATCCAGCGTCTCCTGCACCACCCGGTTCCAACGGACCAGATTCTCCAGCTTCCCGGACACGGTGCTGATGTCCTTTAACACAAATTCATAGGGACAATGATACTTCCGGCAGGCCCGCACCGTCTCCTCGATCTCCTTTGCCACCGTCTCCTCGTCCAGGTTCACGGCCACATAGGCCGGATTGGGCTTTCTGGCCGCCACGAAACGGCTCCCGATCTGCTGGGCGCACGCCTCCACATTGGACCAGGGGCTGACGCCCAGCTTGCGCATATTTGGCACTTTAGCAAGCAGGGAAATCCGGTTGTCCAGAGGCTCGCAGCAGCCGTAGTACACCAGGCCGCAGCGCTCCATCAGCGGGCGCATGTAGGCAAGCTCAAATTCCTCGAACATCTGCGGGGACACGGTGGAGAGCATCTGGGCCATCCCCCGGAACCACACGTCCTTTAAGCGGGTCTTCCCCTGATGACCTTCCCCGGGGAGCTCATGGGTATAGGCGGGGGTACAGTGTATAAGGGAAGGATAGGCCTCCAGAAGGTTCAGCTCCTCCAACTGTTCCAGATAGCTCCTGTTCCAGTCCGCAAATTTCTTTACCGTGGCGTGCACAAATTCCGGACGGTCCACCATGTCATAGAGCACGTCCTCCACGCCCCGAAACCGGGCGATCTCATCCCAGAAGGAGCAGTAAATACTGGTTCCCACCAGCCTGGCCGGAAGGAGCTCCCCTAAGATTTCCTGGGCCAGGGCCAGATTTTTCTCCGTCTGCTCCTTCTCATAGCTCACCACAGGGGGCTTGATCTTCTCAAGGTCCTCCTCCCTGGAAAGAATGTCAACGTAGGCGTGGGACACGATGTTGTTGCGCTCGTCGGTCCTTATGATATGCTCCTCCACCTCAATTCCCAGCCCGGTGCAGGAAAAGCGCTTGTCCACCGGATAGAAGGGCTCCGCCACCATGTCCCCCTGAAAATACTTCCACTGAAACAGCCTGCGCCGGAAAAAGGTTTCCATTTCCCGCAAAAAAGGCTCCTCGCAGACCATCCGAAGCTCCGGGCAGGAGGAAAATTCGTGCCAGGGCACCTCGTCGATGAGAACGGTGGGCCGAAGTCCCGTCACCAGGTCGTTGGTGTCCGCCATCCGGCGGCGGCGCTCCTCATTCACCACCTCCTCCGCGATCTCCCGGTACTGCCTCGCCAGCTCCCGCAGCACCTTACGTTCTTTCTGTTCCATGCTGTTCTCTTCCTTTCTTTCTATTTCATATTTCTGCCGAAGTCATACAGGGCTGCCCGATGGATATGTCATCGTTCCCCCAACTCTAATATCATAATATAAAATTTTACGGCATACATCAAGAGCCATGCCGATAAATTCATTTTTTTCTTGACTTCAGTCTGGTAAATTGGTAATATAATCTCAAGTTTGGAAGTGAAAACTGCCGAAAGCCTATAAAATCAAGGCTTTCGGCAGTTTTGCTACATGTGGTATATCGACATGATTTTAGTACATAGCTCTCTCCTATAATGTGATCCACTCACAGGGCGTCTCGCATGCCTTTACAACCGCGGTCCGGATCGCAATGACATCTATGGTCTGCTCATGGCTCACCGGTGCCTCGCCGCTCTGAAAGAATGCAATCATTGCCTGAACGAACCTGGTAAAATAATCCGATTGGATCTGATAACGTTTTGCCTTGTTTTCCTTATCCACAACATTGATGGCAAAGCTCCCTGTCTCGTCATCCCTGTGATAGCACTCCGCGATCCTTCCATCTTCAAACCCAATCATGTAGGACGGATGCTCTTTACTGCCCAGAAACATAATCTTCTCTGCTCTGGCATTCATAAGACGTACCACCGGTTCGATCTGATGAATGGAATATATATCCAAAGGTCCCGGCCCCTCGCTATATATTTTATCTATCCTTGACAAGTCAATGTCATTAAGCTCTTCCGAGAAACGAAGCGCTGAGGACGAAAAGCAGGGAGTCCCGTGTTTTTCGGCGTTTTCAAATATACGGATTGCCGTCTCCTTATCCGGTGCAAAGGTCTTGTCCACATACGTGCGCTTGCCTGATTTTAACGGCAGCTCACATAGCTCTTCATGCATTTCCGGATTATCCGGAGACAATACTATGAGATAATCGCTCTTTTCTATCACTTCCTGAATACTTCCAAGCAACGCCACCCCCATTTTCTCCGCCCATGCTTCATTGGACATTGCCCACTCCGGCGCTTCCGTATGCGCATACGCATAACAGACCTTCATTTCTCCCTCTGAAAGCTTATCAATCAAAGTCAGATAATTGTTTGCATGCCATTCATCTAAAAAATAATCAATAAATCCTATTTTCTTCATGGTCCTATCCTCTCACACTTTTCTACAGTACGATCTCTTTGTGCTCTTCTGCTGAACGATAGATCGCGTCCATCATCCTGGCAGTGATAATATTGGTATCAATATGTGAAACAAGATGCTCTCCCGACTCCACACAATCTATAAATGCGTCGAGTTCCTGCTGGAACATGGGCTTTGTCTGATTGGCAAATGTGGTCGTGGTAAGCATACCATTCTTGGTGGAGTACAGCGTAAAGTTTGCGCCATATTGCAGTCTTGCACCACCCTTCGTCCCCATAAAGTCGATATACATCTCATTCTCACCAATATTCTGCGCCCACGCACCGTTGAAGGAAATAACCGGCCCTTCGGTTCGTATGATACCGGTGACTGCTTCCTCCACATCATACGTACCATCGGGAATCTCCGGTCCTGCCCACATATCTACATAAGTATAATCCTTGATCGGGCTTCCCAGCTTAGAAAAGGTCTCTGCTGAAACACTCTTCGTCTTCGGATCGCCGCAGCAATACATTACAATATCAAAGAAATGCACACCCCAGTCAATCATGACGCCACCGCCGGCAATCGCCTTCGTAGTAAACGCTCCTCCCAGTCCCGGTATGCTTCTGTGAGAGCGGAAGCTTACATATACCTGATAGATCTCTCCCAGCTCACCAGCGCCTATCAGCTCCTTCAGCTTGTTTACATTCGTATTGAAGCGATTGACCACACCGATGTTCAATATCCTGCCTGTCTCATGCTGAACCTCCTGCATCTTTAGCGCTTCTTCGTAAACTCTTGCAGCAGGCTTTTCACACAACACATGCTTTCCGGCCCTCATTGCATCTATGGCGATCACACTGTGCATCTTGTTGGGCGTACAGATCGATACCGCTTCAATCTCTTCATCCTTCAGAACTTCGTGATAATCCTCCACTGCGATACCGCATCCATACTTCTTCACCGCATTTTCCGCGCGTTCTAAAATGATATCGCAGAAATACTTGATCTCCGCCTTTTGATTCGCCATATACGCCGGTATGTGTGCGTTATTTGCAATGGCACCACATCCAATAACTGCTACTTTCATAATCCACAACCTCCTTGAATAAATTCATAGAACAATTTTTATATTCTAAATGTATCAAATCCCCGTGGATGAAACAATTACATTAGTTGCTATAGCACTATCCAAAATTTGTGGTATTCCAAAAAAATCCATTGTTTCATTTCAAAAAAAGTGATATGATTCTTGTATCATAAACAACGGAGAGAAAATGATGATTTCAAATAAACTATTCTCATTTGAAAATACCTTTTTTGAAAACCGCCCCCATCTTCCGTCGGCTGATATTACGCAGATTGCTGAATTGTCAATCATCCGCAATGGCGAAATGTATGAGCACGAACAATACTGTGATGAAATAACATATGTAGTTTCCGGAAAAGCAACCGTATATTACGATGGTCACACGTGTGAACTGAAGAAAGGACAGATTCATTATATCAAGCAGGGGCCTACGCACCGCATCGTAGTTGACTCAGAGCAAAACTTTCATTACTGCTGTATCGGTTTTATACCGAATTTACAGGAAGAAAGCACCCGCCCCTTCTTCGAGACAATTCAGCAGTTAAAGGAATTTGTCATTATGGACGACGGATCCGTACAGCCGATATTTAATTCTTTATTGGACGAGCTTCTTCTTTATAATGCCGAAAGTATTACTATGCTGCAATGCTATTTCTGTCAGCTTATTATAAAAATCTGCCGCATTTTAAATGGGAATCCACATATTTCCTCTGCCAAGCCCGTTTTTAATTCTTCGAGCCAGGCGGCATATCAGGCGCTCAAATATATTGACAAAAATTATATTAAAATCACAACTATAAAGAATATTGCCAAAGAGTTATCCTACAGTGAATATTATTTGTCTCACATTTTCAAGGAAAAAACCGGCATTACCATGAAGGAATATATTTTAAGGAAAAAGGTAATGACTTCCGTGGAATTGCTAAAGAAAAGTAACATGTCGATCAGCGATATTTCCGATCACCTGAATTTCTCCTCCCTCCATTCATTTGGGATAGCCTTCAAGCGTTATATGAATATGAGTCCCAGCCAGTTTCGGGAGTTGCAGAAGAACCAGCCTCTATGAAGTCAGGCTGGTTCTTCTCATCTCACGTCATACCTCGCATTTGCAATTACTATTTTCAATCTTTCCCATATTTTCTACCAGCAGATCCGATCCGGCATCCACATAGTCCATATGTAAGCTATGAATAGAATCCTGATTTCGGAGAAACGGCATTGCCATTCCCGTACCATTTGTCTGTTTTGCATGTGTAATTTCCATGAATTGGATATTGGTATCTTCTCCGACCCCTATGGCAGGCATCGCACAATGACTTTCATCCCGGTATAGGTCTGAAATATGTAAATCCTTTATATCCATATGCGATCCAACAGCAAGCAACGGCTCATAATTCCCTTTCACGTCCACGATTCCCTCACATATTGAGGCGTACACATGGTCAATCGTGATATTTTCAAAACAGGATCGTTCTTCGGATTCATAATATTTGCTGATTGCAATACAGTACACATAATAACTTCCGAAAATATTCGTAACGTGCACATTTCGAACCGGCGTCTTAACCGACAGAAGTCTTACGGCACTGTGTGAACCATATGCATAGACTCCATCTACCAAGATATTTTCGATAGGGCCATAGATCAGATCATCACTGGTAATTGCCACCATATCATCATGGCAAGCCCCCTTCAGGTTGCGGATCAGACCATTCTTACAACCGCCTTCCACATGAACACCATCCATATTCCACAGCTTAGGACTTCCCTCATTGTATTCAAAGTTGACATTTTCAACGGTGAAATCTTCCACATAACTGAGCTGCATCCCATACACCACCGGATTCACGATCGTAATATCCCGAATAGAAAAAGTTTTGATACTGTTAAAGCGCATACACATTCCGGTATAAACCGCAGGCATCAGACGTTTTGCCCTGTCATATCCCATACGATCCATTTCCTGATACGATGTTCTCCCGGTCTTTGGACTTGGAAAATGCCATGGATTCGGATTCTGGTTTTTGTGATTCATGTCCCAGACACCACCTACGATGGAAATATGTGAATTCCATGTCTCTGGTTCGGCATTCTCAATCATAGCGCAGTTGCTGTGTTCCGCCAGCTTAATTAAAGTATATCTTCCCAGTTTCAATTCCTGATAGGAATGTATAAAAATAGTACCACTGATAAGATAAAAATTTTCCGGTTCCGGCAACACGACACATCTTGCGCCGCAATCCAACATCTCCTGAATTGCCGGAAGGTCATCATGTATACCATCCCCATACAATATGCTCTTTTCCACTGTTACTCATCCCTTTCCCCAAAAGCCTGGCAATCAGTCAAGCTTCAGGAACAGCTTCAATATACGTTTTACACAAGTCTCTAAGCTGCCACGTTTTAAAGTTCCGTTTTTCAGATCAGCCCGAAGCTCCTCCGGTTTCCCCCACGGCATACGAATATCGTTTCCTGCTTCAATACATTTTGTCTGGTTGCAGGGGACATTCCAATCACTGGTGATCATCCCCTGAAATCCCCACTCGTCTCTTACAATGCCCTGCAATAATTCGTAGCATTCACACGCACGCCTTCCATTTACGACATTATAAGAAGTCATAATAGACCATGGATCCGCTTCCTTCACACAGATTTCAAACCCCTTTAAATATATTTCGCGAAGCGCCCGTTCTGACATTCTGCTGTCACTATAAAAGCGATTGGTCTCTTTATTGTTACACGCAAGATGCTTTACCGAGCAGGCAACATGCTCGCTTTGAATGCCGCGAGCTTTTGCAGCAGCAAATTTTCCGGCGATCAGGGGGTCTTCACTATAATACTCGAAATTTCTTCCGCAAAGGGGCGTTCTGTGGATATTCATTGCCGGAGTGAGCCATATTCCAAGTCCGTTTTCTTTACACTCCAAAGCACCTGCCCTCCCGATCTGGTATAAAAGATCCGGATCCCATGTACATGCCACTAAGGTTGCACATGGCCATGCCGTCGCAGAAATGCCAATCTTGGGGTTCAGACGAACTCCTGCAGGACCGTCAATTGTCATGATCGCAGGAATTCCCAGTCGGTCTATTCCTCCCATTCCGGCGGTATCCGAAACGCCACGGCAGGGTATTCCACCTACCATATGTATCAATTCTTCCTCTGTCATCTGTGCTACAAATGCATCCAATGACAGGTCTCCTTTTGCAACCTCCGAAAACAAAACAGGTTTTTCCGTATCAGGAGCCTTCTCGGGGTTAACAGGCTCCGCCACCTCATGCTCCTTGATCGGAACGGAAGGAAGTGCTTCATATTCACCATTGGAGAGTATTCTTCTTTCAATCTTGTTTGGGGCACATTTTTCAGCATACTGATGTACCACTACAAATTCTTCCGGAACAACATATTTGTAATCAGCTTCCTGTAAGCTGCGGGAGCTGTTTCCTGCCAGGAAACGATACGCTCCTCCTTCTAATATATAAGCCGATTTCCGGCACTTTCCAAGATCATCATAGCTCGCCATTTCATCTACTTTGAATCTCAGACATATATTCTGGCTTTCTCCTTTTTCAAGCAGCTTTGTTTTCTCAAATGCAACCAGGGATATCTCACTCTTCCCCAATTTTCCCTGTGGTGCAGAAACATAACACTGAATAACTTCCTTTCCGGCCATTTCCCCCGCATTTTCGACTTTTACATTTACCTCAATTTCATCACCATCCAACCGTGCAATTGGTTTGTCAATCGTAAATTCTGTGTAAGAAAGACCAAATCCAAACGGATAATTCACCTTCTCGGCTGCTCCCGGCACGGTTTCAAAATAGCGATACCCTACATATATATCCTCATAGTAAGAAACATAATCCTCACTGTCATGAAACGTTGCAGAAGATGGATAATCGTCAAACCGCTTTGCAAAAGTATCTGTCAGTTTTCCGGAGGGATTTGCATCGCCGCAAAGAATATCGGCAATCGCCAGTCCTCCCTCCTGCCCTGCCTGCCAGGCCAGTAAAGCGGCTCCGATCTTATCATTTTCCTTAATCCACGATACATCGATCATTCCACCCACATCCAGTATTGCTGCTACCTTGTCAAACTGCTCCGTTACGTCAAGAACCATCTTATGTTCCGTTGCGGTCAGAAGGAAATCGCCTTCCTTTTCTGTCCGATCCCAGCCTTCCCCAGAAAATCTATGAATCACGATCAATGCAACGTCCGTGGCTTTCGCTGCATCTGACACCAATTCCGTCGGAACATCAATCTCCTCAAAGATCTTATCTTCGTGCTCTGCCAGATGCTCCTTCATATAATCATAATAATATTTTGCTAACGGCTCATATACGCTCACATATGGGGCTTTCATAGCAAGTCCTTCATAGATGTTACGGATGTACCCGGAATACACCTGCCCGCTTCCCCATCCGCCTTTTATGTAGTCTATGCTGCCAATACCGAAAACAGCCACTCTTGTTCCGGCCTTCAAAGGAAGCAACCCATTATTTTCCAGCAGCACCATACCCTCTGTTGCAACCTTTCGCGATAATTCAATATGTTCCTGACATCCGGTAAGTGGTTTGCCATTTTCCCCTAAGGCTGTTGTCAGATTGTATCTGTAACGTGCCCATTTCTCCTGCTCTACAGTCGCACTTTTTCTCATGATATTCATTGCACTTCCTTCCTTGTACGTCATTTCTTTTGCCCGCTAGTCATTCAGAGCCCCTACTGCGACAAAAGTCACCTCGGTGCTTTCTGCCAGCTTATCCAAAACTTTATTGCAGATGTAAGCGTTTTGCAGGGATTCCTCGCTATAAGCGTCATATAAATCCTTTTCCGCCTCATAGCCATAGCTGTTCATCAGTCTTTGTATGTATTCCTGATAGCCATTTTCATCCACATCAATTTCTTCTTGTTTCGCAATTTCCAGCAGAATCAATTCCTGTTCCAACGATTTCTTTACGGTATCCTTTGCGCGCTCACGAAATGTTTCCTCCGTTATCTGCAGTGTCGATAAATACTCTTCGTAAGTCATTCCGTATTGCTTTTCACAGGTGTTTCTAAAGCTCTGGATATAGGATTCCACGCGTTCATCCAGCAAACCTTCCGGCAATTCCTTAACTCTGCACACCTTTGTCAATTCCTCTGAAATAGCCGTGCGGGTGTTATTCGCAGCATAGTAGTCGTTGGTACTGTTTAAATATTCCCGGACTCCATCTTCCAGTTCACGGATGCTCGTGTACCCGGTATCCTTCATATAGGTCGCAACATACTCATCGGTTAGTTCCTCAAAGGAAATCTTCTCTTCCGAGGAATAGCTTTCAACAAGTCTTTCCATATATGACTTTACACTTTCCTCTGTCACAGTTCCCTTTTCCACTGTAACCTTCAAATTCTTATAGTCGCCCAATTCAATATTGGCATCGGTTATGTGCTCATCTTTTTGAGAACTTTTACACCCGGCAGCCATGATCACAGCTGCTACTATAATACATACACAAATTAAGTTCTTCTTCTTTTCTTTTTTTAACATAGCCGTTGCTTTCCTTCCTGTCCATTAACATCCAGAGTCGGAGCAGTCCATTCAGACTGCTCCTTATTTCCTTTATAATTCGAAACATCATACCGATCGGATGCTTGTACTGCAGCACGGATTCCCATGATAGTTATGGATTTGGATTTAAGAACTCTGTTACTTTTGTCACATCCGTCGTAAACTGTATATCCGTATAATCAAGCTGCGCCGGGGCTCCTACGTCCATTGTGAAGCCAAATGCCAGTTCTGTGTCTTTGGTTGCTCCCGGAAGTATATCTTCTATCGCAAATGTTCTCACAAAGGAACCATCTACGTACAGATAAAATGTTCCATCCTTATATGCGATATCCACGGACACCGACAAGTGACCTGTATCCCAGTTTGTAAGTACCGCGTATGGCAAAACGCCCCACTCTTCTTTTCCCGCATACGCAACAGCATTTGCTTTGATTCCCAATACGCCTCCTCCGGCTCCGTTATTCACCCAGATCATTGCCTTTGGCGCGTCAAAGCATCCTGCTTCCAGTGCATCGGTTCTTTTGATGACCGTGTGAATCAATGCTGCCTTTCCTGTATTTGCAAAATACATGCCGCTCCAGGAGCTGCCAAGTGCATAGGAACCTCTTAGGATATTCTCTGCGAGGCTGCCTGTATCCCACTTTGCATAATCGGAATAGACACGTGTTGCTCCATTCGAAAATGTAACAGCTTCTTTAAACAAAGAATTATGTGCCCCTAAAAACTCAGTTACCTTTGCCTCTTCTGTTGTAAACTGCACGTTGCTATACTGAATTTCTGCGGCCTTTCCGCTTGCTTCCATCGTAAGTCCGAAGGCTAATACACTGTCTTCCGCCGCATTTGGCAAAACCTCGGACAGATTCAGACTTCTGATAAACACGCCATCTACGTAGATATAAAATACTCCATCCTGCAGTACAATATCAAACTGCGCATTCTGATTCTCCGCTGCACTCCATGTGGTCAGAATATCATACCCGACAGAGCCATTCAGCCAGTTGTCATTGTACACTACTGCATTTGCACGAATTCCCACATATCCCTGATTCGTTCCATCTGTCACAAAGATACCTGCCAATGGCTGCCCCTCCGGATTTGCTGCATTCGCGAAATCATCTGTTCGGGTTACTTTGGTCTGCAGCAATGCCTGTGTACCTGTCTGTGCAAAATAGAGCGGCTGGCTGCTGTTTCCATTCTTTCCGGTAACAACATTTTCAGCGATCTTGCTTAAATCCCACACTTCCATAGCAGACACTGCTTCTTTTTCATTGACTGTCACCTTTTTTGCAAAAATGGAGTCTGACGGAACCGGACTATCATCTTCTCCACCCTTCAAATACGCTTCAATCTTAGCCGGATCCGTTGTAAACTTCACATCACTGTATTCAACATCCGCCGTCTTTCCGTCTGTTTCTACCGTGAGTCCAAACGCAAGGCTCGTATTATCGGCTGACCCTATCACAACATCTGACAGCTTGAGCGCCTTTGCAAAAATACCATTTACATAAATCTGGAATTGGTTATCCTTAAATACAACATCCAATTGAGCTGAAAGATTGTTTGGATCCCATGTGGTCAGAATATCATACCCGATAGATCCATTCAGCCAGTTGCCATTATATACTACTGCGTTTGCACGAATTCCCACATATCCCTGATTCGTTCCATCTGTCACAAAGATACCTGCCAATGGCTGCCCCTCGGGATTTGCTGCATTCGCGAAATCATCCGTTCGGGTTACTTTTGTCTGAATCAATGCCTGTGTGCCTGTCTGTGCAAAATAGAGAGGTTGTGCCACTGTCCCCATCTTTCCTGTAGCTACATTTTGAGCGATCCTGCTTAAATCCCATCTCCCAATAACGGATGCCGCCTCATTTCCGTTAACTGTCACCTTCTCTGCAAAAATGGAGTCTGATGGAAACGGACTATCTTCTCCGCCTTTCAAATACTCTTCAATCTTAGCAGAATCCGTTGTAAACTTCACATCACTGTATTCAACATCCGCCGTCTTTCCGTCTGTTTCTACCGTGAGTCCAAATGCCAGACTCGTATTATCGACTACTCCTGCCAAGACATCTGACAGCTTCAGCGTTTTTACCAAAATATTATCCACATAAATCCGGAATTGGTTATCCTTAAATACAATATCCAATTGAGCCGAAAGATGGCTTGGATCCCATGTTGTCAGAATATCATACCCGACAGAGCCATTCAGCCAGTTGCCATTATACACTACTGCATTTGCACGAATTCCCACATATCCCTGATTCGTTCCGTCTGTCACATAGATACCTGCCAATGGCTGCCCCTCCGGATTCGCTGCGTTCGCGAAATCATCCGTACGGGTTACTTTGGTCTGCAGCAACGCCTGCGTGCCTGTCTGTGCAAAGTAGAGTGGCTGACTGCTGCTTCCATTCTTTCCGGTAACAACATTTTGAGCAATCTTACTTAAATCCCACGGATATACTACTGACTCTACTGTCTTTCCATTTATATTCACTGACTTGGTAAATATCGAGCCAGCCGGTACATTTTCTTTTGCCTCATTCTGCGCAATATAAGAATCCACGGTTGTACCATCGGTGGTAAATTGAACATCGGCAAATTTCACGGAAGCAGATTTCCCATTTGTCTCTGAAACCAGTCCGATCGCAAGCTTTTGACCCGGTGTAACTCCCGGAAGTACATCTGAAACCTTCAAAGCTTTTACTTTGTTTCCGTCTACATAGAGGAAGATCTGATCATCCTTCACCACAATATCCAATGTTGCTGACAAATGCTCCTCGGCGCTCCATGTAGCAAGGATATCATAGTTAACAGAGTTGTTCAGCCAAATATCATTATATACGACTCCATTATTCCGTATTCCCACGTAGCCTGTATGTTTTCCATCCGACAAAACAATGCCCGCCAGCGGCTGTCCCTCTGGATTCTCAGCATTTTTAAAGTCATCCGTACGGATAACAGTCAACCTCACTAAAGCCGTATTTCCGGTCTGTGCAAAATAAATCGGCTGGCTGCTCATACCATTTATGCAAGTTACCGTATTGTTTTTGATCTCACTTAAATCCCAGCGATAAGGCATCGATTCCAATCTGCATCCGTTAACAGTTACATATTGTGCAAAAAGAGTACCTTCCGGTATGGTATGTCCTGCTTCCTTTGCCTCCAATGCAGAGCTAACCTGCTTCGCATCTGTTGTGAATTTAATATTACTGAATTCTATATCCGCGGGTTTATCTGCATGCATCATCAGCCCAACTGCAACTTCTTTGTCAGCTCCTGCGCCAGCGACCACCTTGGATAATTCTAATTTTGTCACGAAGATATCATCTACATAAACGTAGAATAATCCATCCTTTAATATGATGTCCAATTTTGCTGACAAATGCTCCGGTGCCCACGTAGACAAGACATCATAGCCAATGACATGTTCTATCCATGTTCCATTGTATACCAAACCATGCTGCCGGATTCCAAACCAACCGCTCTGGGTTCCATCTGTTATCATTAGACCGCCCAACAGATCCGACTGATAACTCTTCCCTTCTTCAAATTTTGTCGTATAGCTGACCGTAGCGGAAAACCATGCCGATTTCCCTGTCTCTCTGAAATATAATGGCTGCCAGCTTGTGCCTTTGGAATACGAGCCGGACACCTTACCTATACCTTCTTTGGAACGATCCCAAACTCCGGTATTGGAATATACTGTTTTGCCATTTACTTCGACCGCCTGCGCAAAAGCGGAAAGCTTCAACGCAAAATCCTTCACGGTATCCTTACTCAGATCTATCTTCTCAGTTACGGGTATGTAATCCTCTGCCTCCACATAAACATAGTATTTTCCTGCCGGCATATTTACTTTATACCCTTTATCTCCAGCTGCTGAAACCTCATAGCGCAGGATACGATTCGTCTCTCCGGTGACGATAACCTTTGCAGACAGAGCATTATCTCCGCCTTTCACAACCCCGGTAAGGTTGTAACCATCACATTTCTTGAAGGTAACCCGAATCTCCTGATTGCCGTCAGAGGCTTTTATGGTATACACGCCGCCATTGGCATTTTTCATGGCATCCTCTAATTTTTCTACGCCATTCACCATAAGAGAAGCAACCTCATAACCTGAATTACAGGTAATGGTAATATCAAAGGATTCTCCCTTGGAAATGGCCAATTTGGACGTCGTCACCGTACCACCTGAATTCGTTGCCTGTGCATCTACCAGATATACACCACGCTCATTCAGATACTTCTTTGCTCCATCAATATCGATCTCATTACATGAATAATCTTTGAAGATAGTATCCATGGAATAGGAATAGAATGCCGGAAATACCTTTGTATCCAGGAAATCCTTCTGCTCAGCTGTCAGGTATTCGTCGTCAGCAAAATACCAGAAGGTGTCACCGTATTTTACAACCGACAGTTTAATACCTTCTTTTGTTTTTGCATTCTTATTCTCTCTGTAACAATCCGTATGTATATTCCTGACCCAATCCTTACTGTCATAAGTGATCAGCTTGTACTGCGATAGATTTTTTGTACCATTGATTCCGTCCACAAGCAACTCGTCATTTACTTCAAAAACAACCGTATTTCTGTGTCCCTCCTGTGACATGAAGAAAAAACCTATCTCCTTGGTTCCGTCAGCCATACTTTTCACTGGCACAATTGTTGCCTCTGCAATAAAATCAGAACAATATTTATCTTTAAAAAAGATAGCATGTGCTTCAGTTCCATAAGAAGATTCCACAACACCATCTTCTTCGTGGGATATATCCCAATTTCCTGTCTTCGCAAGACCTGTTACGGAATCTCCCGCAACCGCGCCTTCTTTATCCTCAGTCATATAACCATTTTTATCAAACTTCCAATAGCTTGAAATTGCATTGATGGTGGGGAATACTGCCATCTTCTTCATATCTGTAACGTACTGTTCTCCTTCTAACACTCCTCTGTAGTTTGGGAACAAATAGATTACTTCCGGAATCCCTTTTGTGGTATCCACACGCAAAAATTCCCATGGCAAAAACATTTCCAGTGTAGCTGACTTCGTTTGTCTGCTATTTATTTCACCGTCCACCACTACAGCGCGCTTAAAACCAGATGCCTCAGCAGTATGACAATCTCCTCTCATATCTATTACAAGGTTTGTTGCATATAGAGAGCTGTCATATTCTTTCTCATCAACATCGTTCACAGCCACACAGATATCAAATGCAGAATTACTTTCCATCGTGTGATCCCCGTCATTTACAATGTTCGTATCTTCTGCCACTGCCGCAATGTAAACACCGTACTCTGTCGAAAAAGCTGTTACCTTTAAGTTCGGCATCAAGCCATTCGTATTCTGTATATAGGTGTTCTTAAACCACTTTTTGTTCTGCCACTTGTCTTCATCCAGGACACCGTCGATCTGCATATCCGGATCATTTTCGGCTTTACAAAAGCTCATATATTCTTTTTTATATGTATTTTCAGCCTGCAGGATTTTGGGGCCTGACAGCAGAAATATCGCTCCTATTCCTATTAAGAGTGCTGCAAGTAAGATGATACCAATAATAACAATTATTGTTTTTTTCTTTTTGGCCATATTAATCTGCACCTCCTAAAACTACGATTTCCGAAAGATTCAGAGCGGTAACTTTCTCTCCAAGCTTATCCTCCATAATCAAACGGTCTTCCTCGTTGATCGTGATTTTCAGTTCAGTGATTTTAATCGGATCAAACTCTGCTACCGCAGGAGAACACTGAATGTACTTCTCCGTATCGGCATCCCAATATCTGTCAGGCAGCTGTATATCCTCAATCACCGCATAATCATATTCCTGCTTTGCCCAATCCGGCTTTTCCGCTAACTTAAATTCCAGTTTCGCGACCTTGGAAAATGCCTTGTATACATCATATGCATCATAAACCATCACGGATGAGACACTGACCGGTTCATCCCATGTCAGCGTAATTGTTACGTCATTTTTCTCTGTGGACATCACACGATCCTGTGTCACGGTGTAAAATGGGAGCACTTCATCCGTCAGATACTCCACGCCCTCCCCGTTGCTTACGCTGATCTTTGCTGTTTTAGCCAGATTCTGATAACCGCTTACGCGCTCCGGCAGCCACTGCAGTGCCATACTTGGACCATTTGCCGTCAGTACATCCAGTCCATCACTGTTCGTTACGAAATTGACACGATCTGCGCAGATGGAACGATCCCAGCCCAATTCGAACGCTGTCGTGCTGTTGTGCCTATGGTACACGATCCACAGATCATCCCCATTGCGCACCAACGCGTGATGAGCCGTACCATTCATATACCCATGAAGGCTCCCATTTAATACCGGATTCCCCTGCTCCATAGAAAGCTTCTTAAATCCGCTTAACGGCTCGTCACTTACCGCCTGATGAACAGAATATCCCACTTGTCCATATCCATTGGACGCATAGGTGAGATAATACTTATCTTTATGCTTAAACATAAATGGCGCTTCATTGATCTGGCTTTCGGAAGAATCAAAATATTCTCCTTCCGAACTGGTTTCTTCAATATTCCCCGGTGTATTGGAAGCAGTTACTTTCCCCGGAGCTGCCAGATAGGAAACTGTAGCGTAATCCGGTTCCGTCATTGATTTCATTTTCATGCCCCAGACGCCCATCATAGCATCATAGTGATCATCTGTATGTTTGTTAAAATACAGATATAATTCCCCATCGTCATCGAAAAACGGAGAGACATCGATTGCCGCCCAGTTATATTCTGTCCCGCATCCTGTCATGAAATTGATGGTGGGTATTCTCTTATCTGTTGCAGGATCTGTATCATACAAGATATCAAATGGTCCTGTAGGTGTATCGGAAACTGCTACTCCCAGATACAGTCTGTCAAATTGATTGTTCGATGAAGACATTTCAGATACTCCCCAGTTCTGATCGGCACTGGCACTAAAATACATATAATATTTTCCATCTGCTTCATTACGAATAACCTCCGGAGCCCAAAAGCAAGTACGACACCAGTCCTGTTTGTCAACTACCAACGAATATCCGTCTTCCATAGCTCCGGCCAATTCCCACGAATACAAATCCTTCGATCGATAGCATCTATACGCGATATGGAGAATCTCGTTTTCTTCATAAAAATCCCCCACCAATGACACACCCTCGTCAGATGTGCTTCCTGACTTATACATATAATAATATCCGCCGTATTTCTCATCTTCCTCTTCTGATACATAAAAGCATCCCGGATCCGCGCCCTCAATATCATTACTGCAATTCAAGCCATATAATTCATTGTTATACTGCATATCATCACCCAGTCCGGTTCCATAATTCATATAAACTGAGGAGCCATCCTGTATGCTGCAGCCACTCATAACGATTGATAACACGACACCCAATATTCCTGTCAGCACATTGTGAATTTTCTTCATATCCTTCATCCTTTTCTTCTCTATCCTCTATTTTTTGTACTCTTTTAACCGTGCATTTGTTTCCTCGATATAAGCATACAGATATTCATCGAATTCCATTAATCCATATCGAACCTTTCCGTTCAAAGGATCTGCCCATACAGAGATCCAATTGGTATCCGGCATATACCACCAGTCTCCCGCACCTGCGTTTTCAGCCGAACTCAAGACAGCCTTTGCATTATCATATGGCGAATGTTCCAGATATATCTCTTGATCTGATCGTCTGGAAGATATCTCGCCATTTTCTGCCATAAACTTCTGTCCATCCGTTGCAAGCCAGTTGATGAACACGTATGCCTCATCCTTAACTATACTCTTTTTATTGATGCAGACCGGATATCCCATGGAGTGAGAAGCAGCTTTTCCCTGTTTTGCAACCGTATCACATTCCGGATTCTCCGGCTCTGTGTAGGTTTTATATACCGGAATCGGTGCAATTCCCCATTCACCTGCCATCATCTTATTGATACTGGAAGCACACGAAACCTCTTCCAACAAAAATGCCAGACTTCCGGATGTAAAATAGTAAACAGCATTACTTCCGGTAAATGCATCCGGATAAGGGCATACATTGATTCCACCCTCTCCGGCCAGGTAACAGAAGCGTGAAAATGCCTGCCGGGTAGATGGAAGCTCTGTCAAGGTACCATTTGCAATTTCCTGACTAAAGTCACGCACACTTGCT
Source organism: uncultured Lachnospiraceae bacterium (assembly GCA_944376745.1). Taxonomy (GTDB): domain Bacteria; phylum Bacillota; class Clostridia; order Lachnospirales; family Lachnospiraceae; genus 14-2. Next base: position 26,164 of record CALWDR010000105.1, read on the forward strand.
TCACTTCCGTTTACGGTATAATAGAAGTATGTGCTGCCGTCTGTATCATACGAAATGCTGTCTCCGGCTTTTGCATCTACGATATCTCTTATTTCCAGTGTGTCCCCTTCTTTATATGTGATACCGGAATATACCCCTGTATACGTCTTTCCTTCCTGCACAATATAGTTCGGAAGATTTCCCGGAAGAGCAAATGTCCAATCACCATTTCCCGTCATATCCTCCAGGCAATCCCCGCCAACGCTCCATCCGTAATTAAACCAGTATTCGGAATAGTATCCATACTTAGTAGCTGATTTCTTATTTCTCTCCTGCGTACACAGCAGACCGACATCCTCTATCTCATCCCAGTTCATGGGAATCCTGTCATTGAAGATCAGAATCTCATCGTCAGTCGGCATTGTCCAGGATGCACCGTTTGTTTCATCTTCTGCGGGGACAAACGGAGACACACTGCGGTAGAACCCTTTTGCAGGTACATCATTCTCAATTCCATAGTCTGCCTTTGTTTTTCCATTATTATCCTTTGTATCCCCGCTGTTATATGCATCCAGATTTTCTTCATCAACACTGATACATATAACGCCGGCACTTTCCAGAGCACCCTTGTTGTAATAAATTACGGTTGCATCATTATAGCCTGGGATGCCATACAAAGGATCCTCACTATTTGAAGTTGTTTTCTCTATATTATAATGATAACGATCAATCGCATTGGGATAAAAGTCATTCAACACTGCCTGATCAATCTTCCCGGTCATATCGTCCAGATAAGCCGTATACTTTTTGAATTCTTTATCAGACATGGATACCACATCCGGTCCATTGTCTCCGGGCAATTGCTGTGCAAGTACGGAATCAAGACTTCCCGTTTTGGGAATTCCCTTTACCTTAACCTTTGCTTCCTTTCCCGCAGTATTGTTAAATTCTTCAATCAGAGAATTATACAATTCTACGATCGCAACATCTCCGCCGTACATAAAGCTTACCGTAACCGTTCCTCCCGAATTGCCGGAGTTACCGCAAGCTGTTAATGAGCCGACTGCCATTAAGGCAGTCATTCCGATTGCTGCAATTCTCTTTCCTATCCTCAGCTTCTTTTTCATTTTCTTTTCCTCCTTTAACCCTTCAGTCCTGAAGACATTGATATTCCGCTGATAATGCGTTTTTGAAACACGACATATAATAAAAGCATTGGTGCCAGAGAAAATACCCCCGCCGAAGCGATAAGCGTCTGGTCCGGTATTGCCCCATTGAGAAAATCAAGTGCTACCTGAATCGTATATCTTTGCGGCTCGTTTAAATAAATCAACGGTGCAATAAAGTCGTTATATGCCGAAACGAACCCTAAAATAAGCTGTGCAATAAGAGCCGGCTTTCCAAGCGGCAGCACTATCTCAAAAAAGCACTTCCATTTTCCGGCTCCGTCAATCCTCGCAGCTTCTAACATGGCATCCGGTATTCCCATAAAATACTCTCTCAAGAACATCACAGTCGTTGCTGCGCCAAAGCATCCCGGAACAACCAATGGCAGCGGAGAATTGGTCCATTCTAACTTGTCATACATAATATAAGCCGTTGTCATCGTAACGCACCCCGGCATCATCATTGTCATGATCAAAATCTGATACATTACATTCCGCCCCTTGAACTCCAGCTTGGCAAATGCATATGCGGACAGTGCAGATACCATAAGACCGACTGCCGTGGGAATAATAGCATATATAAATGAGTTGATGATCGCCTCTCCCATCGTCACGCCGATCACCTGGCCATATGTAAACAGTTCTTTATAAGAATTCAAATCGATTCCCTGGGTTGGCCACCACGTAAAAGCAATGTTATTTGCTTCTATTGTGCTTTTTAATGAGGTGACAATCAGAACATAAAACGGTAAAACAACAATGAGTAGCATAACGAACAAAGGCAAGGCCGTTTTAAAATCGTTCTTCTTTATAAATTGATTTTCATAGGCCCGGTATCCATAGCGTTTCTCTGCTCTTCTGTTCATCAGAGCAAGTGTTACGATCAGAATCAATGCGATCAGCGTTATGCTGATACAGATTATGCGGCTGTCAGAGCCTTCCCTTGAAGAAAAACAGCTTAATATTGCACCCGGAATGACAACGATCCAAAGAAGTATTGGTACTAATATTTTGTACAATGTTTTAAGGCTCTTCCATTTTAAAGGTGTTTGCTTCTCTTTAGAAATCATAATTCACCCACCTCTTCTGAGATTTCATATTTATGCGGGTAATAATAAATACTATAATAGCCAGTATCCACCCCGCTGCAGCAGCTAATCCATATCCATACTGATAAGGACTCATAAATGCCATATTATAAATATGCTTTACCACCAAATCACTTACGTAAGCATCCGACCCACCCCATGTGGGAACTATCGCATTCGGCCCGACCAGAATATAAGTCTCTGTCATTGCCTGAAGAGCCCAAATTACCTTCATTGTGATCAGATATCCTGTTGTAGGTGAGATTGCCGGCCATGTAATTTTCCAGAAAATCTGAAACTTTGATGCGCCGTCTATCCTTGCCGCTTCATAGTAGCTTTCATCGACATTGGCCAAGGCTGCCTGAAACAGAACAATGCAAAATCCCAATCCCTGCCATACAACCATAATAATCGTAGATGCCATAAAGCTGAATGGCGATTCGGTCAGCCAGCCCACCTTCTGAAAGCCCAGGAATGACAAAATCGCATTAAAAACTCCGGATTCCTGTTGATATAACACCCTGAACGTCTGTCCGATCACTACCGTAGAACACACATACGGGATAAAAAAAGCAGATCGGAAGAAACGCTGTCCCAGCTTGATCCGATTCAGTAAATTAGCTATAAAAAGCGATAGTGCAATACAGATTGGTACATTTAATGTATACACCAACGTCGATAAATAGGAAGCATATGTCCGGTTATCTCCATTTGTGAGAATTGTTTTATAATTCTCCAAACCGACAAACTCCATCTCTGAGAGATTTGTAGAATGTAATTCTGTCAGACTGACTACCGTAGCCAAAACCAACGGTACTAACCCAAAAAGCGCAAACCCAACCAACGGCCCCATAGCCGCCAGTGCACTGGTAAACTCATCTTTCGTCTTTTTCCTTCTTTTTCCGCAATTATCCATATGTTTTTGCCAATGGCTTCCTCCTCCCGTGTCTTTTTTTTAATAATAACCCATATTATTTTCGCAGACAACGTCAATTCTTGCCGTCATATTATCAATAATTTGCGTTATACAATCACACGGACAATATGCCGATCGCGGCTACGCCAATGCCTACTCCCAGCCATTGCCGCCAATACATCTTTTCCTTGAATGCAACCAAAGAAAATACCGTAACCACAACAAGCCCGCCCACCCCGATCACGGGATAGATAAGACTCGGAGAAAGCGTTGAGAGTGCCATCAGCATAACAAATAAGTTTAAAACCACGTTACATGCCCCTGCGCTCACGGGTACCCACCATGATCTTCTCAACATTGCAGCCGTATCACGTTTATCGCTTTTCAGATAAATGACAAAACACGCAGCTGCCGAAAGAAACGCGGCAAACAGCATTAACATGCTGCCGTGTTGTCCATGGAATTTCACCTGCTGGGTTCTTTGTATGATGGAGCAGCCTGCATTTCCGAAAAAGCCAAGCAGCACGAAAAACAACCATTTCCAGGAAACCGTTTTTTCTTCCTTCTTATCCGTATACAAGCAAAGATATATTGCAATTACAACGAACACCAAACCAATGATCACGGGTACTGTTATTTTCGCATTCCAAAAAATAAACCCCCATATCGTCGTTAAGATAAGGGATAATCCGACAAACAGCGACGTAAGCGCCGTTGGTCCATATTTCAATGCGTTAATAATCCCCATATTACAAACTGTATAACTTGTTGCAAATAATACCGAATACGGAATCACGCTTAACTCAAAAGAAAAATGGAACGCATACATAATTCCCCAGCCGAAGCATACGCTTACCAACATAAAAAAATTATAAAATGCACTGGAATCCTTTTTTCCGTCATTTCTCCGATTAAAAAGTTGTCCAAAAATACTCGATGATGCGCTCATAAAAACAGAAACCATTAAATATATATATGGCATTGGCTCTCTCCTCTTCTTATTCCAAATATTTTCTGTTTTCATAACTTACTACATTCGTGCTTGCTCCACAAGAACAATTCGTCCTTAAATGTTGCACTTTCTTCCCTGTTTTGGTACAATATTTACATACAAAAAAAGAGGTATCCAAGATGCATATTCGATATGACAATGAAAAATTAACCGGGCTCCTGCGGGATCTTTCCATCCTTACGGGGATCAGCCTCTCTTTCCTAAACGTAGCGTATGAACCGGTCTGCAGTTTTAAACGGACAGACGACTTCTGTTCTGCCTATCAGACTCAAAATGGCGAAGACTACTGCCGTCACTCCGACCGCACGCTGCTGGATAAATGCCGGATCAGCGGACAGTTGGAGTATCATTTTTGCCACGCCGGACTGTACGATGCCGCCATGCCGGTGATCAAATCCGGGATAACCGTCGGGTATCTTCTAATGGGACGACTGCGTGCGCCCACTTCCCCTACCTGCCCACAGTTCTCCGGCTCATTGACAGAACTATACGACCAAGTGCCTTTTCTTAATGATATGCAGTTAGCGAGCCTGCGGGGACTGCTGTCCAACATCCTTTTTTCCAATGCGATTGAAATTGAGTATAACGAACTTGCCGAGGAGATCAGTGAATACATTTGCACTCATCTGACCGATGAACTGAGTGTCTCTGCTCTTTGTGAAAAGTTCTTCGTGAGCAGAAATTCTCTCTATAAATGCTTTCGAAATTACTACAACTTGACAGTAAACGATTATATCGTACGGGTGCGGCTTGACCGCGCCAAAAAGCTGCTTACCGAGACCAACGAGACGGTAAACAGGATCTGCGAGACGGTAGGTATTCAGAATGAGCCGTATTTTTGCCGACTTTTCAAAAAAAGCACCGGGCTGTCTCCAACAGCTTACCGGCGCAAGCTTTATATGTCATCGTTCCCGCAACTCTAATATCATAATATAAAATTTTACGGCATACATCAAGAGCCATGCCGATAAATTCATTTTTTTCTTGACTTCAGTCTGGTAAATTGGTAATATAATGATGTGTTTTCCGGGCCTTGCGTTTCCTGGACACAGAGGATTCCGCTTCCGCGGAATTTTTCCATATCTATAAAAATTACATTTTAAGGGAGATTTTGAAAATGAAGAAGAAACTGATTGCAGCAATGATGATCTTGACCATGGCCTTCTCACTGGCGGCCTGCGGCACCGCCGATACATCCGGGGACGGGGGCAGCCAGGGCTCTGACGAAGCCGGAGACGAGGCGGATCAGAATTCCGACGAAGAAGGCAAAGAAACCGACAGCTCGGACGAAGAAGGCGGAGAAACCGGGGACAGCTCCGAGAGCGACATGGCCTATGTGAAGGAGAAGGGCACCCTGGTGGTGGGCATCACGGATTTCGCCCCCATGGACTACCAGGATGAGAACGGCCAGTGGGTCGGCTTTGACGCCGATATGGCCAGAGCCTTCGCCGAGAGCCTGGGGGTTGAGGCGGAATTTATTCCCATCCAGTGGGGAAATAAGATCTTTGAGCTGGACGGCAGGACCATCGACTGTGCCTGGAACGGCATGACCTTAACCGACGAGGTGTTAAGCGCCATGGAATGCTCCAACGCCTACTGCAACAACGCCCAGATCGTCATCGTCCCTGTAGATGTGGCGGACCAGTACCAGGATGTGGAGAGCCTTGCGGACCTGAACTTTGCCGTGGAGGACGGCAGCGCGGGCAAAGCCGCCGCGGAGGAGAATGATCTGAGCTTTACGCCGGTGCTGGACCAGGCCACCGCTCTGATGGAGGTCGCCTCCGGCACCTGTGACGCGGCGATCATCGACTCTCTCATGGCAGCCGCCATGGTAGGGGAAGGCACCAGCTATGAGAATCTGACCTATACCGTAAGTCTCACCACCGAGGAGTACGGCGTGGGCTTCCGCAAGGGCTCCGATCTGGCCGCCGCCTTAAACGATTTCTTTGTACAGAGCTATGAGGACGGCACCATGCAGGCATGCGCCGAAAAATACGGCGTACAGGCTGCCCTCATCGAGCAGTAAAGAGGAAAGGACAACGAAACGTCATGGAATTATTTTTTGAACAGCTTCCCATCGTCATAAGATCCTTGAATACAGGCTTTTTTCAGACCTTAAAGCTCTTTCTGGTGACCCTTTTGGGGGCCATCCCCCTGGGGCTGATCATCGCCTTCGGCTCCATGGCCAGATTTAAGATCATAAGCTGTCCCGTGAAGCTGTTTGTGACGGTGATCCGGGGAACGCCCCTGATGATCCAGCTTCTGATCATATATTTTTTCCCGGGGCTGGTCCTCCACAATCCCATCTGGGGCAGCGGAGAGACCGGACGGTTCCTGGCGTCTTCGGTGGCCTTTATCATCAATTACGCCTGCTATTTCTCCGAGATCTACCGGGGCGGCATTCAGAGCGTCCCCGTGGGCCAGCAGGAGGCGGGCCTCGTGCTGGGCATGACCAGAGGACAGATATTTTACCGGGTGACCCTGCTTCAGATGATCAAACGGATCATCCCTCCCATGTCCAACGAGGTGATCACGCTGGTGAAGGATACCTCCCTGGCCAGAACGATCTCCCTCCAGGAGGTCATCTGGGCGGGCGAATCCTTTATGAAGGGCTCCCATGGAATCTCCGGCGCCATCTGGCCGCTGTTTTTCACGGCCATCTACTACCTGGTCTTCAACGGCATCCTGACGGTTCTCTTAGGCCGGCTGGAGCGGAAGCTCAATTATTTTCGATAGGGAGGATACGACATGCCAATCTTGGAAGTGGAACACATACAAAAATCCTTCGGGAAGACGGAGGTCTTAAAGGACATCAGTTTTTCCCTGGAAAAGGGGCAGGTCCTCTCTCTCATCGGCTCCTCCGGGAGCGGGAAAACCACCCTCCTGCGCTGCCTGAATTTCCTGGAGCGGCCGGATGGAGGCGTCATCCGGGTCAACGGCGAGACCCTCTTTGACGCCAGGGACCTGGCCACCCAGAAGCAGGCGCAGATCCGCCGGAAACGGCTGCATTTCGGGCTGGTCTTTCAGTCCTTCAACCTGTTTCCCCAGTATACGGCTCGGGAAAATATCATGCTGGCCAAGAAGCTGCTCATGCAGGAGCAGCCGGATTTCAAACAGCGGAAGAAGGAGATTTTCAGGGAAATCGAGGCGGAGGCCGACGAGCTGCTCCGGCAGATGGGCTTAAGCGACCGGAGGGACAACTATCCCCACCAGCTGTCGGGAGGCCAATGCCAGCGGGTGGCCATCGCCCGGGCGCTGGCGCTGAAGCCGGACATTCTCTGCTTTGACGAGCCCACCTCGGCCCTGGACCCGGAGCTCACCGGGGAGGTTCTCAAGGTCATCAAGGGGCTGGCCCTGCAGAAAACCACCATGATCATCGTGACCCATGAGATGGCCTTCGCCCGGGACGTGTCCAGCCAGGTGATCTTCATGGATGAGGGACAGATCCTGGAGCAGGGCGAGCCGGAGCAGGTGTTCAACCACCCGAAGGAGGAGCGGACGAAGCAGTTCCTGTCCCATTTTACAGAAGGGTGAGGTCCGTAAGATCGCTCTTCCCTTTGGAC
>CALWDR010000106.1 GCA_944376745.1 uncultured Lachnospiraceae bacterium
TGCCCGCACCCTGTTCACCGACATCCTGTCCGTGCCGGAATTTCACGATATTCAGGTTTCCTTCACGGACATCAACCCGGACAATCTGGAGAAGACCCGGGAATTGTGCCAGCGGGATCTGAATGAAAACCACATTCCCATTACCATTCAGGCCACCACGGACCGGCGGGAAGCTTTCCGGAATGCCCGGTACATTGTCAACTGCGTGCGGATAGGCGGTTTGGAGGCTTTCGAGACAGATATCGAGATTCCTCTGAAGTATGGCGTGGACCAGTGCGTGGGCGACACCCTCTGCGTTGGCGGCATCATGTACGGCCAGCGGGTCATCGCGCAAATGAGTCCAACGGCCATCTGTCCGAGTATGTGGCCTGGTACCGGAAGCGTCCTGATGAGATCATCAACTGGATCGACCTTGGAAGCTGGATCAACGGCGAGACCGGAGGCTACCTGCGGGTGACCCGGGAGGAACGCAACTGGTTCGAGACGGACTATCCCAAGATCGTAAAAGAACCGCCCCGGAAGCTGGACGGCTCTCAGAGAGGAAATGAGCACTGCTCCTACATCCTAGAGGCGTTGGAAACCGGGCGCACCTACCGGGGCCATTTCAACGTGATGAACGAGGGCTGTATCACCAACCTGCCCGCCGAATCTGTGGTGGAGGTTCCCTGCTACGTGGACCGGACCGGCATCCAGGTTCCCAGAGTGGGAGATCTGCCCTTAGGCTGCGCCGCCGTCTGCTCCCAGTCCATCTGGGTACAGAAGCTGGCGGTGGAGGCCGCTGTCAACGGCGACGTTACTCTGTTGAAGCAGGCTGCCCTGATGGACCCCCTGACCGGCGCCGTCTTAAATCCCCCGGAGGTCTGGCAGATGATCGATGAAATGCTGGTGGCCCAGGAGCAATGGCTGCCCCAATACAAGGAAGCCATCGCCCAGGCCAAAGAAAATCTGGCACAAGGGAATCTCATCCCCACCAGGGACGATTACCGCGGCGCCGCAAGGCTGCCGGAAAAGACGCCGGAGGAGGTAGCCGCCGAGAGGAAGGCGCGGAAGATCACCGCATAGGTTTTGGCATGCCGCCGCTTGCCTCCTGGCTGGCAGAGACGCCTCTTTTTCTGAAATCCTGTTCAGACATACAATGCCCCCTTCCAGGTCACAGGCTTTTTCCCATTCGTCTGTCCACCCGGAAGGGGGCATATCACTCTTCATTTGAAACTGTCTGCTTTCTATTGTTTCCGTATCCAGTAATTTCCAGTCCCGCCCTCCAGATAGGAGTTGCCGTCCTTCTCAAGCACGTATCCCGGCTCCAGTTCGATCCGGCAGGACACCTTAGCCGGACACTTCACCTCCAGCTTGATCCGCCCGCCGCTCCGTTTCCAGTAGGTCTTAACCTCCCCGGCGGGAAGCCTGTGGCTGGCTCCGGCGAAGGTGAGACCCTCGATAAATTTAGGCCGGATGGCGACCTTGTCCCACCGCTCCACGCAGATGCCGCCGGGATAACGCATATACCACTGCACCACGTCCCCCAGGAAATGATGATCCTGGGACATGCCGGAACGGGTCTCTTCGGGAAGCATCTGCTCCGGCAGCGTGGTATAGCCTTCTTTGACAAAATATCCATAGGAGGGATATTCTTCACCGGTGATCATCCGATAGGCCAGCTCGGACTCTCCAAAATCGGCAAGTACATGGAAGAGCACCCGCAGGCCCAGAAATCCGCTGGTCAGCTTCTCCCCATCCCTCTTGATGATCTCAAGAAGCCGCCGGAAAGCCTCCGGCTTTTCGCCCGTCTCAAAGATATCGTAATAAATGCCCATGGCCTGCGCCGTCTGGCAGGCGCTCTTTACCAGCATGGTGTTGGTGTCCACGTATTTCCGGCGGATGGCGGCGCGAATCTCACAGCCCAGCCCGGATGCAAAGGCTTCGGAGAGCGTTTGTCCCACTGCCGCAAACATCACCTCCGCCTTCCTGCACATGTTGTAGACCATCACGCTGTCGGTGAAGCCCAGAGGCGCCTGATAATCGCCCGCTCCCCGGTCCACCGGAACCCAGTCTCCAAGGCCGATGGCCACGATGCCCTCCGCGTCCCGCTTTCCGGAAATGTACTCCAGATAACGCAGCATGGCGTGGGCATTTTCCAGGATGGCCTCCTTCTCTCCCCGGTACTTATATATAATGTAGGGAAGCTCAAACAGCACGGCATCCCAGGCCGGACCGTTGCCCCACGCATAGCCCCACTCCCCGGTTGGAACGATGCCGGGAAGAGCGCCGTCCTCCCTCTGAGCGCGGCGGATATTGCAAAGCCACTCCCGCCAGCTCTTTTCCGCACCCAGGGTCAGCATCATATGCTCCGCGGAAATCTGGGCGTCCCCGGTCCAGCCGTTTTTCTCCCGATGGGGACAGTCTGTGGGAAAATAGTAAAAGTTTGCCCGGTCGCTCCTTCTTCCCATCTCATAGACGGCATTGGCCGTCTCGTCCGAGCAGGCAAAGCTTCCCCGCTCCTCCAGATCGGAGCTCATCACCAGGTAGGTGAGAAGCTCCGGCGTGGCCTGCTCCTTCTCGATTCCCGTCACATAGAGATACCGGAAGCCGTGGTAGGTGAACATAGGCTCGAAAATCTCTTCCTCCTCGCTGCCCACGATGTAAATATCCCTCTGGGAGTATCCCTCCGGATAGAAATTGATATTGCTTATATCCAGCGCGCCGTCCTTTAACTGCTCCCCACACTGGATGTCGATCCTCTGGCCCGGACGGCCCTTGATCTTCAGCCGGTAAATGCCCGCGCCGTTTTCCCCGAAATCATAGAGATAACCGCCAGTCTTCGCCACGGACTTCTCCGGGGTCTCCTGCCCAAAGAGACCGTCCTTCACATCACCCCTGGCCGCATACTCCGCCAGACTGCCCGGCGCAACGCTCACCGGAGCCAGTTCCTTCAAAACCGCAATGGGCTCCGCCTCACAGAGCTTCGCCGTTCCTCTTGGGCGCTCCACGAGCAGGGGCACATGCCAGCTTTCATCCTCCGCAAATCCCGGCTCCGTCCAGCCCTGTTCCTCCAGCCGCCTGTCATAAAAGACGCCGGAGCGCAGATCGTTAAAGAGTACGGGCCCCTTCTTGCAGGCAAAATCCATCCCCTCAAAATGAAGCGTTTCCCCTCCGTCCTCAATCTCCACGGATACAGCCAGTTTGGGAGCGGAATTCCAGATATTGTCCATAAAGTCCCAGATACGGGTCTTGCCGTTCTGGAAGCCGTCCCCCAGCATCACGCCGATCACATTTTCCCCCTGCCGAAGGTACGGGGTAATGTCGTACCGGTCATAGTAGACCATGTGGTCGCTGTTGGAAATATAGGGGGCCAGGTATCCCTTGGTGATCTTCTTCCCGTTCAGGAACAGATCGTAAAATCCCAGCCCGCAGATGAGTATTTCTCCCTTCCCCGCCTTCTTCAGGGAAAAGCTTTTGCGGAACAGCGGAGCCTGTACGTGTCTGATGTAAGAGGAACGCTCCCTGCACTCGCTGACAAACTGATTGGAAAATGTCATATGCCACCTCTCCTTTTTTGTTTTTCAAAACAGTAAAATACCAGAGTCCAAAAAAACAGTTTCGCTTACGCGGCAAAAGCATGCTTCTTTGGCTCTGGTATCATATTATCATACCCAAAGGGGAAAGAAAAGGCGCGTTTTTGACCTAAAGCTGTCACATTTTTAACTTCAATTCCTACTAAAATACACGGATTTCACTTGTACTTTTCGTTCCGCCGTGGTATAGTAAAACAGTAACGAATGATACCAATCCAATTCGGAGGAAACAACATGCTAGAACTAAAACACGTCGGTTTTGAGACCGAAGAAAATAAGGAAATCCTGCACGACGTCAGCCTGACTCTGCAGGAGCGGTTCGTGGCCATCACCGGGCCAAACGGCGGCGGCAAATCCACCCTGGCCAAGATCATCGCCGGCATCTATGAGCCCACATCCGGCCAGATCCTTTTCGACGGTGTGGACATCACCCACCTGTCCATCACTGAACGGGCCAACCTTGGCATCAGCTACGCCTTTCAGCAGCCGGTGCGTTTCAAGGGCCTAAAGGTCAAGGATCTCCTAAGCCTGGCCGCAGGCCGGGATACCAGCGTCAACGAGGCCTGCAGTTACTTAAGCGAGGTGGGCCTGTGCGCCCGGGACTATGTGGACCGGGAGATCAACGCCAGCCTGTCCGGCGGCGAGCTGAAACGCATCGAGATCGCCATGGTGCTGGCCCGGGGCACCAAGCTGTCCATTTTCGACGAGCCGGAGGCCGGCATCGACCTGTGGAGCTTTCAGAACCTGATCCGCGTCTTCGAGAAAATGTACGAGCAGACGAAGGGCAGCATCCTGATCATCAGCCATCAGGAGCGTATCTTGAACATCGCCGACACCATCGTGGTGGTCAAGGAGGGCCGCATTGCGCAAAAGGGTCCCCGGACGGAAATCCTGCCCGCGCTTCTTGGAAGCGCCGACGCCGCCAGAGAGGCCTGCGACGTACTGACAGACAAAATGGAAGGGAGTGTAACGCCATGATGGACGCTATTGAGAAGAAACTGCTGCATGAGGTGGCAGAGCTGGACTCCCTGCCGGTGGGCGCCTACAACATCCGCGCCAACGGCAGCCTTCAGAGCCGCAGCGTCACCGCCAACATCGACATTGTCACCAAGGAGGACAAGCCGGGCATCGATATTTTCATCAAGCCTGGCACCAAAAATGAGAGCGTCCACATCCCGGTGATCATCAGCCAGACCGGCCTTACGGACCTGGTGTACAACGATTTCCATATTGGGGACGGCGCCGACGTGACCATCATCGCCGGCTGCGGCATCCACAACTGCGGCGGCGGCAATGCCCAGCACGACGGCATCCACACCTTCTATGTGGGCAAAAACGCAAAGATCCGCTATGTGGAGAAGCATTACGGGGAAGGGGACGGGCGCGGCAAGCAGATCATGAACCCCACCACCGTCATTCACCTGGCAGAGGGCGCCCAGATGGAGATGGAGACCACCCAGATCGCCGGCATCGACGACACCATCCGCAAGACCAGCGGCGACGCGGCGGCAGGCGCCAGCCTCATCATCCGGGAAAAAATCCTCACTGTGGGGGACCAGCATGCGGTGACCGACTTCGTGGTGGACTTAAACGGCGAGGGCTGTTCCGCCAACGTGATTTCCCGCAGCGTGGCCAAAGACCACAGCGTCCAGGAATTTAAGAGCTACATCAACGGCAACTGCGCCTGCGCCGGACACAGCGAGTGCGACGCCATCATCATGGACGACGCCAGGGTCATCGCCACCCCGGGCCTCATCGCCAACCATGTGGACGCCAGCCTGATCCACGAAGCCGCCATCGGCAAGATCGCGGGCGAACAGCTCATCAAACTGATGACCCTTGGTCTGACCGAGCAGGAAGCCGAGGAGCAGATCGTCAATGGGTTCCTGGCATAAAAAAATGAAATTATTCAAATAAAACCGTAGAAAACGGTATTTCGCAAGTATAAAGACAGAGCAGGTAAGCTTCACTGGAAACTTACCTGCCCTTTATTTTATCTCTGCTACTTGCTCACGAGAGCGCTTACGCGTGCGGGACATTCGCAATCCGCTTCGCTACTTGCTCACGAGAGCGCTTACGCGCTCTCGAACTGTGAATTATACAAGTTCGCGTAGAAGCCGTTCCTGGCCAGCAGTTCCTCGTGGCGGCCCTGCTCGATGATGTCGCCGTCCTTCATCACCAGGATCACGTCTGCCTCCCGAATGGTGGACAGGCGGTGGGCGATGACGAAGCTGGTGCGGCCCTTCATCAGGTTGTTCATGGCCTTCTGAATCCTGCTCTCGGTCCTGGTGTCCACGGAGCTGGTGGCCTCATCCAGGATCAGGATGGGATTATCCGCCAAAATGGCTCTGGCGATGGTCAGAAGCTGCTTCTGGCCCTGGGACACGTTGCTGGCATCCTCATTTAACTCCATCTGGTAACCGCCGGGCAGGGTCTTTATAAAGTGGTGGGCGTGGGCCGCCTTGGCGGCTTCGATGACCTCCTCGTCGGTGGCCGTCAGCTTGCCGTAACGGATATTTTCCATAATGGTGCCCTTAAAGAGCCAGGTATCCTGCAGCACCATGCCAAAGTTTTCCCGAAGCTCCCCACGGTTAAAGTCTCTGACATCGTGGCCGTCCACCAGGATGCGCCCGCTGTTCACATCATAGAACCGCATGAGCAGCTTCACCATGGTGGTTTTTCCGGCCCCGGTGGGGCCTACGATGGCCACCATCTGCCCCGGCTGTACCTGGCAGTTAAAATCATGGATGATGATCTTCTCCGGGTCGTAACCAAACTGCACATGGTCGAAGGTCACGCTTCCCTCTATCTTCTCCACCTTCACCGGATTCGGCACCGTCACGTCCTCCTCCTCTTCCCCGAGAAATTCAAAGACCCGCTCGGCTGCCGCCGCGGTGGACTGAAGCATGCTGGATACCTGGGCCACCTGCATGATGGGCTGGGTAAAGTTCCGCACGTACTGGATAAAGGACTGAATATCGCCCACCTGAATGCTCCCCTTTACGGTGAGCATGCCGCCCACCACGGCCACGGACACATAACCCAGATTGCTGACAAAATTCATGACGGGCTGCATCATGCCGGACAGGAACTGAGATTTCCAGGCGGACTGGAACAAGATCCCGTTGGTCTCGTTAAATTCCCGCAGCATATCCTCTTCCTTGTTGAAGGCCTTCACGATGTTCTGGCCGCTGTACACTTCCTCCACCTGGCCGTTGACCTGGCCCAGATATTTTTGCTGGCTCTGGAAATATTTCTGGGAATGCTTCACCACAATGCTGATCAACACAGCGGATATAGGCAGGATCACCAGCGCGATCAGCGTCATCAGCGGGCTGATGGAAAGCATCATGATCAATACGCCGATCAGGGTGGTCACCGCGCTGATCAGCTGGGTGACGCTCTGGCTTAAGCCCTGTCCCAGGGTATCCACGTCGTTGGTGATGCGGGACAGCACCTCTCCCACGGTCCTGGACTCAAAATATTTCATGGGCATCCGGTTGATTTTCCTGGAAATATCCTCCCGGAACCGATAGCAGATCTTCTGGATGATGCCGGTCATCAAAATGCCCTGAATGAAAGTCAGCAGGGCGCTTAACACGTACATGCCAAGCAGCAGCAGCAAGATCCTGGCGATCTTCCCAAAATCGATCCCGCTTCCGCCGGACAGCTTCCCGACCAGCCCCTCAAAAATCTCTGTGGTGGCTTTTCCCAGGATCTTCGGTCCCAGGATATTAAAGGTGGTGCCGCCTACGGCAAAGATTGCCACAAACAGGATCGCGATCTTGTATCTTCCCATATAGCCCAAGAGCTTGCGCAGGGTTCCCTTGAAATCCTTGGCCTTCTCCCCGTGCATCATGCCGCCCGGTCCGCCCATGGGGCCTCTGTGCCGCGGCGCTCTGTTTCCTGTATTACTCATGGTCCGCACCTCCTTCTGCCGCTGTCAAATCCTCCGCCCCTCCTGGAGACCGGCTCTCTGCTTCCGCCTCTCCTGGAGACCGGCTTCCCTCTGCCGCCTCTTCCGGCGGCACAGTTCCAGCCTTCTTGGGGCTGCGGTTTAATTCCGCCTCCGAGAGCTGGGATCTGGCGATCTCCTGATAGGTGCCGCAAGTTTTCAGCAGCTCCTCATGGGTTCCCTGTCCCACAATCCTTCCCTCGTCCAGCACCAGGATCTGGTCCGCATGTAAAATGGTGCTGATGCGCTGAGCCACAATGATCACCGTGGCGTCCTTCACTTTTTCGCTGAGGGCCCGGCGCAGAGCCGCGTCGGTCTTGTAGTCCAGCGCGGAAAAGCTGTCGTCAAACAAAAATACCCTCGGCTGTCTGGCGATGGCCCTGGCGATGGACAGCCGCTGCTTCTGGCCGCCGGACACGTTGGTCCCGCCCTGGGCGATGGGGCTTTCGTAGGTTTCCTCCTTCTTAAGGATAAATTCCTCCGCCTGGGCGATCTTCGCCGCCTCCACCATCTGCCCGTCGCTGACGCCCTCCCCGGCGAACTTGATATTGGAGGCAATGGTTCCCGAGAACAGCACGCCCTTCTGGGGAACAAAGCCCAGAAGGCTTCGAAGCTTATGCTGGGATAGATCCCGAATGTCCACGCCGTCTATGGTGATCCTCCCCCCGGTCACGTCGTAGAACCGTGGTATCAAATGAAGCAGCGTGGATTTGCCGCAGCCGGTGCTTCCGATGATGGCCGTGGTTTTGCCGGGCTCTGCCGTAACCTGAACGTGGCTTAAGGCGTCCCCATCGCCGCCCGCATACCGCAAGGAGACAGCCCCGAAGGACACCACGCCCTTCCAGTCCCCTTTCGCATCGTCCATGGTCTCCTCCTTGTCGCGGATCATGGGCTCCACCCGCAGCACCTCGTCGATCCGGTTGGCCGCGACCCCCGCTCTGGGGAGCATGACGGAGATCATGGTCAGCATCAAAAAGGACATGACGATCTGCATGGTATAGGTGATGAAGGCCATCATATCTCCCACCTGGAGATTGCCCATATCGATGCCCTTGGCCCCCATCCACACGATCAGCACGGTAATGCCGTTCATGATCAGCATCATGGCCGGCATCATAACGGTCATGACCCGGTTGGTAAAAAGCTGGGTCCGCATCAGATCCCGGTTGGCCCTGGCAAACCGCTCTTCCTCGTGCTTCTCTCTGGAAAAGGCCCGGATCACAGGCACGCCCGTGAGGATCTCCCGGGACACCAGGTTCAGCTTATCCACCAGGGTCTGCATCACCTTAAATTTGGGCATGGCCACGCCTACCAGCACGGCCACCAGCACCATGATCGTGCCCACGGCCAGGCCGATGATCCAGCCCATCCCCGTTTTGGTACTGGCAACTCTGATCACGCCGCCGATTCCCAGGATGGGCGCATAGAGCACCATCCGCAGAAGCAGGACGCATACCATCTGAATCTGCTGAATATCGTTGGTGCTTCTGGTGATCAGGGAAGCCGTGGAAAACTGATCCAGCTCCGCGTGGGAGAAGGACACCACCTTCTGAAAAATCCTGCTGCGCAGATCCCTTCCCACCTTGGCGGAAGTGAAGGAGGCCATCAGTCCGGCTAAAACCGCGGACGCCGACATCAGAAGGGTAATGCCCAGCATCTTAGCGCCAGTCACCAGCAGGTAATTGGTCTGATACCGGCTTAAATCCAAGCCCAGAGCCTTATATTCCTGCTGGACGGCCAGAACGGCGCTCTGTTGCAGGATAGAATCGCTCATATCTCCCAGATTTTCCACCTGAGTCCCGGCCATCTTCATGATTTCTTCCTTCGTGGTCATACCGGAAGCTAACATCTGCCTGACGGTATCCAGGTCCATGCCATCAGACTGGCTTAGGGCGGACAGAATCAGAAGCGGCATGCTCATGCTGGCATCCAATTTTCCCAATGTGTCCTTATCCCTGGCAACGCGCTCATAGTTTCCCTCCGCATTTTGCTCATAGCTGTCCTCAAAAAGCGCCGTATCCTCCTCTTCCATAAAAAGAAGGATTCCCTCATAGGTCTCCGGGCGCATTTCCTCCATGGCCACATGCTCCACACCGCCCTGCTGAATCCCCACGTCCACAATATCGGAGGTATACTGGGGCAGCGACAGATCACAGAATGCCTGTATGATCAACAGCAAAATGATCCCCAGCACCGCGCCCTTCGACTCCCAGAGGTATCTGAATATTTTACCCATTTCTTCTCTGCCTCTCTTTCTCTGCTTCCTGTTCCATTACTTCTGCCATCTCGCCGCAGAGTTGGATGAAGGTATCCATCTTTTCTGTGCCGAAGGCTTCCGTCACACGTCTTAAATATCCGTCGATCTGGGCTCTCTGCTTTTTGCAGATCAGCTCCCCGGATTCCGTTAAAAATACGTAGGTGTTGCGCCGGTCCTTCTCGTCCACGACTCTGCCCACCAGCTTCCGCTCCTCCAGTCCCCGAAGCATGCGCGACACCTGGGAGGGGGCCATTCTGGCTCTCCTGGCAATGCTGGATACATAGATTCCCTCCTGGTCCGGGTGTTCCGCACGGTGCCGCTCCAGGATCTGCAGCACGAAAAACTCCCCGGGCGGCACCTCCATGGTCAGATGCAGGTTTACCCGCCAGATCCGGTGAATGACGCGCAGAAGCTTAAGCGCCCCATTTTCTCCAGATCCGGGAGTCTCCCCGGAGGACTGCATGCACATTTCCCATTCCTGATTCACCTCTGCACTGGCTCCTTTCTGCTCTTTCAATTACTTAACATTGTCATCAATTAACAATGCAATATACTATGCTGTTTGCCGGGAAATGTCAAGAAAATTTTTCTTAAAATTCCATAAAAAACTATATCAGCGCAAAATGCCGGCAGGCGTGATAGATCCCGTCCTCATAAATATCGTCCGTCACATGATCAGCGGCCTCCTTGGCCTCCCGGCTCCCATTTCCCATGGCGATGCCATATCCCGCGTACCGCAGCATGGAAAGGTCGTTGACGCTGTCCCCGAAGGCGTAGGTGTTCTCCCGGGCAATATTGAGATACTCGCAGACGGCCTGAATCCCTGTGGCTTTGCTGAAGCCCTTTGGGACCCCCTCCGCCACGCGCCCCTCGTGCACCAGGAATTCATACCAGGGACTTAACTCCCGAAGAGCCTTCTCCCCATTTTGGTTCAGGACGACGCTGAACTTACTGGCCTCCCATCTCATGAAATTCCCGGAAATGTCAAGAAGCTTCTCCCCGATCTCCGCCTTAAGCATGTCCAGAAAAGGATCGCCCGCGAAATCACTTTCATCCACGTACTGAAAATCCCGTCCCTCCAAAATCACAGGCATATCATATTTTTTCAGGATTCTCAGGGTCTTATCCAGCAGCTCCGGGGAAATTTTGTGATAGACCAGCTCCTTTCCCCGAAAATTCACACTGGTCCCACAGCCCGACACGATCCCGTCAAAGTCCAGCTCCCGAAGCCGCGGATTCTGAATAAATGCTCTGGCCCGCCCGCTGTTTAAAAAGGTGTAGACACCATGCTCCTTTAACTCTCCAATCGCCTTTTTTGTGCTCTCCGGTATGGCCATATTACGATCCCAAAGCGTTCCGTCAATATCAAAAAATACTGCTTTCTTCATATTTCTTATCCTATCCTGACTAAAATATATTTTTCTCATACATCATTATATAGAATTCGATTTGATTGTCAATCTGTGCCGTTCCATTTCATGCAGAGGCTCCGGCACTTACTGTTCAAGAGGGTGGGAAAAATAGACAAACTTCCATCTTTTTGCTGGAACGCAGCCCTGGATGGCGCATTTGTTATAAGCAGACCATTGAAAGACGCCGGCACTTGGCGAACCGTCCGCTTGCGGGCGGCGAGCCTAGTACCGCTGCGTCTTTCACTTATGACAATAGAAAGCTCGCGAAGCAGGCTTTCTATTGTAGAGCGGAAGCGTGTCTGCGTTAACAAATGCGCCATCCAGGGCGACCTCCAGACAAAAACTGGTAGTTGAATATTTCCCCACCCCATGAACAGCAGCCGGCAACTTTCCCGCCAGTTAATTTTTTTAACAAAATTTGAATGCCGCTCCATTGTAATTCTCCTCAAAATCCCGTACAATCATTTGCAGGAGGTGAAGCCAATGAAAGAGATCCATCTTGGCCGCGTTCTGATCGAGAACCGCCGCAGGCGGGGAATCACCCAGGAAGAGCTGGCAAACTATATCGGCGTCACAACGGCGGCCATTTCCAAATGGGAAACGGGAGCCACTTACCCGGATATTCTGATGCTCCCCCGGCTGGCCACATATTTTGACATCAGCATTGACGAGCTGATGGGATACGAGCCGCAGCTGGAGAAAGAGGAAATGTTGAAGTGGTATCGCCGGCTCTCCGAAGAATTTGCCTCTCTTCTCTTTGAGGAGGCGCTGGCACATTGCCAGGAAATGGCGAAAAAATATTATTCCTGCTATCCGTTTCTGTTCCAGATCGGCTCCCTTCTGGTGAATTACGCATCCCTTGCGGGCAGCCCTGAGAAATCCGAGTCGGTCATAGCGGAAGCGCTGGGGCTGTTCCGGCGGGCAAAGGAGGGGAGCACGGAGCCCTCACAGATACGGGCGGCGCTCCAAATGGAAGCCTACTGCCTGCTGGCCCTGAAACGCCCCGAAGAGGTACTGAAGCTCCTGGAACAGGACCCGCCTGTGGTGATGCCCTCCGAACCCATTCTGGCTTCCGCTTATCAGATGACCGGAAACAGCCGCGAAGCCAAAAGGGTGCTTCAGATCGGCATCTACCAGGGGCTTTTGTCCCTGACAGGCCTTCTGACTTCCTACACAGGACTGTGCGCGGATGACCGGGAAGCCTTTGAGGAAACCAGCCGGCGCCTTCAGTCCCTGGCAAATACATTTCACATGAACAAGCTGCATCCGGGGATACTTCTGTCCTGTTATATCGCCCTGGCCCAGGGCTGGGCTTCCTTTGGAGACACAGAACAGGCGCTGGAGCTTTTAGAGAAATACACCGCGCTGGCCGCCGGCGCCATTTACCCCCTGCGGCTTCAGGGAGACGATTATTTCACACTTTTAGACGATTGGCTGAAAAATACACTGGCCCTTGAGGAATATCCGCCCAGAAAGGAATCCGTTATCCGCCGCAGCATCACCCAGGCGCTTACGGAGAATCCGGCCTTTCAAAATCTGGCGGAGCATCCCCGCTTCCAGGCCATGGCCGAACGGTTGAAACGCAATGAGGAGGGAAACTAAGATGAATGCGGTTGCTTTAGAAAATCTATCCAAGACCTATGCCGGCGGGAAACAGGCGGTAAAGCATATAAGCCTGACCTTAAAGCCGGGGGAGGTGTTCGGGTTTCTCGGCCCCAACGGAGCCGGAAAGACCACCACGGTCAAGCTGTTAAACGGCATGCTCACCCCGTCGGAGGGGAACTGCCGGGTACTGGATATGGACCCGGCCCAGGAACCGGAAAAGGTTCACGCTCTTTCCGGCGTACTCACCGAACACGCCCAGATGTACGACGGCCTGACCGGCATGCAGAACTTAACCTTCTACGCCGCTGTTTTCGGCATTCCCGCCGGGGAGGGAAAGGAGCGCGCCAGAGAACTTCTGCGCCGGTTGGAGCTTACGGAGGCCACGGACCAGAAGCTCTCCGCCTATTCCACCGGTATGCGGCAAAGGCTCTCCCTCGCCAGAGCGCTGATCCACAGGCCGCGGGTGCTCTTTCTGGACGAGCCCACTTCCGGGCTGGACCCGGAAAGCGCCCAGAATGTCAACCGGCTGATCCGGGAGCTGGCCCAAAAGGAGGGTGTCACCATTTTTCTCTGTACCCATCAGCTCCGCTATGCCCAGGAAATCTGCACCCGCTACGGCCTGATCGAAGAAGGCTGCCTTCTGGCAGAGGGAACCCTGGAAGAGCTGCGGGGCAGGATTCCCGCCGGGACCAGGCTTTTGATCCGTGCGGCCCGCATGCCCGAAGGGCTCCCTTTGCAGCATACCGGTGAAACTCAATACGAGACAGCGATTTCCCAGGATGAGGAGATCCCGGTGCTGGTACGCCGGATCGTTGCGGGCGGCGGAGACATTTATCAGGTTTCCGTCAAAAAACCCTCCCTGGAGGACATCTATTTTACACTTACCGCCAAAAGAAAGGAGGCCGCAAAATGAAAAACGCCATGCTTGCGATCATCAAAAAAGATTTTCGAGGGGTTACCTCCAACAAGAACCAGTTTTCCGCCATGCTGATCGTGCCGCTGGTCCTCACCATCCTCCTGCCCTCCGTCTTTGTGTTCCTGATTCATTTTGTGCCGGAGGACCCGGATATTCAGACGCTGGTGGAGCTGCTGCCCCCGTCGGCCCGGGAGGGAAATCTGGAGCTGACCGTGGTGGGACTGATCCTGAATTTTATTCTGCCGGCCTTTTTCCTGATGATCCCCATTATGACGGCCTCCATCATGGCGGCCAGCTCCTTCGTGGGCGAAAAGGAGCGGCACACCTTGGAAACCCTTCTCTACTGCCCTCTGTCCGTAAAGCAGATTTTCCGCGCCAAGGTGCTGGCCTCCTTCCTGCTGAGCATGATGGTATCCCTCATCTCCTTCTGCGCCATGCTTTTTGTGTTGGAGCTGGAGCTTTTCTTCCTGATGGGGAGCCTCCTGCTGCCCGGCCTCAACTGGCTGGCGGTGCTTTTACTGGTCTCCCCCGCCATCTCCCTGATCGCCGTCACGCTGATCGTCCGGAAATCCGCCAAAGCCCAGACCATGGAGGAATCCCAGCAGAGCGCGGTATTCCTGGTGATCCCCGTGCTCCTGTTAGTGGCCGGACAGTTCACAGGCATATTGCTCTTAAATATCTGGATTTTGCTGGTCCTTGGCCTAATCTGCGCGCTCCTGGCCTGGCTGCTGCTTAGAAAATGCATGGCGCGCTTTACCTACGAGATGCTTCTGACATAAGTCCAGGCCCTGCTCTGCAAAAAACTGCAGAACAAGGCCTGGAACTCTTGCCGCTTACTTCTCTGTTCCTTTACCTCTGCCCATAGTAGGCATTTTCCCCGTGCTTCCGGTAAAAATGCTTCTCCATGACATAGGAGGGGGCCGGCAGCACCTGGGGATTGCACGCCTCCGTCAGCCGGGCCATGCGCGCCACCTCCTCCAGCACCACCGCGTGATACACCGCCTCCGCGGCGTCCCTGCCCCAGGCAAAGGGGCCGTGGTTGGCGCAGAGCACCGCCGGGGTGTAGAGGGGATTGACGCTCTCCCGCTCCAAGGTCTCGATGATCACAAGACCGGTATTTTTCTCATACTCGCCCCGGACCTCCTCCTGGGTGAGGCTTCTGGTACAGGGGATCTCCCCCAGAAAATAGTCCGCGTGGGTGGTGCCGTAGGCGGGGATTCCCCGTCCGGCCTGAGCCCAGGCCGTGGCCTCCCGGGAGTGGGTGTGGACGATCCCGCCGATCTGTGGGTACTTCTTATACAATTCCAGATGGGTCGGCGTGTCGGAGGAGGGATTGTAGCGGCCCTCCACCTTATTTCCATTTAAATCCATCACCACCATGTCCTCCGGCGTCAGCTCCTCATACTCCACGCCGCTGGGCTTTATCACGAAACAGCCCGTCTCCCGGTCTATTCCGCTGACGTTGCCCCAGGTATAGGTCACAAGGCCCCGGCGCGGCAGTTCCATATTTGCCTCGTAAACCTGTTGTTTTAACGCTTCCAGCATACTCTAAAGCACCTCCACCGCGGCCCGCTCGACGGCAAGTCCCGCCTGGTACCGCTTCATAAATTTCTCAAAGCCCTCCATGTCCGCCGGGTCCGGCTCCACCACATAGCCATTCTGTCCCGCGAAGATTTTCCGGCTCAGATAGTCCTCCAGGCTCTCCTCCTCCTCTTTCCAGAGCATGTAGGCCGCAAGGAGGGCAATGCCCCAGGCGCCGCCCTCGCCGGCGGTCTCCATGACGGAGACAGGCGCTCCCACAGCCGCCGCCATCACCCGCTGGCCCACTTCCCTTGTCTTGAAAAATCCGCCGTGGCCCATCATGGTGTCGATGGCTACCTTTTCCTCCTTCACCAGAATGTCCAGCCCGGTTTTCAGGGCCCCCAGGGATGTGTACAGGTGGGTCCGCATGAAATTCTTAAGGTTCATGGCGGCGTCCGGCGTCCGCACGAACAGGGGACGGCCTGCGTCGAGGCCCGTGATATGCTCCCCGGAGAAATAGTTGTAGGCCAGAAGCCCGCCGCAGTCCTTATCGCCCAGAAGAGCCTGGCGGTACAGAGTCCCATACAGCGTGTCCTTATCGGGCTTTACGCCGAAGCTTATAAGGCACTCCTCAAAAAGGCCCACCCAGGCATTGAGATCCGAGGTGCAGTTGTTGCAGTGCACCATGGCCACCGGGCTTCCGTCCGGGGTGGTCACCATGTCGATCTGGGGGTATACCTTGGATAACTCCCGCTCCATGACCACCATGGCGAAGACGGAGGTTCCCGCGGACACATTTCCGGTGCGCCTGGCCACGCTGTTGGTGGCCGCCATGCCCGTGCCGGCGTCCCCCTCCGGCGGACACATGGGGATTCCCGGCTGTAAGGTTCCTGTGGGGTCCAAAAGGGCGGCTCCCTCCGCCGTCAGGCTTCCGGCCGCCTCCCCGGCAGTCAGGACTCTGGGCAGGATCTCCGAAAGCTTCCAGGGATACTGCTTTTCTGCCGTCAATTCCTCGAACTGTCCCACCATCCGGCGGTTAAAGTCCCTGCTCTGGCTGTCGATGGGGAACATGCCGGAGGCGTCTCCGATGCCCAGCACCTTCTGGCCGGTGAGCATCCAGTGTACATAGCCGGACAGCGTGGTGATATAACGCACTCTCGGCACATGCTCCTCCCCGCTTAAAATGACCTGATACAGATGGGCAATGCTCCAGCGCTGGGGGATATTAAACTGAAACAGCTCCGTCAGCTCCTGCACCGCCTGCCCGGTCATGGTATTTCTCCAGGTGCGGAAGGGCACCAGCAGCTCCCCATTTTCGTCAAAGGCCAGATACCCGTGCATCATGGCGCTGATCCCCAGCGTCCCTGCGGTGGTGAGGGGAATGCCGTACCGCTCCTTTACGTCCGCCGCCAGACTTTGGTAGCTCTCTGCCAGTCCCTTCCAGACCTCCTTAAGCTCGTAGGTCCAGATCCCATCCACCAGCTGGTTCTCCCAGTCATAGCTTCCCGACGCCAGGGGCGTCCCTTTCTCATCCACCAGTACGGCCTTGATCCGGGTGGAACCCAGCTCGATGCCCAGGGCGGTTTTCCCCTCCTGAATGATCGTTTTTTGCTCCGACATAACAAAATCCTCCTGTTTTTGACATATTACCTTTATCCTACCACATTTCCGCAGATTTGGAAAATATTTTTCTGTCTGGTCGGGAAATAGGCCAAGAAATTCTTTTCCCGGCCTATTTCCCGCATCGGGCAATGACAGAAGCGTTCTGCTTCCATGTTACCGGTATGCCACGCTGCCCAGAAGCAGGTCCCGCTTCAGCTCCCGGATGGTGGTGTGCTCGTCGATGTAGACGGTCTCAATGCCCATGGCCGCCGCCCAGTCGCCCAGCTGTTCCGCCGTCAGGTCGTAGGTAAAGGCCGTGTGGTGGGCGCCTCCCGCCAGAATCCAGGCCTCGCAGCCCGTGGCGAAATCCGGTCTGGGCGTCCAGAAGGCCGTGGCCACCGGCAGCTTCGGCATAGGCTTCTCCACCTTCTTGCAGTCCACGGTGTTAATAAGAAGCCGGAACCGGGTTCCCAGGTCGATGAGGGAGGCGGCGATCCCAGGCCCTTCCTTGGCGGTGAACACCAGACGGGCCGGGTCCTCACGGTCCCCCATGGAGAGGGGCTGGCACTTGATGCTGATGGGTCCCTCGGAAATGCTGGGGCAGACCTCCAGCATGTGGGCCTGCAGAATGCCCTCCTTGCCGGGCACCAGGTTGTAGGTGTAATCCTCCAGCATGGAGGTACCCTTGGCGTTCTTCATCCCTGCGGTCATCACCTTCATCAGGCGCACCATGGCGGCCACCTTCCAGTCGCCCTCGGCGCCGAAGCCATAGCCCTTCTCCATCAGGCGCTGGATGGCCAGGCCCGGAAGCTGCTTTAAGGAGCCCAGATCCCCGAAATGGGTCACGATAGCCTGATAATTTTTCTCCTGCAAAAACCGCTCAAAGCCCAGCTCAATCTGGGCCTGCGCCGCCACATGACGGCGAAATTCCTCAGGGTCGCGGCCCTCCAGCAAGATCTCATACTTATCATAATACTCCTCCACCAGAGCGTTAGTATCTGCCTCGGACACCTCCGCCACAGCCCCGGCGATCTCATTGACGGGATAGGCGTCGATCTCCCAGCCGAATTTGATCTGGGCCTCCACCTTGTCGCCCTCGGTGACAGCCACGTTGCGCATGTTGTCAGCCACCCGCATGACGCGGATATGGCTGCTCTCCATGATGCCGATGGCGGTCCGCATCCAGGAGGCGATCTTCTCCTGCACCTTCGCGTCCATCCAGTGGCCCACCACCACCTTCCGCTCGATGCCCATGCGGGTCACGATGTGGCCCCACTCCCGGTCCCCGTGGGCAGACTGGTTCTCATTCATAAAATCCATGTCGATGGTGTCGTAGGGGATCTCCTGATTGAACTGGGTGTGCAGGTGCAAAAGCGGCTTGCGATACTCCTGCAGGCCCAAAATCCAGGATTTGGCCGGGGAGAAGGTGTGGCACCACACGATCACGCCCGCGCAGGTCTCGTCCGCGTTGGCCTCGTTAAAAATCCTGCGGATCACCTCGTTGGTGATGAGGGTGGGCTTTAACACCACCTCAAAGGGCAGCGCGCCGCTCTCATTGAATTTCTCCACGATCACAGCCGAATGCTCCGCCACTTTCCTTAAGCACTCCTCCCCGTACAGATCCTGAGAGCCGGTGCAGAACCAAAACTTGTAATTTTTCTGTAATTCCATGTCATTTCCTCCTATCTCGCGGACAGGACGCCATACCCGCCATGCCTGAAAGGCAGCCGCAGGCAAAACATTCCCGGCATACGCCCTGCTCTTTACCGCTATAGGAAAAGTATACAACTTGTACGGTTGTCTCTACAAGTTGTTCGCTTCATTTTCTGCCCATTTACGCCCCCAGCGCCCGATAACTCCTGTACAGGAAAATCATGTACAAGATGCCTGCCACCAGGGAAGCAATGCCTATCACAACGCCTGCAATGCCAGCCAGCACATTCAGAACCGGTATCCACGCGACCACGTTGAGGGCAATCCCCACGACATAGCATACCAGGTTGATCCGCCAGACCGTAGTTCCCTGCCGCGCCACATCTTCATGCCCGATCATACTCATGACATCAGCCACAGACGTACATACGTAATAGGTGATAAGCAATGCCAGTATGCTCTGGGCAATGGAAAGAATAAGTCCGATCACACCAAGGCTCCCCAGGAACCCAGACAGGACGCTGACCAGCAGCCTTACAATGGTAAATATAAACGCGTTCTTACATCCCTCGATGTCCTGTCCTGCGGCGTGCAGCCCTACCAGGCTGAGGATCATGAATACCAGCATACCGATGGCCGCGAAAAAAATCAAGGCAGGAGCAAGCACAGAGACTGTGCAGATGATGACCCCCACCTCGGCAATAAACATCTTCTTAAGTCCTGGACCTGCATTTTGATAAGTTCCCATTTGATAAATCCTCCTTCTGTTTTTATTTTGTATTGGCAGGGAATTTTCTTCCTCTGCGCTCTGACTTACCGGGTGGACTCCCGCACCACCACCTTCGGCGGGATCACGATGGTCCTGCCGGGTCCCTTCCCCTCGATAAGCTCCACCAGAAGCTCCGCCGCCATCTCCCCCAGCTTCTCCTTGGGATGCTCCACCGTGGTCAGGGGCACCCGCCCGTTCACCGCCAGGTAAGAATTGTCAAAGCCCGTCACCGACACGTCCTCCGGCACCTTAAGCCCCTCCTCCTGCAGGGCCCGGATGGCCTCGATGGCGATCTGGTCGTTATAGCAGACCACCCCGTCAAAAAACTGCGTCTCCCGCCGTCTGGCCATCTCCCGCATCTGCTGATAAGGCTGAAGGGCCCTGTCCTCGGTATAGAACCACACCACCCTGTCCGGGTCATATAAAATGCCCGCCTCCTGGAGCGCCTTCACATAGCCCTTGTGGCGGTTCTGCCCCTGGGCGTCGTCCGCCTTGAAAATCCCCACGATCTCCCTGCACCCTCTGGAAATCAGGTATTTTGTGACCGCATACCCGCCCCCGCAGTCGTCCAGAAGGACGTGGGGCTTCTCCCGCATCTGCTGAAAGGCCCCCTGGATGAACACGTAGGGGATATGGTACTCCTCCAGCTTCCGGTACAGATGCATGTGCCGGCAGAAGATCTGGCTTTTGCTGGGTTCGATGATCAGCCCGTCGATCTCCCTGCCCAGCAGCTCCTCCAGATATTTCGCCTCCAGCTGCCGGGAATTTCTGGTATTTTTCAGTAAAATGCTGTAACCCGCCCGGGTGAGCACCCCCTCGATCCCCTGGATGACCTCCGTGAAAATGTAGCTGTCCAGGTAGGTGGTGATCACAGCGATATTTTTGGAGGGGGAAAGGTGCAGCGCCGCCTCGGAGCAGAAGGTCCCGCTGCCGTGCCGGGGATAGATGTAGCCCTCATTTTCCAGGATGGACAGGGCCTTGCGCACCGTATGGCGGCTCACCTGGTACGCCCGGGCAAGCTCGTTCTCCGAGGGCAGCTTGTCCCCCGGCTTTATGGTCTTGGACAAAATCTGCTGTTTTAGATCGTCCATGAGACGGTAATATTTTCTCGGCTGTTCTTCCATATGCGTTCCTCTGCCCAAAAGGGCTTATCTTCCGGTTGCTTCAAATTTTGTGCGCGCAAAGGCGCCCCGCCTTTTCTCCCCGAGCCGGGCTGCCTGAACCATCAGGAAAAGATTTCTCCCAGCCTTCGGATGCCTTCCCGGATCTTCTCCTCGTTCAGGCCCCCGTACCCCAGCAGGAGCACCGGCTTCTCACTCCCAAGCCAGCACGGGAGAAGCTTCTTCCCGGACCTCTCTCCGCCGATCCCATAGGCTCCCAGCGGATACACCTTCACGCCCCGCGCTCCGGCTTCGGTCTGAATCTGCTCCTCAGTCTTTGCCGTCTCCACCTCCACCAGGATGTGCAGTCCCGCCCGCTCTCCATAAATGCTCCGCACCCAGGCTTTTCCCTTTAATTCCTGAAGCAGGCATTCGTTCCTGGCCCGGTAGAGGGCGCGCATTTTATTTAAATGCCGTTCAAAATATCCGCCCGCAAGGAACTGAAACAGGATCTGCTGCTGGATTCGGGACACCGTGGAGGAGTAAAAGCCGCAGCGCCTGTGATAAGCCTCCATCAGCCCCTGGGGAAGCACCATGTAGCTGACCCGGATGGCCGGGGCGATGCTCTTGGAAAAGGTTCCCAGATAAATGACCCTGCCGTAAGGGTCGCTGCCCTGGAGGGAGGGAATGGGCCTGCCCTTGTAGCGGAACTCGCTGTCGTAGTCATCCTCGATGATGTAGCGCCCCTCCGCCTGCCCGGCCCATTGCAGAAGCTCCATGCGGCGTTTCATGGGCATGACGGTCCCCAGCGGAAACTGGTGGGAGGGCATGATGTACGCAAGCCGCGCCCCGCTCTCCGCAAGCCCCGCCAGGTTCATCCCCTCCTCGTCCGACGCCACGGGCCGCACCGGACAGCCCAGATTCCGAAAGGTCTCATAGGCCTGGCGGTAGGTGGGACTCTCCATGGCCACGGGAAAAGGCCCCTCCAGCACTTGAAAAAGCAGCATAAGCAGATATTCGTTTCCCGCGCCGACGATCACCTGCTCCCTGTGGCAATCCACCCCCCTGGCCTGATACAGGTAGTCGCAGATGGCCTGGCGCAGATTTTCATCCCCCAGGGAATCCCCCGGCAGGAACAGCTCCGGCCGCTCCTCCGCCAGCATGGCCTTAACGGCCTTGCGCCAGGCGTTGTCGGAGGACTCCGGCCACTCCACCCCATCGGGAGAAAAATCGCAGAAGGGCTCCTCCGGCAGGGCCTGAAACCTGTGTTCCCCCGCAGGCGCGAAGTACTTCCCCACTGCTTTTTCCCCAGTGGGCGCAAAGCCCTTTCCCACTGCTTTTTCCCCCGCAGGCCCAGAGTCCCTCTCCCTTCTCGTCCCCGGCTGAAAAATCCCCGGCTCGATCTCGCAGGCATAGTACCCGCCTCCCGGCACGGTCCGCAGATACCCCTCCGACAAAAGCTGGTCGTAGGCCAGATTCACGGTGCTGCGGCTCACCTGGAGATTCCTGGCAAGCAGGCGGGAGGAGGGCAGCTTCTCCCCGGCGGAAATTTTCCCGGACAGGAGATCTCCCCTGATATATTCGTATATCTGACGGTACAGCGGAAGCCTGCTTCCGCTGTCCAGTAAAATGGTCAGTTCTTTCACTGGGTCATCCTTCCTCAAAGTTCAAAAACATTTCACAGCTCACTATTTTCATCCATTATACATAATCTAATAAAAGCCTATTCACTTTTTCATTCAGTCTGCTCTCGGCCTTCTCCAATTGTTTTTCATCTTCCGCTGCCAAATGAGCCAGTTTTGCCAATGCGGCAATTTCATTATGCAGCTCATTTTCCTCACAATATCTGGGTATATTTATTCTTTCCAGAATATGTCCCGATATAAACCATGCGACATATGCATTCACAAACCGGGAAACAATATCCGAATTTAAAACGCCTGTTAAATAGTACGCCTCCAATTCATTTTCCAGCGGAACCATTAATAAATTATGATCCGGTATCAGCAGCCGGCCATCTTCCTGCGAAATAGTCACCGCAGCAACACCTTTCGCTAACGCTTTCCAAATAACCTTATAAGGAGCAAAGGTATATTCCCCAATATTATACAGGGAATACTCCGGCGCATGTTCATCCCCTCTCAAAATAAATTTCTTATAGGTAGCCCTCTCTGTCAGAATCGGGACAAAACCATGTCTTTCTAAATAAAAATAATCATACAGATTGGGGCAGGTTGTTAACAATTCATTTTTCTCTATCACTTTTCCGTTGTCTGCATACGGCAGTATAATTGAGTATTCTGAGCGATACCCCCATTTCTTCACATCCTTTCCCCTTAATAACGGATAAATATAGTCCCTTTCTAATGGGAAGTCAAAAATTTGCGAAATCTCCTTCCTGCTATTCTCCGGTGAATTATCCACGAGTACCAGATTCGATTTGATCCTTCTCTTTTCCTTCACCCAAAAAATCGCATTGGCACTGGTATCCACACCTTTTCGCGCTCGATAAGACGGCTCTCCTTTATTTATCATTTTATCAAACATCTTTTTTTCCGTGCCTGTAGCAATCATCCATGGGGAATTATATTCACGAATTGGTGACGCATAGAATTCTTTACATTCTATCTGCTTCTCAAATACCTCTTTTCTCGTCTCATTGGAACTAATTACTTTTTTATTGCGCTTATACCATTTCTTATACACTACTGGGTATGTATTCATCACGTTCTTTTGCAAAATAATCGTTGCGGTTTTATTGCTCACACCCAAATCTTTAAATGGCTCAACTTCAACAAAATCATTTACCGATTTCACTCCTACGGGAATTTTCTCTTTTATAAGAAATTTTCTAAAACCATCGCCGCCACCGGAAGCTTGTAATAAATTCTGATTGATCACAAAAGCCAGCTTTGCCCCGTCCTTCAAAAAGTTGTCCATGATAACATATGTCATGAGTACGGAAATATCATCATGGGCGCTGCCCAATTGTGCTTTTTGCCCTTTATGATCAAAAACACGATAATCGTACCAATATTTTTGTATAGACTCCCTATATTGCTCCGGCAAATTTTGCCAATCTATCCACGGAGGATTCCCGATTATGTAATCTACTTTTCTTTGAAAGACCGGAGCAAAGGCATTTTTGATCACATTTGCCCAAATGCCATCCAAATCCTTCTCATGCAGCGATTCCATTTCTACATAGAAGTCTTTCAGCACCTGGTGTTCCTTTTTTGACAAGCCTTGATTCAATTCCGGCAATTGTTTTTTCAATTGCGTCTCAAATGTATATAAACTGCCGCCCCTTTGAATCAAATCATTTACAATGTCGAGTACATTATTTACTTTTTTCATATCAACAAGCTTTTTGGGAAGAGTAAAAGTTCCTGCTTTTGTCGGAACAACGTAACAATCTTCGCTTTCTTCATATCCCTCTAAAACAGTTAACATGGCATCACATAAATAGATCGGAATCTCTACTGGCTCCTCACACTCAGACAAGACTTCCCCTAACGCGATTATATAGTTAGCACGTGCGCATATAACCGCCAATGGATTCAAATCATACCCGCTTACGCTGTTCGTAATGATTTTTAAAAGCTTTTCAGGAGATACACTGGATTCATAATGATTCATTATCCTTTTAATGAGCATAACTAAAAATGTACCCGAACCACAAGTCGGGTCCAAAAATAATGTTTCCTTTTTTATCTGAGGCTGCAAATCCTCCAACAAAAACTCCGCCAGCCAATCAGGAGTATAAAACTCCCCCAGATTTTTACGTAAAGCAGCCGGCAACAGTTCATAATACAGATTCTTCAACAAATCTCTGGCAATATCACGCTCCAAAACAATGATTGAATAATCATATTTTTCAAAAGTCTCAACCAACGTCCGCATGGCAAAACCCATTTCATCATCCCAGAGATATAAATACCAGCGAAAGAAATCTCCCTCTAAAAAATTTGAAATACCCAGTCTGCGAAACGTTCCACCCTCTTCTATATTTTCAAAGTCATCTCTTAATTTTTTTAAACTTTCCGTATGAAAGCAAAACTTTTCCGTCAAAACACTATTCTTTAGATAGGTTAAAATATTCAAGGATAACACTTTTATCAGCAAAGAAAAATATGTCTGAATGGCAAAGATCAAATATGAATCGTTTACGGTTTCGCTCTCTAGAGAATACTGTTCTTTTAAACCTTTTATTTTCAAATCCTTTGTCTCAAAACTATATCCGCACACTTCCCGATAAAGCGTCTTCCACTGTTCAAATAGTAATTTTGACTTGTTCCTTTCCTTGTTTTGTTCTAATTTATGATAAAGCACCGATATAGTATGTGTTGACAGGGTACTCGCCGATCCAAAATCCTTGTTCAAATTATCTGCCACTAAGGCTTTACCCCCAGAATTCACTGATAACAGCCTCATAAGAAATAACTCATAGGAATCCACTGTCATTTTCTGCGGCGTGCTAATACTCCAATCCTCTCCCTGTTTTTTTACATATATCACATAATACCCATCAAAAACAACCCCTACGATCTTATTATAAGGAATCCCTGTTTTTTGCTGGAATCCTTTTATTTGCCGTTGAATCTGATTTATGAATTTCATATTGCCTGCCGTATTTGAAGCCGCAATCCTTGTTGGATATTTGTATTCAACAAGAAAATTTCCATAGAGGGAATCAATTCTTCCTTTCACCACTGTATATTCATTTTCTATCTCTACCTTTCCCTCTATCGCCAATGTCTTAAATAATTTGTTTAATATGATCGCGTAATTTTGTCTGAAATTTTCTTCTTTATATTCATTTCCTCTTCTTGCTTCTACTAATTCAGCAAACAATTCGTTTTTATGATCATGGATGTATGTTCTGCCTTCCGAATGGATCATTTCACCCTCTCCTTCCGCAGTTCCTTATACTTTTCCAGTACTGCTTCCCATTTTCATTATACAGTAAAACACGCCAAAATCAAGAATGAAAATACCGGACATACCGTTTTCCACCCCATACACAAACCGGCTTCTGCCGCCATCTGCGGTAGTCATATCCTGATCCATAGACAAAAAGAGCTGCTTGAAGCTGAAAGGCCGCCCGAAACACCAGAACACGGATTGGCGCTTTCCTCTACCCGCCAAATCCTACAGGCAAATATTTTTCATCTATCCGTTTTCCATATTCCACATCCACAAAAGAATCACAAAACTGAAGCTCCACATAGATGAATTTATTTTTTCCCGGATCTGTCATGGCATAAACATAGCCGTAATCCTCATCCGCGTACACCGCGCATAGTTCATAGGGAAATTTTGTGGCGCCATGAATATAATATTCTTCCGAGGAATCAATCTTCTTCAGCCGGTCATATTCCCTCTGATAGTCCTCCTCCTCACAGGCATAAACCAGACAGCCGAGATAGCAGGGATTCTCCGGGTTATCATAGGAGTAATAAAATTCCTCCACCTTTGCGGAAGCCGGAATCGTATCCGGGAAAATGTCGTTGTACAGAAATAAGTGTTCTTTGTATTTTCCATCCTCTCCCAGATACTCCTCATAGTCCCCGATGTCCGTTGTCCAATCCCCAGAATCCGCTTTCCATAGGTGATGATAAGAACATATTCCTCCCAAAAACACCAGTGCGGCAAACAAAACAGCTCCCATTGTGCCGGTAACAACGATCAGTGTGATTTTCTTTTTCCTTTGCATACATTTCCCCCAAAATGCTTTTTTCTCTTAAGAAACGATCTTCTCTTTTCTTTGCCAACCCATCAAAATTTATAATCGTACTCATAATAGCCGGAGCTGTCTTCTCCAAGCCTTTCATTAAAGGAATCCAAAATTCCTCCTATCGTCAGCGTATACTGATTTTCCACTGTAACGTCCAGCATATCAAAATACTTCTGATATATTTTTACATATTCTCTGTAATAATCCGTCACGCCTTCATATTCCATATTGTACAGCAAACTGCTATAGTAATCCAACAAACGATCTAACTCGCTCACATTAACATCTGTATGCAGCCGATTATATTGTCTCATCACTGCCCGCGCCAGGTCAACACAAGCGTAAGTATGCGCATAATCCATCACCATGCCCTCCCGCAAAATATTTCCGGGATTCTCTTTTATCGTCAAGATACAGTGAACAAACT
>CALWDR010000107.1 GCA_944376745.1 uncultured Lachnospiraceae bacterium
TTTCATCTTCTGCTTAAACAGTCTCCTCTTTGTGTCGTTCCATAAAATCCATATCCCACTGCCAGTTATGATAGGAGAGAAAATGGGCTCCTGCCCGCAGGCTAAAGGCCACGCGGCCCTCCGGCAAGGTCTGTCCGGGTTCCAGCAGCCGATCCTGGTGGACAAAACCGGGCAGGCCAAGCTTCTCCCACTGCTTGCCCGCCGCCACACAGCAGAGCTGTTCGGAAACCGGATCGGCCCAGTCATCCTCCGCGGAAGCGGAGACCGAGACAAAACGCGGCGCAATGGCCGCCAGCAGGAAATGCTGGTCAAAATCATCCGGCACATTGTTCTGCGCATACTTCTGATAATTGGGGCAGAACCAGTACGGGAAACGGCGGGTGATGTCAGCGATGGTCTCGCCGGTCCCGCCGTAAGGCCCCTTTTCGCCCCGCAGTCCCAGATTCCCCCTGGTGAGGGCATCACCGGAGCAGCCGGCATTGTTGGAGAAGACATAGCGAAAACGCGGATCCATCATGCCCGCATAGAGGGCTGTCTTGCCCAGGCGGGAATGTCCAATGATGGCAGCCTGGGACATGTCGATCTCCGGCAAAGCAGCGGCATGATCTAAGATCCGCATGGCGCACCAGGCCCACATGGCGATCTTCCCACAGTCCGTGCCCTTCTTCTGTCCGCCGGGCAGAAGAAGCGGAGCGATGCCATTGGAAAAATCCCCGTTATCCGCCGTGGCCTCCTGATAGCAAAAGGACAGCACATGAAATCCCCGCTCAGCGATCATTTCCACCGGATAATAGCGGTTTGGCGTCATGGGCGAAAAAGACAGGAAAATGAACAGCGGATGCTTTTTTCCATCCGGTATGGAGAGATAATGCACCGGTATCGTATGCTTTCCGCCATTCTATAGATTATTGTATCATAGGGCGCCGCTCCCGTTAGGGTTATTTTTTATTCCCCCTTTTGCCGCGCCCGCTCTCCTTTGCTTCCTGTTTTCCGGCTCCTTAAGCTTCTCCACTGCCGGCACTTATGGCTCCTTCGTTGTCTTCGCTGGCGGCTCCTTCGGCCCCTCTGGCTTCTCCACTGCCGGCGCATCTGGCTTCCTGGCCTTCAGCCGGACTCCCACCCACTCTCTTAAGAGGCTGTAGATCACGGAGAAAATAGGGATAAAGATCAGCATGCCGCCCACGCCCATCAGACTGCCGCCCACGGTCACCGCAAAGAGCACCCACATGGAGGGCAGGCCCACGGAAGTCCCCACCACATGGGGGTAAATGAGATTTCCCTCGATCTGCTGCAGTACCAGGAACATGATCACGAAGGCCAACGCCTGCATGGGATTGACCATAAGGATCAGAAATGCCCCGATAAAGCAGCCGATGAAGGCTCCCACAATGGGGATCAGCGCCGTGACGGAGATCAACACGCCCACCAGCAGGGCATAGGGGAACCGGAAGATCGTCATAAATATGAAAAACAAAAATCCCAGTATCAGCGCTTCGATACACTGTCCCGTGATAAAGCGGGAAAAGGTAAAGTAGGAAAGCTGGCATACGTGGAGAATTTTATCCACCGTTTTTTCCTTGAAGAGTGCCCGAATCAGCCGGGTCAGCTGCCGGGAGAGATTTTCCTTCTGCATGAGTACATAGAAGGAAAAAATAATGGAAATGAAGGCTGTCACCACGGAATTGACCACGATCCGGGTAGCCGACATGGTGTAGGACAAAATGCTCCCCGCGCCGTTGACCGCAAAATCCTTCAGGGATTCCAGCCATTTGCTCCAGTCCAGCTCCAGGGAGTTGATGTACACCATAATGGCACTGTCATCGGCGAACATCTCATCCACCCATTCCTGGGCCCTGGGCAGCCAGGCCGCCATGGCGTCGCCCACGCTGATAATGGTGGTGCGAAGCTGAGGCGCTATGACCATCGCCACGATGGCAATGATCAAAACCACGCACAGCAGCGTCAGCACCAGGCTTAAGGGCCTGGCCAGGGCCCGCAGCACCCTGTTTTCCTTCTTGGCGTTCTCCGGTGTTATCCGAAAGATCTTCCGTTCAAAAAAGGACATGGGGATGTTCAGGCAGAAGGCAAGGGCTCCGCCCACCGCAAAGGGCGTGACCACCCCCCAGAAAAAGCCCAGCCAGTCCAGGGCCTCGTCAAAATTGATCAGTACCGCGCATAAAATTACCGTAAAGGTGATAATTCCCAGAATTTTCTTTACTGTTCTCCTGTTTAAGTCCATAATATGCTCCTTTTCTCTGAAAAACCCGGTTGCTCCCTATCTCTTTTCCCGCAGAATCTCCACTTTACATGTATGCCGCTTGTTGGGGTCTTTCCTGTCATAAGCTATGCCAACCGCAAGGATCCTTCCTGTACATCGTGGCTCCTCTCCCAGCCTGCCGTCAAAGCTTGCGGCATATTTTCTGTCCTTAATCTGCTTCACTGCACTGTCCGCAGTACCATCAACCTTCAGTTCCACAATGATTCCGTCATCCGCCTTATTATATGGATAAAAAATAAAATCCACATAACCCTTCCCAGCTCTGTCCTCCTGCCGGATATCATAAGTTTCCCGTGCCTGAAGATATATAAAAGTAACGACTTTTGAGAGTTCTGCCTCATCACTATAACGAATCAGCGGGCTTTCCGTATCATGAACCCTCTCCAGAATATCCGTCATGGTCTTTGTATCGCCAGCCTTGGTAGCCATCAACATTTTACCGGACTCCACCGCCAATCTATACATATAGCCAAAACCCGGCTTTTGTCTCACCATATCGGCAAACTGATCCATCAACTCCTTGTTTGGAATGGAAACGAATCCATCCGCATAGCTTAAAAACCCATACACCACCATAGCCGAATAGATCTCGTCCTTTGTGGTAAGCTCCAGGGATGTAGATGCATACTCCTGTATATTCGCGGGCACGGGGATTCCTGTCATCATCAGCGAAATTTCATCCTTCATACCGGAAATATCATTTCTGACATAATAATATAGTTCATCATATGGCCCGGAGCTGGTCCAAAAGCTGCCTAACTGGTTATCACTCAACGCCCCCACCACAGAACGGGGATTATACAACCGCACCCCTGAGGCGGCCTGATACCCGTCATACCAGATTTTCAACTGCTCCCGCGCCACCTTGTGTTCCCCCGGAGTGTTCAGATACCGCTGATACAGAGTATCGACTTCCTCATCCGTAAAGCCAAAATACTCGCTGTATTTTTCCCGCGTAACCATGGAATACTCCAGGAACATATTCAGCTCTGAACCACTACAGTACTTGGCAATCGGAAGAATCCCTGTCATATAAGCCATTTCCACATAGGGCTGATCCTTCAGAAGAACGCTGAGAAATTTTGTAAACGCCCTCTTATCCTCTTCTGTGGCAAAATCCTGATGATAAATAAAGTCCCACTCATCCAGGACGAAAATAAAACGTTCCTCCTCAGACTCTACAATATTTTTCAATGCATCCCAAACTGCGCCATCCGCATCTATCTCAACCTCCGGATAAGCCTTCTGCAAATCCTGTATCAGCCTTCTCTCAATCCTGGCAATATAAGGTTCGTATGCTTTGCAGTTTCTCGGTGTCTCATTGAACATAATATGAATCACATTGTGCCGGTTCAGGTGAACGCCAAACCAGTCATATTCCGACACCTTTAAATTTCGGAAAATCCCACTGCTGTCAACGCCTTTCCCAAAATAGGAAGCAATCATATTCGCCATAACCGTCTTACCGAAACGGCGCGGCCTGGTAATGCAGATATACCTCTGTTCCTTCCCCCGCCTGACCTCCGAATCCTCAAGCCATTCTTCCTCCGACTCTACCAGAGGCACCAAGTCCTTTAGAATCTCCGTCTTATCCACAAAATAGGTGGAAGCACACTCCCTGCGGAACAACAAATAAGGGCTTTTGCTGTTCAGATAAACACCCATGCCATAACACGCTCCTTTCCCGAAGCACATCCTCCATACAGGCGCGGCCATTCTTCCTTTCAGAAAATATACCGCCTGTATTTATTATTTTAACATGCCACGGAAGAAATAGCAACGAATATAACAGACAGCGTTTTTTATCTTTCCTCTTGACAAACCCATGATTCCCGCTTATAATGGGCATAATTTCAACAAACCCAAAAGCGATGACGGGAACAAGTAGCTGTAGACGGAACGTACAGAAAGCAACCGGCTGATGAGAGGTGCACCGGAACTCTGCGGCGAATACATCCCCAAGCTTCACACCGAACCAACAGGCCGGAGCGGGCGGAACAACAGACACTGTCTCTTAAATCCCCTCGTATCGTTTCTCCGCTCTCATTGCAGTAGGCTGTGACGGAACGCAACCGTTATCCTGCGGGAGTGCTTTTTGGCACTTGCTGAGGCAGGCGATGTGAGTCGTCTGCGAATAAAGGTGGTAACACGGGAGATAACTCTCGTCCTTTTTTAAGGGCGGGAGATTTTTTATTTTACAGAGAAGTCCAGAGGACTTCTCTGTAAAATAAAAAGCCCTCCGGGCGGGATGCGCACCTCGCGAAGATGAAATTTATTGCTTCGCAAGTCTCCGCTCCGCTTCGGTCGTTGCCAAACAAGTGCCACTGGCACTTAGCAACGCTCGGGCGCATTGAATCTCGTACAGCGAGATTCTATTTTTCCAGGACAGACCATCCTTCGCCATCCCGCCGGCGCAGCCGGATTTCCCGGCAGGGTCAACATTTTACAAGCCAGACAAAAGGAGGAAAACAGCATGACAATTTATGACGAACTGGTGGCCCGGGGTCTCATTGCCCAGGTCACCGACGAAGAGGAGATCAAGGAACTTATCAACAACGGGAAGGCCGTTTTCTACATCGGCTTCGACCCCACGGCGGACAGCCTTCATGTGGGACACTTTATGGCCCTTTGCCTGATGAAGCGGCTTCAGATGGCCGGGAATAAACCCATCGCCCTGATCGGCGGCGGCACCGGCATGATCGGCGACCCCTCGGGCCGCAGCGATATGCGCCAGATGATGACGGTGGAGACCATTCAGCACAACTGCGAGTGCTTCAAGAAACAGATGAGCAAGTTTATCGACTTTTCCGACGGAAAGGCCCTGATGGTGAACAACGCGGACTGGCTCATGGATCTGAATTACATCGAGCTTCTTAGGGAGGTGGGCCCCCATTTCTCCGTAAACCGCATGCTGACGGCGGAGTGCTACAAGCAGCGGATGGAGAAGGGCTTAAGCTTCCTGGAATTCAACTACATGATCATGCAGAGCTACGACTTCTACGCACTGTTCCAAAAATACGGCTGTAACATGCAGTTCGGCGGCGATGACCAGTGGAGCAACATGCTGGGGGGCACCGAGCTCATCCGCAGAAAGCTGGGGAAGGACGCCTACGCCATGACTATCACCCTGCTCCTCAAT
>CALWDR010000108.1 GCA_944376745.1 uncultured Lachnospiraceae bacterium
GCCTGTCCTCCTCCAGAATCTGGTTTCCATGAAATACAAGGTTATTAAAAATATCTGCAAATACATCATTGTAGTCCTCTAACCGCTTTTGCGCGATATCCCGGTCCATACATTCTCCTTTCCTCCCGGAAATCAAAAGGATCTGAAAGGACAAATGCAAAAAATGCCTGCTTTTATCGTAAGTATAGCAAAAACACAACCCTTCGTCAATCCGACTGATTTACAGGATGCTCCTATGATTAAAGTTGATCGCTTGGATTGTACGGCTTCCCGCTGAATTTCACGAATCTGATACCTGAAAACAAAATGATGTAAATAACTCCACCGCTGTGGTGTAGTTATCGTACCACAGATTTGCCGGATAGGCAAGAAAAATTTGAACAATCTACAAGTCTTTTCTAACGTCCTCCCTGAATGATGCATTTGTTAACCCAGATGCGCTCCTTCTCAAAAACACAGCGGAATCACCCCATTTTTCGCAGCACGGGATGATTCCTGCCACTTCGGTCCCTCTTAAGAACTTTTTTCTCCGCAGTCCTTTTCTCTCCGGAACTCATCCATATATTTCTTACAATTATAAGCTTCCATCAATTTTTCATCTTCCCAGGTCCATCTCTTTTCTACCTCTATGATCTGTACCAGCTCCTCCTGGGACGGTTCTGCCGGAAAAATCTCACAGGGATATGCATCGCAATATCCACAATGGATGTATCCTTTTTCCAGGACGCATTTTCGTGCCCTGCACGTCGGGTCAAGCAGTATGGCGTCTTCTTTTTCACTGCAACACCCATCGCAAATAATAATTTTCGGGTCAGGATGATACCCTGGTGTTGTTTTTTCATAAACCCTGCAGATTTCCTCCCGTCTGTCTTCTTTCTCCACATTTGGCCGGTAAATAAGGCACAGATCGCATCGCATTCCGCATTTTGAAAATACTTTGTCTGCCATAAGTACACCTCGCTACATTTTTTACTATTCTATCATAGGAATCCATCGCACACAAGAGAGC
This sequence comes from uncultured Lachnospiraceae bacterium, assembly GCA_944376745.1. Lineage (GTDB taxonomy): Bacteria > Bacillota > Clostridia > Lachnospirales > Lachnospiraceae > 14-2. The sequence continues at coordinate 1,010 of CALWDR010000108.1, forward strand.
CTGCTTTAAAAATAGAATTGTAATAAAACAAAATTTCAGCTATAATAGTAATAAACGTATTCCTATTGAAAGCAGGTGAAAATATGGATATTGCCAAACAGATCATAGACCAAAGAGTAAAAAAAATATTGGAAGATAATCCTACGCTTTTTACAAATAGTGATCCTGATAAAAACCTTTCAAAAGCCTTTTTGCTGCTGGGTGTTGCCGCCTACCTGGATATTGACATCGCTGAAGCCTCGCAATTTATCACAGACGGCGGCAGTGACGGGGGATTTGACGCTGCTTACATTGTGGAAGCCCAGGACGCGCAGTTAAATGTTGTTTTGTTCCAGTCCAAATACTCACGAAACTTAGAAAAGGACAGTAACTTTCCTGCGAATGCCATTGAAAAAGCGGTGAATACCGTAAGGTGCGTATTTGATCCCGCTGCTCATATTGAACTAAATCCCAAGAGCAGGGAAAAGGTAGATGAGATTCGTTCCTTTATTTTGGACGGGTTCATACCCTATGTAACCTTTGTCATGCTGAACAATGGACTGCCTTGGGGACCCGAAGGCGAACATCATATTCAAAATGCCTTTGCCGGACAGGAGCAGGTTCATTTTGTCCATTTCTGTCATACAGATATGATACGCTATATTAAGCGTACAGAGCCCATCAACACTCAGCTTTCCTTAACCGGTAAGGCAATACAGGAAAATTTTAATTACACAAGAGTCATACTGGGCCGTATTTCCGTAACAGAAATTTATGAGCTGATGGAAACCTATGGGGATGGCCTGCTGGAGAAAAACATTCGCCGCTATCTTGGAAAAAATACCGTAAACGACGGAATCGTTCAAACCCTGCAAAATGAAAAAAAGCGGCAGAATTTCTTCTTTTTTAACAACGGGATTACCATGATATGTGAAAAATTCAGCTACAATGCCCTGCAGGAGCAAAACTGGATCGTCAAGATCAACCGCCTTCAGATCATCAACGGCGGGCAGACCTGCAGGACTATCCATCAGACCTTAAAAGAAAACCCTGACGCTGATTTTTCCCAGGTATACTTGCTCATCCTCCTTTATGAGGTAAGCGATGACGAGAACCTGATCCAGGATATCACATACGCTACAAACAGTCAGAATCCGGTGGATTTCAGAGATTTAAAATCAAACGACGAGCGGCAGATATTATTGGAAAAAAGCGCCCAGGATCTGGGATACATCTATAAACGGAAACGCGATAACGCCTTAAGCACAAATACGATTCCATCTACGGTAGCCGCCGAAGCTGTATTTGCAGTCTGGAGGGAACAACCACATTTAGCCAAATACAGACGCAGCGAATTTTTTGACAAGTATTATCTGGAAATTTTTAATCAGCTTAACGCCGCTCAGATGGTGATTGCCGTTTTCATATTCCGTTATTGCGACAACAACCGAAAACACTACAGCCCAAACGAACAGATACAGGCGCACCGCCCCTATAGCCAATACTTTCTGGCTTACATGATGGGAAAGCAGATATTACAGAAGCTTGACCTCTCGCTCAATGACCTGACACACAAGAATTTCCGCCGTGTAATGGAATACTTCGAAACAAACAGGGATATTCTCTATCACACAGCAGAAACCCAAATGGCGGAGTTATTAAGTGATTATTTCAATACCCATCAACTCCGAGAAATAGACGGCCGTACCATCGCCGCCGCTTTTCGCCGCTTCGATATTTTGGAACGTTACCTGAAAAACAAAACCTGGTGGGAGGCACATATGAAATAGGGGCTCAGCCGAGCCCCTTTTTCCGTTCATGATACCATTTCTTTCCACAATGCCCCTAACGTCAGAATTCCCTATTAGAAAAGCACCTCACTGCTGCTCCTCAAACAGATACTTCATCGCCGACCGCCTCGTGACAATGCCGCACAGCACGTTCCGGCTGTCCACAATGGGCACGAAATTCTGTTTTAAGAGGGCCTCCATCACCCTCTCCCGGTCCGCCTCAATGTCCAAAGGCTCGCAGAAATCCCGGCGCAGAAGCTCACTGATGCGGTACCTTTCCTGGGCTTTCATATCCGTGGTTCCCTTGTCCAGAATATGCCAGAGAAAGTCTCCCTCGGAAATACTGCCGAGATACTTGTCCTCCTGATCCAGCACGGGGATCGCCGTATAACCGTGCCGCCTCATAACCTCCAGCCCCTGCCGCACCGTGTCCGTCTCGTGCAGGAAAACCGTAAAAACCTTCGGCGTCATAATTTTCGCTAAATTCATCGTAACCCTCCATTTTATTCTCAAATCCAAAAGTCCTGCAGACAACAAAAAGCAGCCTGCCAATTCAGACTGCTTCAAATGAGACATCGGGGATTCGAACCCCGGACAACTTGATTAAAAGTCAAGTGCTCTGCCAACTGAGCTAATATCCCATACCTGGGCTAGCTGGATTCGAACCAGCGAATGCAGGAGTCAAAGTCCTGTGCCTTACCGCTTGGCGATAGCCCAATGCTAAAACAGGGCGGGCTGCCTGCCATAACTTTTTTGCAAACAAAAAAGCCAACAGAACATGCGAGCATGTCCGCTTGGCTCTCTGCTCGCGGGAATAAGGCCCATGCTTTGCAGGTGGATAAAGGGATTCGAACCCTTGGCCTCCAGAGCCACAATCTGGCGCGCTAACCAGCTGCGCTATACCCACCATATAGATTAGGAGCTTCCTAATCGACACTCTTAAAGAATAAGAGTAACGTGCTCGAAGGGATTCGAACCCCCGACCCACGGCTTAGAAGGCCGTTGCTCTATCCAGCTGAGCTACGAACACATATAAGATAATTTGCATGCCTCGCACAAGGTAACACCATGGCTGCTAAGCTCGAAAATACCTCGCTAAGCATCCAGGTGCGCTTTCGCACTAAATTCGGCCTTCGCTTTGCTCGACCTCATTAAGTGCTCATGGTAATACAAATGACTAAACTCGCCCTGCGCCTGCGGCTTGCGCTCGTTAAGTAATTTGCATGCCTCGCACTAAATTCGAGCTTCGTTTCACTCGCTCTCATTAAGTGCTCATGGCAAAGCGGGTGATGGGAATCGAACCCACGTGTCCAGCTTGGAAGGCTGGTGTTCTACCATTGAACTACACCCGCGTAGCGGCAATCGGGGTGACAGGATTCGAACCTGCGACCTCCTGGTCCCAAACCAGGCGCTCTAGCCAAGCTGAGCCACACCCCGTCCAAAACAGATTCCCTGTCATTTGCCGTGACACAAATAGTATTATATTATAGCATTGCCCAAATGTCAATAAAAATTTTGGAGATATTTTATACAAAAACGCGCCTCTCCGTCCTCCCCGATCTCCATCACCATATAGGAGGGCTGCCGCCCCTCCTGTCTTGGATAGGACAGACTGCCGGGATTCAATGTGATTAGATGCTTCCCGTAATCAATCATGGGCCGGTGGGTATGACCGAACATCACGATGTCAAAGCCCCGGGCCTCCGCCTCCTGCTTGATGTGGGCAAGGCCCATGTTCACGTAATAATAATGGCCATGGGTGATCAATGCCCGGTATTTTCCCAGCAGCAGCTCCTTCTCCCGCTCCAGGAAGGAAAAAATATCGCTGTTGCCGGACACGATCTCCAGGGGACAGCCTGCCATCTGAGCGATCTCCCGCTCGCAGCCCTCCGCGTCCCCCAGATGGATCAGCATGTCAATGGGCGCCTCCGCCTCAAGCGCCTGTTTCAGATTTCTGTGACTCCTATGGGTGTCACTCACGATTAAAATCTTCATCTTCCATCTTCCTTAACTTCCAGAAATTTTCCGTCACTGCAAACCTTCGGACCAGTATCCCTTTAACTTCTCTTTCATGGCACGCAGGGCTTTTCCCCGGTGGCTCAAGACGTTCTTCTGTTCCATGCTAAGCTCCGCCGTGGAGCACTCATACTCCGGCACATAGAAAATGGGATCGTAGCCGAATCCATTTTCCCCTGCAGGCGCGAAACCGATGTAACCCTCAATGGTTCCCCGGGTGGTAAGCACCTCACCGTCCGGCAGAGCCGCCGCGATCACACAGACAAACCGGGCTGTCCGCCGCTCCTTCTCCACGCCCGCAAGCCGGTCCAGCAGCATCTGGTTCTTGACGCTGTAGGGGGTGTCCTCCCCCGCGTACCGGGCTGAGTAAACCCCCGGTTCGCCGCCCAGATAGTCGATCTCCAGCCCGGAATCGTCCGCCAGCACGATCTCTTTCGTCCTGGCGGCCACGGCTCTGGCCTTGATGACGGCATTTTCCTCGAAGGTGGTGCCGTTTTCCTCGATCTCCACATCGATCCCGGCCTCCTTCATGGAGATCACCTCCACCCCCGGTTCTTCCAGGATCACCCGGATCTCCTTTAATTTTCCTTCATTCCCTGTGGCAAAAATAATTTTTTTCATCTATTTTTCCTCAAACACTCTGTTTTTTTATCCATGTTACCGGAATCCAGCCGTCTTCCCGGTTCCCTTTTTTCAAAATTTACTGCTGGTTATCGCTGTACACCTTCAGGCACAGGTTGCTGCCCTGGGTCTCCTCCAGGCTCTCCCAGCGGTTGCCCATGGCACTGATGTAGCCCTCCCCGTCGGTGATGTCCACGGTGCTGGTAAATTCGTCCGCCGCGTACTCGATGGCCAGGGGCTTCTCCGTGCCCGGTGTTTTCAGGTACAGAAGGACCGCGTAGCGCTCCCCCTTGGCCACCGGCACGGACCAGTCGAACTCTATGGTGTAGTAGCCGGCATTTGTCAGGGTTCCCTCCGCCGCCAGCACCCGCTCCTTCAGAGATTCGGTGTCCTGATAATCCCGCACCACATACAGCTTATACTCCGTGTCCGCGCCGGTGGCATAGAATCCAGCCGCCTTCAGGCTTTCATTGCCGCCCGCGGTATAGACGTTGGCCGCGTAAATGCTGTCCTTGCCGTAGCCCAGCTGCCCCACCCAGCCGCACAGATCCGTCTGGTAAATGTGATCGTAGTTGTCCGTCTCCTCAATGCCCGTGTACACCAGGTTGTGGCTGCCCACATTGACGTCGTAATAGGAAATGTAGAAGACGCCCTCCTCCCCGAAGCCGCTTCCCCAGCTGTTCTGACAGATGAAGGCGCCGTCGCCCTCCACCTCCATATTAAAATTCTCTCGGGAGTAATTGTCGTCCCAGCCGATGATCAGCACGTCGTGGTTGGATTTCTCCGTGCCGATATAGCAGTAACTGGCCGTCTCGCTGTTATAGTAATCCGAGTCCACCCGGGTGCTGCGCACGGCGCTGTAAATGGAGGTCTGCACGCCGCCGTACTGGAACACCGCTTCCTTGATCTTCTCATAGTCCTTGTGACCGATGATCTGGATCTCCTGCACATGCTTTACGGGCGTAAGGCCGTCCGGGGACTGCTCATCCCCGTAGGGGTCGTCCGCCTCATAGACCGGCCCCTGCCATGAGGTCAGATAGGCCATGCCCATGGTATAGTTGCCGCCGTCCACCTGCTCCAGATAAAAGCTGTTATTTAAGGACATGTGATCCGGGGACAGCTCCAGGGCTTCCTCCGGCAGCAGGGACGACTCTATGGCCGACAGGGCCGCAAAGGCCCAGCAGGTTCCGAAATGCCCCTGATTCTTGATGGGCGGGGTCCGCCCCTTGTCCCGCAGGTCGTACCGGGCGGGCAGAATGCTCTCCTCCCCGGCATTGTCCCGGGCCACCGCCTGGTTTTCCTGCATATCCCACTCATAGGAGTAATTCAGGAGCCTGGAAACCGTATCCGCCGGAACATAATACTCCCCATTGGCATAGACCATGGAAGAGGTCAGCGGATTCTGCTCCCTGTTCACGGTAACCACCGGCTCATTCAGCGTAAATAAGATCTCATCCTCTCTTTTTTCGATGAGAAGCCGACTGCCCTCATACATATGACTGCTGCAGCGGAAGCTGTCCCGCAGCAGCGATACGGGCAGCATCAGCGACAGGTTTTCATCCATGAAGATCCCTGTGCTGCCGCTTTTTAATTCCTTGTTATCTATATAAAACGAAATTTCTTTCTCGTTAACACTCTCCGCGATCAGCGGGTGGAAGATCTCGGACTTCAGATTGGCTCCCCGGAAGGTGTCCACCTGCTCCACATTGGCCCACAAACCGCTGAATTTCAGCGCCAGCACAAGCAGCAGCGCCAGAAACATTCCCATGTATTTCTTTGAATTACGCACGTTCCCTCCTCATCTGTACTATTCCTGCCTTCCCTTCCTGGGAGGCTTCGGCCCCAAAAACTGATAAAAATACGTTTTCAGCATGCCGTTGTATATTTTCCGGTTCTTATCCGCCTTTCTGCCGATGTAGCGCTCGGCGTCCTCGTAGCTTGTGATGATGTAGGCCGACCAGCTGTCGAGACGCCTCAGGGCCTCGCCGATCTCCCCATAGAGCCCCGGCAGCGCCTCCTTTTCCTCCAGCCGCTCCCCGTAGGGCGGATTGGTGATGAGAAAACCGTATTTTTTCGGATGGCTCATAGCCGCCACCGCCCGCTGCTGAAAATGGATCAGGTGATCCACTCCGGCCCGTCTGGCATTATCCCGGGCGGCCTTCACCACCTCGCCGTCGATGTCGTAGCCCTGGATGTCCGTCTCCACGGTGAGGTCCATCTGCTCACGGGCCTCCTCCACGGTCTCATACCAGAGCCTCCGCTCCATAAAATTCGTCCAGTCCTCCGCCGTAAAGCTCCGGTTCATACCCGGGGCAATATTGGCCGCCATCATGGCCGCCTCGATGGGGAAGGTTCCGCTGCCGCAGAAGGGGTCCACCAGGACTCTGTCCTTCTTCCAAGGCGTCAGCAGGATCAGGGAGGCCGCCAGGGTCTCGGTGATGGGCGCCTTGCTGGTCATGGTGCGGTATCCCCTTTTATGTAAGGACTCCCCCGAGGTGTCCAGAGCCGCCGTCACCCGGTCCTTCAGAAGAAAAATGCGCAGAGGATAGCTGGCTCCGGTCTCCGGAAACCAGTCCACGTGATAGCATTCCTTCAGCCTTTCCACCATGGCCTTCTTCACAATGGACTGAATGTCCGAGGGGCTGAACAGCTTGCTCTTGATGGAGGAAGCCTTGGTGACCCAGAATTTTCCGTCCCTGGGGATATACCGCTCCCAGGGAATGGCCCGGATGCCCTCGAACAGCTCGTCGAAGGTCTCCGCCTGGAACTCTCCGGCCTTGATGAGGACCCGCTCCGCGGTCCGCAAAAAAATGTTGGCCCGGCAGACGGCCTCCGCGTCTCCCTCAAAGGTCACCCTGCCGTCCTCCACCTTCCGGATCTCGTAGCCAAGATCGTAAATTTCTTTCTTCAGAACCGCTTCCAGACCAAAATGGCAGGGGGTAATGATTTCAAATGTATCCATCTATCTTCTCCGCTTTGGGTTTTCCATCGTTACGTTTTGCGTTTACACGCAGTTAAAAATCAGCGCAGGAAACGCCATGGAGAAACCATTTATGACGTTTCCTACTACCTATCATATATCCTCGCGGTTTTGCTGTCAACCTATTTTCGCCGAAGGAACCCGGTTTCCGGCGGTTTTCTTAACGCGTTCCCAAAGGGACCTTCTTTCGCCGTCACTCTTTGCCGGCGGCGCTTTGCTCAAAGGCGCGTATCCCGCCCACGAGCGTGAAGACCCGATAGCCCTCCCGGCTTAATTCCTTGGCGGCCAGCAGGCTGCTTACGCCCCTCTCACAATAGAAAATGTATGTGATGTTTTTCGACAGCCTTCCCTTGTATTTCTCCAGATCCTCATAGGGAAGATTGACGGCCCCTTCCAGATGATACTGATCGTACTCCTCTCTGGCACGCAGATCCACCAGCCTGGTATCCGGCTTTCCCGCGTAGGTCTCCAGCTCCCTAACGCCGATTGTCCCAACTGCCATAGGCTCACCTCTTTTTTATTTTCTGCCAGGCCCCGGCGGCCGCTGCCAAAAAACGGCGGCCGGATGATCGCTTCTCCTGAAAAACAGATTGCAGGGAGGTTCCCACAATCTGTTCTCCAGATATTGTATGCAGTTCTGTTTCTTTTGCAGCTTATCCCTTAATAATCGCAGTTGCTTCCGCCTCTGTTGGAAGCTTTGTTCTGGCCCCTGTTCTGGCTGTTGTTGGTGCCGCCGGCATTCTGACCGCTGGTGTTGGAATAAGCGTTCCGTCCGCCCGCGTTGGTGCCGCCCAGGTTGGAATAGTTCTGGCCGCCGGTGTTGGTGCCACCCATGTTGGAATAGTTCTGGCCACTGGTGTTGGTGCCGCCCGTGTTGGAATAGTTCTGGCCGCCGGTGTTGGTGCCGCCCGTGTTGCTTCCGCTGGTGTTAGAACCGCTGTTCTGACCATTGGTATTGGAACCGCTGTTCTGGCTGTTTGTGCCCGAGTAGCTGTTCTGACCCCGGTTCTGGGAATTGGCATTTCTGCTGTTGTTTGCGTTGGTGCCTCTGTTCTGCGTATTATTATCTCTCGCCATGATCTGTGCCTCCTAAGATTTTTCTGCCGACTGATTTTCTGTTTCGTGCTGCTCCATTAGTATTTGAACTTTTTCGGATTTTATTCCGCCATTTTTTACGATTCGAAAAATCGTGAATCTGTTTAAAAAATCAAGATTTCCCCTGATATAAAGCGAATTTTTTAACAGTTTCATGAATTTTCTAATGCCATTCTCCCGGCTTCTCTTTATAATGAAGGTACCATGTAATGATGAAAGCGTCAAAAGGTATCTTGACGCTTATGATACCTACGAATTGCTCCCGCAATTCTAATTCCACAGAGGAAAGAGAGGAACCGTTATGTCCCAAAAAGCAAAATCCACACAGAGTGAAATCGACGGCGTGCAGTACCGGCGCGCAAAATTATGGCAGGTCATCCTTTACGCCTGCAACGGCCTGGTAGGTATGAGCGTGTATTCCCTGATCGGCCTGGCCAGCTACAGCGCCAGCATCGGCTATGGCATCACCACGCTGATCGTAGGCTACATACTTACCGGAACCAGGATCTTTGACGCCATCACCGATCCCCTGGTAGCCTTCCTGTACGACAGAATCAACACACGGTTCGGCAAGCTGCGCATCCTGCTGGCAGGGGGCTTTGCCATCGAGGCCGTTGCACTTCTGGCCATGTTTGACCTTGTGTCCAGCAAAGGCTTCGGCACCATCATGTTTATCCTGCTGTACTGTCTCTATGTCATCGGCTATACCATCACGAACATGACCGCCCAGACCATCCCCGCGCTGCTGACCAACGACCCCAAGCAGCGCCCCGTCATCGGCGTTTGGACCACAGCCTTCAACTATCTGGTGCCCATCACCCTGACTATCGTGCTGAACGTTGTCATGCTCCCCATGTACGGCGGGACATACAATCAGGCCTTCCTCTCCGCCGCCTGCCGCGTCTGCCTTCTGGTAGCCCTTGTGGGCATTGTCCTGGTCTGCGTGGGCGTATCGGGAATTGACAAGGCGGAATCCTTCACCGGAACCAGCGAGACGAAGGAGCATCTGAAGATCCGCGATATGGTTGACGTCCTCAAGGGAAACCGCCCCCTTTTGTGCTACATCATCTCGGCGGCCTCCGATAAGATTGCCCAGCAGACCGCCTCCCAGTCCATCGTGGTCACCCTGATGTTCGGGATTGTCATCGGCAACATGGGGCTCAGCACGATCCTCAACGCCATCGGGCTGTTTCCGTCGATTATTTTTGCCATACTCGGGGCAAAATATGCCGGGAAATACGGAAGCCAGAAAACCATCGTTGTCTGGACCTGGATCGGCGCCATCATCGCCGCGGTCTCCATCGTCTTCTTTGCCCTCATCGACCCCAAGGGGATCGCTGTGATGCTGAGCCCGCTGATGATACTGTATGTGATTCTGACCTTTGCGCTGAACGGAGCAAAGATGTGCATCACAACGGCAAACACCTCCTTCATGGCGGATATCATCGACTACGAGCTGGACCGCAGCGGGCGCTACGTTCCCGCCGTGGTAACCGGCGTCTACAGTCTGATCGACAAGATCGTATCCGCTTTCGGCGCCACCATTGCAGCCGGCGCAGTTGCGCTGATCGGCTATACCACCACCATGCCCCAGCCCGGCGACCCCTGCACCACCTCCGTGTTCTGGATGGCCATGACGTTAAACTTCGGCCTGCCCATTTTCGGATGGATCTGCACTCTTATCGCAATGCGTTTCTGTCACCTTGACAAGGCGGCCATGGTGGAGGTGCAGAAGCATATCCATGAGAAGAAAGCCGCCCTGCAGAAGAATGCCCAGTAGGAGGAGGCAGCAAATGGAATTAATAAAACATTTTATCACAACAGAACGGACGTACCAGGAAGGAGCCGTGGAGGTATTCGAGCAGCCAATCCCCGCTCTTCCCGTCCAAAAAGCGCTTCTCACCATCACTGCTCTGGGCGTATACGAGGCCCAGATAAACGGCAGGAAGGTTGGAACGCAGATGTTTGCTCCCGGATATACCTATTACTATCACGATTTATTTTATCAGCGCTACGACGTCACCGGATATCTGCGGGGCCAGGATGCCCTGCGGGTCTATCTGGGCCAGGGCTGGTACTGCGGCAGATTTACCTGTGACAACAAAACGCAGATTTACGGAGAGAAGCCGGCAGTCTCCTGGATGCTTGAGCTGGAGCTTACGGACGGCAGCGTAACCTGTCTCTGCTCCGATGACGCCTCCGTCCACGCCCTGCCAAGCCCCTACGATTATGCCGGATTCTATGACGGTGAAATCTATTTTGCCCAGGGCGCCTCCCGCCCCAAGATCCCGGAGGTATTTCCGCCGGTAGCATACGACGGGCCGATCCCGGACCGTCTTACTCTGACGGAGATTCCGGTAGAATGCCAGGAAGAAATGCCGATTCAAAGGATCACCGCAACAGGGGATGTGACCATCCTGGACTTCGGACAGAATTTTGCCGGAATCATAGAGATCGATCCCGCCAAAATGAAGGGAAACAGGATTCGGATCCGCCACGGCGAGCTTTTAAACCCCGACGGCAGTCTGTACACCACAAATCTTCGCAAAGCCAAAGCCGAGCTTATCTACCACCGGGGAACCGAGACCGGAAAATACCGTCCCCGCTTTACTTACATGGGCTTCCGCTACGCGGAGCTGTCCGGCACGGAATATGTTCCGGGACTCATTACCGCCTACGCCGTTTACAGCCATATGGACCGCACCGGGTATTTCACCTGCGCAGATCCCCTGGTGGACCGCCTCTACCAAAATCAGCTCTGGGGACAGAAATCCAACTACGTGGAGGTTCCCACCGACTGTCCCCAGCGGGACGAGCGCATGGGGTATCCGGGGGACGGGCAGGTCTTTGCGCTGACCGGCGCCTATAATTTTGACACGGAGCTTTTCTGGAAAAAATATCTGCGGGATATGCGAGACAGCCAGCAGGACAACACGGAGGGCTATGTAGGGCCGGTCATCCCCGCCCAGGGTCCGGCTGGGATCGGCTTTCTCAATATGCTGGGCTGGGGTAACGCCGTAACGATCATACCGGAAATGCTCTATTACCAGTACGGAACCGATCAGTATCTCAAAGGCCAGTACGAGAGCATGAAAACCCATGTGGAATGTGAAATCCGCCACATGGGAGGCGCCCAGGGAGTGGAGGACCTCTGGCTTGCGCCAAACCTGGGCGACTGGCTCTGCCCGGGAAAGGACATCGCGTTCATGGCCCAGCACAACGGCCCCGTGTCCAACGCCTTCCTTGTAAATGATCTGCGAATCCTCTCCTGGACCGCCAGGCGCTTCGGATGGATGGAAGACGCCGCCCGCTACGAAAGCCAGCTTGAAAAAACCCGCGCCGCCTACATCCAAACCTTGATCCGGGAGGACGGGACCATGACCGACGACTACCAGGGCGCTTACATCATGGCGCTGCATTATGTGGTTCCAAAAGGAGAGCTCTGGAACAGGCTGTTTGAGACGCTCCTTGAAAAAATCCGTCAGGAGGGCATGCAGACCGGCTTCTTTGCCACCCAGCATCTGCTCCCGCTATTGGCCGACAACGGCCAGACCTCTCTGGCCTACGACCTGCTGCTCCAGGAGCATTGTCCGGGCTGGATGTACCAGGTACGAAAAGGCGCCACCACCATCTGGGAGCGCTGGGACGCCATCCGGCCCGATGGAAGCGTCAACGAATCCAAGCAGAACGGGGATAATATGGTCTCCTTCAACCATTATGCCTTCGGAAGCGTGGGGCAGTTCTACTATACCCACATCCTGGGCATCCGTCCTCTTAAGCCCGGCTATGAGAAAATCCTCCTAAGGCCCCTTCCCGACGCCCGGCTGGGGAAGGTCCGCGGCAGCTATCAGAGCCGCCGCGGAACCATCGCGGTAGCCTGGGAATTTTCCAAGGAAGCGTTTACGCTCCAGATAGAGACGCCGGCGGAAACCAAGCTGATCCTTCCGGATGGAACGGAAAAAACGCTGGGCCAGGGCGCCTATACCTTTCATCTGAACCCCAAAGACATCTGATCCCGGCTGATACGCGAAGGGCGGCCATCCGCACATCTCCATGCAGGATGACCGCCCTTGCTTTCTGTCTTTCCATTTGACATTCCCCCAGCCAGGCACGCGCTGTAAGCTCCGGCCCAGCTTATATTCTCACAGCTTCTTTACGACCCCCTCGGTGATTCCGGCCTCGTTGAAGGCATCCACCCGCACCCAGTAATCTCTGTCCTTCACCAGGGCGCCTATCCGTTGTTCCGTGTTAAATACCAGATAGCTGTGGTAAAGCTTCTCCGGCGCCTCGCCCCACAGAATATTGTACCCCACGGCGCCGCCGCACCGGATTTTCACATGCATGTCCAGCTCCCCTGTGCGCTCCGCCGTAAACTCTGGAACCTGGGGCTTTTCCTTCTTCTGCTTCCCGAATACCCGAAGCCCCGAGATACAGGGCTGTTGTCCATATGGGACCCCGATAACTGTAAGCTTCAGATACCGGAGCTTTTTTCCCTCCTCCCAGACCACAAGATCATGGGACAGGTCCGTGTCTGCCTGGGACTTATCCACAAGCACCTGATAATCCTCCCCGTCGGACGCTCCCTCCAGAATCCACCGCGTCGCCAGCTCATGTTTCTCAATGTACCTGGCCTGCGTGGCCGGGCCTTCAAATTTTCCCGGTACCGGAATATCGATCCTGTCGTCCGCAAAATTCACCTGAACTGCGTGAACCTGGGAATCCTCCCCCAGATTCAGGGAGATCCACTCTCCCGGCTCTGGCGAGGCGGCCCGCCACCAGGCCTGTACATTTTCATCCACAGCCCTCTCCGGACCCTTTCCTTCCTCCCAGGAAGACGCCTTTACCGGCTTTCCATAGCTTAACAGATACCATCTCGGCTCGCGCCAGGGGGTTTCCCGCGCGTCCTCAAGGGCCATGGGCCAGTCCCCGTACCTCTGATTACAGAAAAGCTCTCCGTCCCCGTCAAACCCTGCGGGCCAGATCCCCACCCGGCGCTCAAAATCATGGTTCACGCTGATCCGCATGGTCGCCGCATGCCACAGGTTTCCGTCCATGTCCTCTATGGTGGAGCCATGTCCGGCGCCCGGCAGGAACCCTCCCGGCTTGTAGGAATAGGGATTGGCCACTGCCGGCTCAAAGGATCCTAAAGGGCTGCCGCTCACATACACACCGTCGGCGTAGACATTATATTGGGTCCCCGGACAGGCGTACTGGAGATAATATTTTCCGTTCCGCTTGTTCATCCACGCTCCCTCTATATAGGGCCTCTGGCTGAACATGCCCTTCACCAGCGGTTTATACGCGTCCGGCAGGTCCGCGTCCGTCATATTCTGCGCCTTCAGGAAGTCCTGGTAGCACCGCTCGATTTCCTCCGGGGTCCTTGGCAGGAGCGTGTGGCCTTCCCCGCTCCGCTCATATCCCATCCGAGTTACATCGCTGTCAATCAGCGCCCGTTTTTCTCCGATGGGGCGCATGGTCTTTGGATCCAGCTCCACGCCCCAGATCGGCGTCATGTTGGAGCATCCCCAGTAAAAATATAACCTGCCGTCCTCATCGGCAAACATATGGGGATCCCAGAAGTCAAAGGTCCCCTGGATCTTTTCATAAGGCCCCTGCAAAATGTCCTTGGTCCGGTAGAAGTCGCAGTTCTCGCCCCGCCTGGAGGCGCAGAGATACACGTATTCCCCCAGCACGCACACATCCGGCGCGTAGTCATACAAGGGCAGCGTATCCGGCAGACGGCGGTTCTCCCAATGGACCAGATCGTCGGAGACCCAGACGCCCAGGGTCATGGACGCAAACATATAATATCTCCCCTGAAAGCAGAGGAGAGACGGGTCCGCCGCCTCCCGGGCCACCTTGATGCCTTTGCTCCTCTGGTCGTCATAAAACTGATACCTGTAGTTTACATTAACCGGATTACAAAAATACCGCATTGCGCTTAAGTACCTCCTTTCCCGCTGCTACACATACTGATTCATAAATTCCGCACTCATCTGGAAGGATTTTACAGGAGACTTATCCGCCCAGTTCTTGTGGCTTTCCAGGATAACGGCCTCCACACCGTTGTCCTTAGCGATTTTCACCATCTCCACCAGATTCATATTTCCATAGCCCAGCTCCATGCTGTCCGACTTTAGGATCTGCCCCGCCGGGCCGCTCACGCGGGTTCCCCGGTCGTTGATGTGATACAGCTTCATCCTTGCGCCCAGCCGCTTCATCAGGGCGATGGTGTCCACCCCCGCCTCTGTGGGCCAGTAGGAGTCAAACTCAAAATTCACATACTCTGCATCGGTCTGCTCCATCAGAATGTCGTAGGCCGTCACCCCCGTCTCCACCTTGCAGAATTCACAATTATGGTTGTGGTAGAGCAGGGAGATCCCGCCCTCCTTCAGCCGTTTTCCGCCCCGGTTCAGCCGCTCTGCCAAATCTAAAACGGCTGCCCTGTCGGAATAATCAAACCGGTGCATTCCCGTTATCACCACGTAGCGGGTACCGAAAGACTCTGCCTCGGCAATGATCTCGTCCGGGACCCGCAGGACGCTGCCCAGATCCTCATGTACGCTGACGACCTTAAGCCCCGTCTCCTGGATCAGCCTGTGCCAGTCAAGCTTTGCGGTCTTCCCAATGGGCATTCCCGCCAGGGACGTCAGGACCTTTACGATGGGCGGCATCTTTTTTATCATAAATCCGTTCAGTTCAATCCCTTCATATCCTGATTCCTTCATCAGGCGGATGGTCTCTCGGGCTTTTTTCTCCGAGCTCATCACGGTGCCAAGCTGAATGAGCTGAATTGCTTTTACCGGCATGCTTCTCCCTCCTCTTTCTTTATATTCTGCAGCACTGCGTTCAGCGCTTTTATCTGCTCCGGCCGGATGGCGTCTCCCGCCTGGTTCAGCAGGCTTTCCAGCGTAAGCCGGGACATCATTCTCTGAAGGTTCGGATTGTCCTTCACACTCTCTGCCACATCGCCCCGGCTGGCTGCCGCGCCCTCCATCAGCTTGCCCACCACTGCCGCGGTCTCCCGGCATGCCATCAGCTCCCCGTAGGTATCCTTGATGGAGTAATAGCC
Source organism: uncultured Lachnospiraceae bacterium (assembly GCA_944376745.1). GTDB lineage: Bacteria > Bacillota > Clostridia > Lachnospirales > Lachnospiraceae > 14-2. The sequence continues at coordinate 16,563 of CALWDR010000108.1, forward strand.
CTCCTTAAAATCTTCCTTGTCAAACCAGTTGACCACGCCGCCCTGCTGTACGAACCGGTAGTCCGGATTGGGCTCCTCCACCCTGCGGATCCGGATCTCATCCCGTAGCGCCGCGGCTTTCCCGGCATACGCAATATCCGCCGCTGCATCGACGTCCAGGGTCACGGCAGCGTTCCCCGTCTCCACAGCGTCCCCGGCATACGCCTCTATCCGGTGCTTCCCGGAAATGGGAACCTGGAACACAAAGATACGTCTGCCCTGCTTCGTCTGAAATCGTGCGCCGTCCACATACAGCGTCACCTTCGGCTGATTGCTGTAGACCTTCACCTCCGTGACGTCCTCCGCGCGGTCCACATACCGCCTGCCGCAAATGTGAACGAAGGGCTCCCTGCCCCAATAGGCCTTGTACAGATAAAAGGCATCTTTCTTCGTCTTTCTGTCCATGGTCACCAGACCCTTCTGGTTCACGCCATGTTTGCCGCCCTCGTCTCTCCCGTCGGCGCCAAAGTCAAACATGTTCCAGACGTGGGTGGCCCAGAGATAGGGCCGCTGCTGGATCATCTTAAGGAGATGCTCGTGATAAAGGGTCTGGTACGTCTCCGTGTAATCTCCCCTCTGCGGGCTGGAGGAGTGAAATTGCGGGTTGGCGTCCGCCCCATACTCAGACAAGCCGATGCACCGCTTTGGATACTGGCTGTGATATGCGTCAAAGAAGCTGTCGTTCTGGGACAGCTCGCCCAGATACCAGCCAAAGTACAGATTGTAGCTTCCCAGATCGGGAATCCGGATCAGCTCGCTGTCCGTTTCCAGCATGAACACGTGGGCCATGGTGGTGGGTCGGGTGGCATCCAGCTCATGACACAGATCATTCAACAGCCGGTGGTTCTCCAGAAGATCCTCGTTCACGCCCAGAGCCGCCGTTATCTCGTTGGAGAGTCCCCAGCAGGCAATACAGGGATGATTGTAGTTCTGCACCACCAGCTCCTTCATCTGGCTTAAGGTATTTGCGCGCCCGTTTTTCATATGAAGCGTAATGTAGGGTATCTCCGCCCACACCACCACTCCCTTCTCATCGCAGAGGTCATAAAAATACTGGGCATGCTGATAATGGGCCAGGCGGATGGTATTTGCGCCCATTTCCAAAATCAGCGCCAGGTCCTCCCTGTGCATTGCCCGGGTCAGCGCATTGCCCACCCCCGCCCGGTCCTGATGCCGGGACACCCCCCGCAGCGGATACGCCCGCCCGTTGAGGAAAAATCCCTCCTGAGAGTCAAAGCGCATATGGCGGCACCCGAATCTCGCGGAAATTTCATCCGTCTTCGTTCCATCCTCATACAGTTCCGCAAACACCGTGTAGAGATAAGGGTCCTCAAGACCGTTCCAGAGGCGGGCCTTTGCCAGTTCAAATTCTGCCTGGGTGCATCCCTTTGCCACCAAAACGTCCCGCTCCTGTCCGTCCAGGATAAACCTTACCGTCCGGCCCTCCGAAACGCCTTCCACCCAGGCCGATACCGCCACTCTTGCCCGTCCCGCCGGCAGGCCGTTCTCGTCTGTCCCGGCCACCTCCACCCGGGGCGTCACCCGGATACCCGGCGCGCCTGCGTAGCCCAGGGCAAAATGGGTCTTTGGAACCACAATCAGGAACACCTCCCGGTACAGGCCGCCGTAAAAAGTAAAATCCGCCTTCTGGGGATAGACGCGGTCATTTTCCCCGTTATCCACAGCCACCGCCAGGAAATTTTCCTCCCGCAGATGTCCGGTGAGATTGACACGGAAGGTGGAGTAGCCGCCTTCGTGATGGGCAAGCTGCTCCCCGTTCAGATATACGTCCGCCGTCATGGCAGCCCCCTCAAATTCCAGCCAGACCTCTCCTTTAGACACTTCTTCCCCTGTCAGGTCCACGATCTCCCGGGCGCACAGCTTCCTGGTGTACCAGCAGGTGCCCCGATAGTAGTCGTTCCCGCCGTCCTGTCCGTCCGTAGCATTCCATGTATGGGGAAGCGTCACCTCCGTGCCGGACTGCGCCAGCGCGTCGCCGGCATTTTCCGCATTTTTCACAAAATTCCATCCATTATCAAGTATGATTTTATGCCGCATCATTTCCCTCCTTATAGGGTGCCAGGCTGCCAAGCACCTTCAGGCTCTCCTTGGAATGTCTGGTCTGGGTCGTCCTGTCTACCCCGATCAGTCCGAAGGTCATGGAATAGCCCTTCTGCCACTCAAAATTGTCGAGAAGAGACCAGTACATATAGCCTTTTAAGGGAATGCCCTCCGCGATACACTGCCTAAGGCCCTCCGCTGCCTCCCGGATAAATTCACAGCGCCTTGCATCATCCGCCGTGGCTATCCCGTTCTCCGTCACCATCAGATCTCCCCGGAAATGCTTTGAAACCTTCCGCACCACCGCTCCGATGGCCCCGGGACAATCCTCATATCCCATCTGAGTGCGCCTTGCCCCCGCCGGAGGCTCCGCCACGCCGTTGGCGTCGAAAAATTTCCTTGTATAGCACTGTACTCCCAGGAAATCGTCCTTCTGAAGGAACGGAAGATAATGCAGGAATTCCTCCTCCCACTCCCTGGCCGCCAATGCCTCCCCTCCCGGCAGAGCCTGCAGATCGTGGAGGGAAAGGGTAAGGCCGATTTTCAGATGGGGACATTTTTCTTTCATGGCGTCCCTGGCCGCCTCGTGGGCTTTCATCACCAGCAGATCCCCCTCCGGGGTGCACTGCGACACGAAGGTGTGGACATCCATGGGATTTTTCAGGCCGAAGGCCTGGGCGCTCTCCAGCATCCCACGCATCAGATTGTCCCCCTTCAGGTTGATGCCCACCTGAACATCGCTCTCCCTTGCGCCCAGGTGTTGTCCGCCGTCCGCCTTAGTTGTCCCGTCCGCCTTCTGCCCGCTCCCATCGCCCGGCTGACCGGCCATCCGCTTCATCATATCCTGCATCAGCGACGCAAGCTGAAGGCGCATGTTAGCCTCATTGATGGTACAGACATATTCCATCTGGTCCCCCAGCTCTCCCACCAGCCTTCCACAGTACTCCGCAAAAAGCCCGGCAACCGCGGGATTTTCCCAGCCTCCCATGGAAATCAGCCACTTGGGGGAGGTAAAATGCATCATGGTAACAACCGGCGTGATCCCGTTCTCATGGCAGCACTGAAGCACCCTTCTGTAATGCTCCACCTCCTTCTCCTCCCAGACATCCCGCTCCGGCTGGATCCGTGCCCATTCGATGGAAAACCGGTAGCTGTTAAGCCCCGCCTCCGCCATCAGGCGGATATCCTCCTCATAACGGTTATAGTGATCCACCGCGTCCAGCGACGGCTCACAAAACATCGAGTGAGGCACCTGCTCCTGCACCCAGTAATCGCTGTGAACGTTATTTCCCTCCACCTGATGGGCCGCTGTGGCCGCACCAAGCAGAAATCCCTCTGCAAATCTGCTCATTTTTATCCTCCATTTTGCATGAAACTATTATGCTCTCTGAATTAATTTACGCACGCAGTGTGGAGCAATCCATAGGTATCATGGGGTCAAAATACCGTTTAACCCCAACATCATTATATATCGGATCACAGGATTTCCCCGTTTCTTTTTTCATTTTTCTGTTCATTATTTCATGTTCTTTTCTTGTATACTTGCCCGAAATCGCGTATAATGGTCTTATCACAAAAAAGGAGGCCACAACCATGCGGCTAAAACAGGACACGGACATACCAAAATTTCTCGCGGATGTACGGCAATGCGGCCAGGACGTGTATTTTGTGACCGAGGAGGGGGACCGTCTCAACTTAAGATCCGTCCTTGGCCAGTATATCCTCTGCACCCTGGTCAACGAACCGGAAATGCTGTCTCACGGCAGGATCACCTTTACGGACACTGCCGACATCAGCCACCTTAGCCGATACCTGGAGGATGACTATGACGATTGACGAGCGACTATCCTTTTTCCATGAGCTTATGTGCTGCAATTATCGGGTGTACCTGTGGTGCTACTCTCCGGATCTCACCCTGCTTCACACAAACTGCCCGCCTGGGACTGCCCCCGGCGACGCGGTCTCTTTGATTGATTTTTCCTCCGCACTTCTTAGTTACATCAAAAAAGGCGGACGGAAGCCCTTTATCCTTGACACCCTTCCGGGCCTCCTCTACATTGCGGTATTTGAATACGGCGAATCCTCCCTGGAGCTGATCCATATCATGGGCCCGGCCTTTACCGGCAGGAATTCTCCTTTCCTGCTGAAAAAAGAACTGGACCAGCGGGATTTTTCCGTCCGTCTCTGCTCCGTGATCTTCCGGCAGATCGAGCAGATTCCCATCATACCTACGAACCAGCTGTACCAGTACACCATCATGCTCCACTACTGCGTCACCGGAGAACATATCACGGCAAACGACATCCAGTTCTCCCCCGGCAGCGAGGCCTCGGGGCCTGATGAGCTGCATTTGATCTCCAGTGAACACAGAGGCGTCTGGACAGCGGAGCAGACCCTGCTTAAAATGTTTCGGGACGGCAATCCCGATTACAAAAAGGCCCTGGAAAAATCCACCTCCTTAAGCAGCGGAATCAAATTCGACACCGGCGACTCCATCCGGCAGCAGAAAAACAGCCTTCTCGTTCTTCTGACGCTGTGCTCCCGGGCCGCCATCGAGGGCGGTTTAAACCCCTCCGTCTCCTACACGCTGAACGATTCCTACGCCGGGCTGATCGAGGACTGCCGGACTACCTCCGCCCTCACCAGTCTTGCCCGCACCATGATGGACGACTTCATACAGCGGGTACAGCAGTCCAAGGCCGAAAGCGGCGTCTCTCCGCAGATTCAGGCCGTCTGCGATTATATTTCCATGCATCCCAAGGAGAAATTTTCCATTGCCGACTTCGCGAAGCGCTGCGGCTACACGGAATATTATTTTTCTCATAAATTCAAACAGGAAACCGGCACCGGAGTGGTCGAATATATCCGCCGGGCCAAGATCGACCACGCCCGCCTCCTGCTGGCAGGGACCCGGATGGGGATTCAGGAAATCAGCGACGAGCTGGGTTTTGCCTCCAGGAGCTATTTTTCTTCCACCTTCCAGAAGGAGACGGGCATTTCGCCCAGCGAATACCGCCGGCGAAACTCCAAAATTTGATTTTTCAGATTTTCCCGTTGCTTTTTTCTGCAAAATATAGTATAATTGCTCTGTAAAGAGAATTTCCCCTTCAGAGATTCTTTTTACAAGTTATACCCCTTATTAATTATTTATACTCCCCTCAAAGAAAAGACCATTGGCTTGTCCAATGGTCTTTTCTTTGCCTTCTTTTCATCCAGGCCGCACCCGCATCCAGACCACATCCAAAACTTATGTCGTGCGCCCTATACACATCCAGGATACATCCAAAGACTTATACCGTCCGTTCCCCGGCAGCCGGACCGGCGCTCGTGTCAAGCACATAGCCATCCCTTCCCTTCTGTTTGGCCCGGTACAGCATCCGGTCAGCCTCCTGATAGAGCGCCTCGACGCTCTTGTTCCCCCGGACGGCGGTGATTCCCATACTGCACGAAACAGCGCCTCCGTCTGCCCGGATGGCGCGGACCTGCTCCAGGAAGAGCTCCAGACCGGCTTCCAGCCGCTCCTGTGAGACGGAGGGCGGCAGCAGCACCGCAAACTCATCGCCGCCCACGCGGCCAATCAAGGCCTCATCGCCAAAAACCGCCTGCAGCTTCCGGGCTGTCTCCCGCAGGACCCGGTCTCCCTCGGGATGTCCCAAGCGGTCATTGACCTCCTTAAAATGATCCACATCCAGCATCATAAAGTATCCCCCTTGGCCTCCGCTGTTGCCGGCTTCCCGCAGATTCCTGGCACAGGCGTTGAAAAAGACCTTGCGGGTCATCAGGCCGGTGAGCGCGTCTATTTTCGCCTCATAATTCAGATACGTGGCATATCTGCGGTTGAAGACCAAAAACACAACCACCAGCGCCGTCATGGAAAGGATACCGATGACAAACTGAACCTGCAAATGGATCAAATCGGCATGATTCGTGTCGGACAGGACCACCCCGCTCTGCTCCAGCACGTAATCCATCCTGTGGACAAAGTAGACGGCCACCGCCACAGCCAGGCAGATGGTCAGAAGGAGCATCACCCACAGGGACAGCAAATGGTAGCGTTCCTCCTGATGCAGGCTCCTGGCCTTTTCCACCCTGGCCCGGTACTCCTGCCAAAGCCGGGACTTCTCCATGCGCCACACCAGAAAGACAATGCCGGCTGTGACCAGATTGGCCGCCATGTCGTTCAGATTGCCGAGGGATGTGAACGCATCCCTCACGTGATAGCCCGCTTCCGGGAAAAAAAGCCCCATAGCGCCGTACACCAGAAAGGAATGGAGGAATTTTCCAACAAAAGAAACAAGGAAAACCCACAGCCCTGTATAGCGCAGGCGCCTGGCCGCCAGATACAGGAGGCCGGTCAACAGCCCAAAAAGCATACGGGTGCCTACGCTCAGCAGGATGCTTTCCAGGGGATGTCCGCTCATAAAGGGAGAAAACAGCTGATCCATGGGCATTACATAGCTGGCGCCGGCCTTCCACATGCTGGCCAGTCCAAAGACGGCGCCCAGGGCAACCGCCTCCGGCAGGCCCACCAGCGCCCCGGCCAGCAGAACGGGGATGTAGGCAAAGGTAATGGAAATGGGCTCCACATGCAGATAGCCCAAAAAGGAGAAGGACATCAGCAGCTCCAAGGCGATCAGGGCCCCCAGCAGGTAAAGCCGCATACTTCTGTTATAAGTCTTCGATCCCATGTTCACAGCACGCTCCCCTCCCATTGTTCCGGCGATTTCCCCAGACTCGCCTGTTCGATGGCCCTGCTGTCCACATCAGCAGCGTATGTGCGGACTCAAGCGCGTCCGTCCCTGTTCTCTTTTGTTCCGGCTTACTCATCCTGCATCCTCCTTCTTCGGTTCTTTCCGGTCAGATCGTTTTTCTAACAGATCCTGTTTTTCCCAGCCAGATATTTTTTCTCAAACTGCTCTGCCGTCATGGGCGGATCATAGCAATACCCCTGGGCATAGACGCAGCCTGCGCTTAAAAGCGCCTCCTTCTGCTCTGACCGCCGCACATGCTGCGCTTCGCTTGCATTCACTAAGTGTTCACATTATTATAATAGGAACCACTTCGCGAACCCTATTATCAGGTATTATACCATGTCCACTAAGCTCGAAAACACCTCGCTAAGTGGCCAGGTATTAGTTCTGCTAGGCTCGAAAATACCTCGCCAAGCAGAAACTATTATACCATATCCGCAAAATTTGTCATATAGTTATCCGGGAAAATATGCCGACTGAAGTGAAAAACAGGTAAAAACATGCCGAAAAAAATCGCCGGAACGACAAAGAAACTCCGGTAAAACCGGAGCTTCTCTGCCAGGCATCCCTGCCCGATGGTTACGTGCGTGAGAGGATTCGAACCCCCGACACCTTGGTCCGTAGCCAAGTGCTCTATCCAGCTGAGCTACACACACATATATAGAATTGTCATCCGCGCTGCCGCGGACAATGCCGGCGACCGGGATCGAACCGGTACTGTATTGCTACAACAGGATTTTAAGTCCTGCGCGTCTGCCAGTTCCGCCACGCCGGCGCTCCTGGGACCTATAGGGCTCGAACCTATGACCCTCTGCTTGTAAGGCAGATGCTCTCCCAGCTGAGCTAAGATCCCCTTTTGAACATCTTCCGACGCTCAAACGACCCAGAAGGGACTCGAACCCTCGACCTCCGCCGTGACAGGGCGGCGCTCTAACCAACTGAGCCACTGGGCCATATCTTCTGCTGTCAAAAATAAATCAAATGGACCTTCGGGGACTCGAACCCAGGACCGACCGGTTATGAGCCGGTTGCTCTAACCAACTGAGCTAAAGGCCCAAGCGGAATACTGTGATTCCTAAGCCGATGATCGGACTCGAACCGATAACCTGCTGATTACAAATCAGCTGCTCTGCCAATTGAGCCACATCGGCATCAGCGATTTACCTTTGATCAATGACTCCTACGGGAATCGAACCCGTGTTACCGCCGTGAAAGGGCGATGTCTTAACCGCTTGACCAAGGAGCCCTCTTCGGTCACCGGCTTCAACAGTGACCGAAGATTATGATAGCATATTCTCCCGACATTTGCAAGAACTTTTTAAAAATTTCTGCAATTTCCAACGACACCGGGGTTGCTGGTCCCTTTACAGCAGCGCGCGCTGTATTTCTTCAGAAGCTCCACATAATACCGGTAATTTTCCATGGTGGTCCCGGGAGGCGTCTGATGGTCCATGCCAGGCAGATACCTGCCGCTCTCGATGACCGGAAGCAGCCGCTTGAACTCCCCTTCGATGGCCTCCTTCCCCTTTAATACACACATCTTGTCGAAACCGCCCAGGAACAGGAAATCCGGGTATGTCTCCCGCAGCTTTACCAGATCCACGCCGGCCTGACGCTCCAGAGGCAGGATTCCCTCCACCCCGGCCTCCAGGAACCAGGGAATCATCTGAGAAATATCCCCGTCGGAATCCACGAACACCTTGGTGCCGTATTTCTTGATTTCCGGGATCAGCCGCTTATAGTAGGGCAGCATAAATTCATCGAAAAGGGCTTTGGAGATCATGGAGCCCTTGTTGTAGCTCATATCCTCGGCGATGGTCATAAAATCCGCCTTCATGTATTTTGCGAAAGTGTCGATCTGCCTAATCTGCCAGTTCAGCAATTCCTCGCAGATCTCGTGGTACAGCTCCGGGTAATCGTAGAAGGCGTACAGATGGGCCTCGTCCCCGAAAAGCTCCCGTGGGAACCAGAAAAAGCCGTCCACGGTGTACCACACGATGGTCTCTCCCCGCTCCTGCCGCGGAATCGCATTCAGGATCTTATCCTTCATGCGCTCCACGGCATCCTCGGGCAGAAAATATTTCCGCAGCCGCCGGTAATCCTCCGGATCCTTCACGATCCCCGGCCCCACAAACTTGGACTCCGGCTGGGGGCAGTCCTCGGTAAAATGCGGAAACCAGAACTGGGTGATGCTGTCCAGCCCAAAATAGGAAAATAACTCCTGGTCGCTCAACTGCCTGGGCAGGCCCTCCGCCTCCCAGTCCGCGATGGTCTTGTCCCACCAGGTGGCCCACTCCAGCACCGGGCCCCGGTCCAGCGTGGGGTCTCCCGCCATCAGCTTATGAAACCTCTCTCTCGTGGTCATATGCGCGCTCCTTTCTTCTCTGCAGGCGCAGGGTCAGAATCTCAAAGGGATGGAGGTTCAGCTCCACCTGATTTTTCTCCGCTTTCAGTTCGGTCTTTGGCTCCTCCAGCATGTTGCAGAGCCATGCCTGATCAAAGGCGAAGGCGGAGGAGAGAACCGCACGCCGGGTCCCGTTCATGCTCTCATACAGCCGCAGGATCATATCCCCGGAGCCATCCTCCGCCAGCTTCACCGTGTCGATGACCACGCGGGAGTCGTCCACCGCGAAGAAGGAGGTCTTAGGCCCGCAGCCCTCCGCGATCTGCACCGGGGCATTGAGGGCCGCCGCCTCCGCCACGACGCCGCTGTCCTCAAAAGCCCCCTCCCACACATAGTAGGAGTAGCGGAACTGATGTTTCCCCCGGTCCGCCCCAGGGTCGGGATTCACCGCACCCCGCAGCAGGGAGAGGGCGATCACACTGTCCCGCATGCTGACGCCGTATTTGCAGTCGTTGAGCACCGCAGCCCCGTGGGTGGCGTCAAAAAGGGCGGTAAAGCCGTGGTTGCAGACCTCAAACCGGTCCGCCGCAAAACGATCAGAACGGTGGGTGGGCCGCAGGATATGCCCGAACTGGATCTGATTCGCCGCCTCCGGTGCGTCCACCCCCGTGTCGAAGGAGACCTTCAGCAGCTTGTGGCGCTCCTGCCAGTCTGCCTCCGTGTCAAAATCGATCCGTGCAGCCCCCGCATCCAGGGAAACGGTCTGCGTCAACACAGACTGGCCAAAACGGGTGGTAAAGCGGATGGCCGCCCGAAGCCCCTCCGAAAGGATCACCGCGGACTCGCACCGGCCTTCCAGCGCCACCTCCCGGTCCTCCGTCTGGCTGTCGATGTCCCAGGCGTCAAAAGCCCGGGGCACGTCCCGGTACAGGTGCAGGCAGTTTGACATGCCTCCCAGCCGCTGCTGTCCATCGGCCAGCGTAACCACAGAGGCCAGCTGCCCGTCCGGATGAAGGATCGCCCGCAGCACATCATTTTCCAGGACATAGCCGTCCTCTATGGCCCTGGCAGTCACAGGCTGTTCCTTCTTTGTGCCTTTGGCAGTCCACTGCCCGGCCTCATGCACAGACTGTGCTTCTTCCCAGTCCAGAGCCGACGCCGTCTCCGCCCCAGCCACAACCGGGCGCAGGGACACGCCGCCCATGGAGGGAAGCGTCACCATGGCCAGAACGCCGTCCTCCACCTTCCTGCAGGGAACCGCTTCCCCCTCCCAGGTCTCTGCACCAGCCGCAAACCGGTCATCCAGCAGCACAAGCTGTCTCCGCTCCCAGGACTGGGTGTGGTAGATAGTCACGCCCTCCTCCGGGCAGGAACGCAGAACCGCAGCTTCCCCGGAACCCGAGCCAGAACAGCCATGGGAAAGGGCCGCATCCGTTCCCAGCGATCCTATGCTGCCAAGCGCCGCGTCCGTTCCCGCCTTTGCCTCCTCCATGATCTCCCCGTAAAGCTTCACGGCCTCCTCATACACCCGGGCAATGGAGCTTCCCGGAAGAATATCATGGAACTGATTGAGCAGCACCTTCTTCCAGGTGCTTTCGATCTCCGCCGCCGGATACTGATAGAGGCCGCCCTGCTCCCCGGCCCACCGGGCGCAGGCCGCCCACAGCTCATAGGCCCGCATGGCCTGCTCCGCCCGGCGGTTCCCACGCTTCACTGCCCCCTGGGTGGTGTAGGTTCCCCGGTGGCAGGCGAAATACAGCTCGCCCCGGTAAACCGGAAGCTTCTCCCCGGTCCTCCGCTCAAACATCTCCGCCGGCGTCTCATAATGCAGCTTGGGAACGCCCTGGAGATCCTGCTCCCTGCGCACCAGCTCCATGTCGTCACGGGTAGGCCCGGCTCCGCCGTCCCCGTAGCCGAAGGGCAGATAAAAATCGCCGCTGCCGTCCTGGATCAGCCTGTCCTCCCAGCGCTTCATGACGGTCTTCACATCCACCGCGGACTCGTAGAACATATGCAGGTAACAGGGGACCGTGCTTCCGTCCAGCCCCTTCCACAGAAACGCATGGTAGGGGAAGGGCTCGGCGTCGTTGTAGGTCCAGAAAATTTTCTGGGTGGTCAGCCCGTCCACCTCGCACCCGGCCAGGATCTGGGGAAGGGCCGCGGTATAACCGAAGGTATCCGGAAGCCAGGCGATCCGGCTGTCCACGCCAAACTCCTCCCGGAAATACTGTTTTCCGTACAGGAACTGGCGAATCAAGGCTTCCCCGCCGGAAAGATTGGTGTCCGGCTCCACCCACATGGCTCCCTCCGCGATCCACTGGCCCTTCGCAACGGCCTTTTTTATCTTATCGAACAGCTCCGGCTCCTGCTGCCTGCACATTTCATAGAGCACACACTGGCTTGCCAGAAATCTGGCCTCCGGGTACTCCTCCAGAAGCCTGAGCTGCTGGGCGAAGGTGCGGATCGTTTTCCGCTCCGTCTCCGCCAGGGGCCACAGCCACGCCACATCCAGATGGGAATTGGCAATGACGCCCATGGAGGGCGCGAAGGTGCCGTTCTTCATCTCCATCAGCGGCTCCAGAAATCCGCGGGCGTCCCGGTAGGCTTCTCTCCGCTTGAACAGCGGCTGTTCCATATCCAGGCGGTCCAAGAGACTGTCCAAGGTAACTCCCACCTTTTCCCGCACAAAGGAATGCTCTCCCTGGGTGTCGTAGATGTCCAGAAGAACCGTCAGATCCAGCCAGAGCTGGTAGGCCTCCTCGTTCCAGATCCCGAAGGTATTCCTTCCCATTTCCGCCTGCCCGGTCCCGGTCATCAGCACGCCCTCCTCCGGGAATACCGGGCCGCTGGCACAGCGGCCCCTGGGAGATACGGGCAGCGGCGTGCCCCCGTATACCTCCATAGCCAGGGAAAATTTTTCTCCTCCCCTGGCACAGCGCGTTACCGTCTGGTCCACCATGTAGTGATGGGCATGGTAGACCGTATCCCTGCGGCGGGTGCCGAAGGGCTCCCCGTTGAGGTAAAGGGTGCTCTCTCCACCGGGATTTAAGTCCATCACGATCCGCTCCCCGCAGGCTTCCTCCGGCAGCGTAAATTCCGCAAACATCCAGGCGTATTCCCAGGGATTCCCCCAGCGGGTCCCCACCGGATAGTCCGTCCTTTCACGTCCCGCCGCCTCCTTCAGCGACAGCTTTTCCTCCGCCCGAAAGCCGCCAAGCTGAAGCTCCTGAAGCGGGTGGTAAAAATCCCGTTTCAGGGCGCTTAACATCAATTCTAACTGGTTTCTCTGCTCTTTGTTCATTTCTTATCCTCCCAGGCGGCCAGGGACGCCCCGCACTGCACAAGCCCCCGCAGAGGCCGGTCCGCCGCCAGTGCCCGGCGCACCTCCGCCTCCGGCATGCCAAGAATGCAGAGCCCCTTGTCCACCGTATTTTTATAAATGATTTCCATGTCGTTCCACTCCGGCTGGGACATATTGATGCCGGAAAGCCCCCGGATCTCGCTGAGTTTTTCGATGTAGTGATGTCCCCTTCCGCAGAAATGGATACAGCCGCCGAAGGCGTCCAGGATGCGCTGGTCCCGTGGCCGGACAAATTCCGCGTACATATCCCCGGAAATATTCATGGCCGCATCGTTTCGGATCATGGTTCCGCCCCGGTGAAGCATTCCCCACTCCACCGCGTGCTCCCCGTCGAAATCCGGACAAAGATCTTTCCATTTTCCGGTAAAATCCAGGTAAATACCCGTAAAAAAGTCCAGCGCCTCCTCCACCTCCTCCTGGGCCTCGTACATATCCACATAAATGTCCGAGCCCCAGGTCATCTCCGCCAGAGCCAGAGGCCCCTGCAGATCCGGATCGTAGAAATTTACGAAACGGGAAATATTGGGATAATCCCTGGTCGCCTCCAGATAACGCTCCGCCATCTCAAAGACGCGGCTCGCAAGCCCTCTTTTGTAATCCGGCCGGTACTCCGCCATCACCCGGAACAGCTCCTCCTTTCCCCCGGCAAAGGACCGGGCCGTGGGAAGGGTGTCCGTCTCATAGGGCATGGGGAAATACTCGGCTCCCAGCATGGTGGGAATAATGCCCGTCCCGTAATTGGCCCGGACGCTCAACAGCTCCCCTCCCCCCAGGCGCAGATTCTCCGAACAGCCGGAAAGCTGCTGCAGGATCATCAGATCGTAAGATTCCAGCGCGTCGTTTATCATCACATGGGGCCAGGAAAGGGAGGGCTGGGACGGTTTCCGGCGGGGAACAAAAACCTCCTGGCGGCAGTTCCCGTCCGCAAACTGTATCCACTCCTGTTCCAGCCGCGTTTCCTCCTCAGGACAGATCCTCCGCTCCAGATCTTCCAGATAGGGACGCAAATCTATGGTTTTTCCTGTAACCTGACTCATCTCTTCTGCCTCCTATATGTCGTCTTTCACTTCTATATACTTTAAAATGCGCCAATTACAAATATATGTTTCATATCTGTAATTGGCGCGTTTTTCCTCAATCCTCAATTCTCAATCTTGACCCAGATGCCGCCCTTCTCTGCGCTCTCGTACAGCCGATCCAGCACCAGCCTGGATTCTCTGCCCGGTTTCCAGTCTACCTCCAGGGGCGCCCCGGTCCGCAGACAGTAGGCAAAATTGTCGCTGGCCTGCCGCCATCTGCGCTTTGCCGCAAAGGGACTCTTCTCGCTCCAGCGGCCGTTCTTCCACCAGTAGGTATGATCTCCCTCCGGTCCGCCCAGCGTATAGTAGTAAGCCCCCTCCGTGCCGAAAAGCTCGATGCGCACGGACCAGGAGGACGCCGGATAGCAGGTGGTGGAGGAGAACCGGGCCGTAAATCCGTCCCCGTAGTTCCAGAGGGTGACACCCTCATCCTCCGCCTCGATGGCGTGATTTTTGGTGAAAATGCTTCCCTTCACCTCTTTTGGCAGCCCAAACAGGGAAATCAGCCGCTGCACCTCGTGGACGCCCTGGTTGGACATGGCCCCGCCGCCGTCCATGGCCCAGGTGCCGCGCCAGCCGCCGTTTTCCAGATAATACTCATCGGTGCGCAGCACATTGAGCATAATGTTGGCGGAGAGCATTTTCCCAAAGAAACCGGTTTTTACCGCCTCCCGCAGGGCCATCATGCCCGCGTCAAACTGAAAATCAAAGTCAAGGCCCAGAAGAAGCCCCTTTTCCTTCGCCTTTTGGATGGTCACGTCACAGTTTGCCACCGTGACATCCATGGGCTTTGTCATGAGCACATGCTTGCCCGCGTCCAGGCACTGGTTCGCCACGGAGCAATGCTGCCCCGTGGGGGTCACCACATACATCACCTCCACATTGGGATCCCTCAGGAATACGTTGATGTCGTCACTGTAGGGAACGCCGAACAGCTCGCCGATTTCTCTGGCTCTGTCCAGATTGATGTCGCACACGCCGTACAGACTGGTTCCGCTGGTCTCCGTCAGCTGCTTGGCCCGGTTTTTGCCCATGCCAAGTCCCACCACCACAAAGCGCACGGGATTGTCGGCGTAATCCCGGACAAATTCCTGCTTTACCGCCAGGGCCGAGCGCATATCCGAGGGGGCCGCCGCCGGCCAGGCTTTCAGCACCGCCTCGTAGACCATCCGGGAAGCCTCCTGGTGGGTATAGGGGGAATCCGGCGGATTGTGGGTCTCCACGGAAACC
>CALWDR010000109.1 GCA_944376745.1 uncultured Lachnospiraceae bacterium
TTACAATTCCCGGGAGACTGGCAAAAAGGGGTCTGCGCGGACTGCGGACAGTGGTGGAACCCGCGGGGCGTTTTTTGCTTTCAAAATAAGTCAGAAGGACTGTCACACAGAGGGCGGCCAGCAGGGAAGCGAGACACACTGCGGCGTAGTGGACAAGGCTGTTGTCCACCAGAAATTCTTCCAGCCCAAGCACTCCGGCCCCACCCCGTATCACCACGATCATGGCAGGATGCAGGATGTAGATCCAGGTGGAGAGTGTCCGAAGCTTTGGGCGGGGCTTGGCGTTCCAGCAAAGCAGAAGCCGGTACAGAAAATACATGCAGGGCGCCAGAAACAGGTACATGCTGTCGTGGCGCTGGAGCTGAAAATGCCGCAGGGTGAAGGCTTCCGCCGTCATAAGGGCCAGGGAGAGAAGAAATCCGGCCCCAAGGACAAGCGGGCGTCGGCGGGCTTTTGCGCCAAGGGAGCGGGCGGCAGTATCCGAAGCAGTCTCCAACCTGTGCCCGGGACCTGCGGCGGTGGTGCCTGCAGCTTTTTCCTCTGCGGTTCCCAAATTTCCGGAAAGCCGGTACATCCAGACGCCCATCACCAGGAAGAGCGGCGCAAAAAACAGGCCGTTCCTGGTGTAGGAAAATACATGGAAGAATCCCGCATAGATACCGGACAGCAGCGGGACCCGGGCGGTCAGGCCGTAGTAGCTGTCCCCCAGCAGGCCGACCAGGTAGAGGGCGGCGGCGATCCCGGTCACGGTCTTCAGGGACAGCCTGCGGCTTAGAAGCCACACCAGCAAAACGCCCAGCATGCAGGCGGGAAAATACCACAGGTGATAAAAGGTTCCGTCGAAGACCAACAGCCGCAGGGCGTCCAGGGGGCCAAGCTCCTGATAGTGTCCGGCGTACAGTCCTATGGGGAGGTAGAGCAGGATGGAAATGCCGTAGAGGAGGGAAATTTTCAGGAGATATTTCCGGATGGGGGCAAAGCTCCCCCGCCCGGCGGGACGGCTGCTGCCCTGCCATTGTTTCCCTGCATTCCCCCGCCTGGTGGGACGGCTGCTGCCCTGCCATTGTTCCCCTGGTTCAGAAAGCTTCCCCAGCAAAAACTGTCCCGTCACCAGGAAGAAAAAGGGCACGGCCACCCGGGCCAGGATCCGTGTCAGGAAGAAATCTCCCTCTGCACTGAAGGAGCCTAAGGGCGAGGTGTGTATGGCCGCCACCAGAAAGGCCGCAAGGAACCGAAAGAGGTCAAGCCCTCCGTAAGCAGTTTTCCCGCGCATAAGCTCCCCTCCATTCCGTAATGATAAAGCCGTCCACATTGTTGCCGGAGACCGAGTAGGGATGACCGCCGTCAAGCTGGGCGAAGGTCACATCCCCGGTTGATTTCAGATAAGAAATGTTCACCGCAAGGCCGCCTTGCCGGTATTGGTAGGGGCGCTCCCCATAAGGAAACTGCCGCAGGAAATCCGTATATTCCTCCAGGGTCAGCCGCAGCTGCTCCATGACAGCGGCGTGGGGCACGCCCACATACCGGAAATGCCAGGGTTCGTGTCCGATTCCGGTCACGTGCTCCTTGTCCTTCGGATACCGCTCCACAAAGCCGAAGCCGGAGGCCCTCCGGCGGAAGGTCTGACAGATCCCGGTGTAGGGAAATTCCGGGCGGATAAAATCGATATGCTCCTGCTGAAGGCCCAGGTCGATGGCAAGCCCGGTCTGGTGCTCGCTGTGCCCCGGCAGGGCCACATAAGTCTCTGTGAAAATCCTGCCGTTTTCCTGCAGGGAGTCGTCCCAGATCTTCTGCTGCTCCCCCTGGGAGCGCCAGCCGCTGACGGGGACGATCTGGCGCCAGCCGTGTATGCTTTCCATGAGGCTGTTAAGAAGGACCGCCGCCCGGCGTTCCAGCAAAATGGCAGCTGCGTTCTCGCATGCCGTGTTCCCGCTTGCGGCAGGCGCATTCTCATATGCCGTGTTCCTGCTTGCGGCAGCTGCGTTCTCGCATGCCGGGACCAGAACCATGCCGGGCTGCTGACGGCAGGGATAACGGCTGTTCACCAGAATCAGGCTGCCGGTATGAATCTGTTCTCTGGATAAGGATAAGGCTGTCATGGACGTACCACCTCCTTCCACAATCTGCTTTCTGGATAAGGCTGTCATGGACGTACCGCCGCCTTCCACAATCTGTTTTCCGGATAAAGATAAAGTCGTCATGATCTTACCGCCTCCTTTAAAATTCTGGAAATCAGCTCCGGGAAGGAAATGCCCGCCGCCTTCATCATGCCCGGATAACGGCTGTGCTCCGTGAAGCCGGGAATGGTGTTGACCTCGTTGAACACGATTTCGCCCTGAGGGGTTAGGAACATGTCCACCCGGGCAAAGCCGGAGCAGCCCAGGGCGCGGTAGATGGTTTTTGCGGTTTCCTGGATCTGGGAAGCCTTTTTGGGGCTGATGCGGGCCGGCACATGGATGGCGGAGGTTTTTAAGGTGTATTTTTCCGTGAAATCGAATAATCCGCCGGACAATTCGATCTCGTCCACCTCGCCTACGGTGAGCTCCTCCCGGCCCAGGACGGCGCAGCCCACCTCGAAGCCGTCGATGTTTTCCTCGATGATGATTTCGTCATCATACTGAAAGGCCAGCTTTACGGCTTCCGCCAGTCTGTCCCGCCCGGGAACTTTGGTTACGCCGTAGGAGGAGCCTGCCTTCACAGGCTTTACAAAAAGGGGATAGCCCAATTCCTCACCGAGGGCCAGCAGGACGTCCGGGGGCGTCCGGCGGGAGGCGGTCATGGCCCTTGGCACCCGTACTCCGGTGGCTTTTGCCAGGGTGTGGGCCCGGTCCTTGTCCATGCAGAGGGCGGAGGCGAGAACGCCGCACCCGGCCAGAGGGATTCCGGCCAGCTCCAGGAGCCCCTGGAGGGTGCCGTCCTCCCCGTTTCTGCCGTGGAGCACCGGGAAGGCAATGTCCACAGGAAGGGCCTCCACCCCGGTTTCCTTAAGGAGCAGGAGATGGTGGTGGCTGCGGTCCGGGGAAAGCAGCGCGGGGACACAGTGCCCGGCAGTCTGCCAGGTGTCGGCGGGGATCTGTTCCACGGGACCGGTGTAATAAAACCAGTCTCCCCGCTGGGTGATACCGATCAGGACGGGCTCATAGAGCGTTCTGTCCAGACTGCGGATCACAGCGGCTGCGGATTCCAGAGATACGCTGTACTCGGAGGAACAGCCTCCGAAAAAGATGGCTACGTTTAATTTTTCCATAGAGTTCTTCATAGATCTGTCCTTTCCGGGGCCTGAAGCAGTAAGGTTTGGAGGGAGAAATTCCATGGCCGGGAATTTTCCCCATAAAAAATGCCCCTCTTTGATACTGCAATGGTACCAAAAAGAGACATTTTATGTTTTCGGTTTTCCTGAGGGAAAGTATGCGATTTTCTGTAAAAATTCTTACAAAATTCTGACGGCGGCTGCCCAGGGGTAGAAATACCATGAAGGCAGTGCTCCGTTACCCCAGGGGTAGAAATACCGTGAAGGCAGTGCTCCGTTACCGCAGGGGCAGAAATACGGTGAAGGTAATGCTCTCGTCCGCGCTCTCGGCAAAAATCTTCCCGCCGTGCAGCTCCACGATCTCCTTGGCGATGGCCAGTCCCAGCCCGGCCCCTCCGGTGGCGGAGGAACGGGAAGAGTCCACCCGGAAGAACTGCTCGAAGATATGGGAGAGCTTTTCCGGGGAAATGGTCTTGCCGTGGTTCTGTATCCTGAGGCAGACATTTTGCTCCTGCTTTTCCAGCGCGAGGGCGATGACCGTCCCGCTGTAGCTGTAATTGACGGCATTGCGGATCAGGTTGTCGAAGACCCGCTCCAGCTTGTCCGGGTCGCAGAGAAGCTGGATGTCCGGCTGGATACTGGCGTCAAAGGTAAGCTCTTTTTCCGCCAGGATGGGGTAAAATTCGCTGGTGATCTGCTCCAGCATGCGGCTTAGATTGATCCGCTCCGGCTCCAGAGTGAGGGTGGTCAGGTTAAACCGCGTGATGTCGAAAAAGTCGTTGACCAGCTCCTCCAGCCGCTGTGCCTTATCCAGGGCGATACCGGTGTATTTTGCACGCAGTTCGGGAGAGATCTGGGGCTCGTCCCGAAGGAGGGTGAGATAGCCGATGACGCTGGTGAGGGGCGTCTTCAGATCGTGGGCCAGATACACGATCATATCATTTTTCCGCTGCTCCGCCTCTTTGGCGATCCGGGCGTTTTTAAGGGCCTGCTCCCGCACCAGGTTCAGCTCGTCCTGGACGTATTTCATGACGTCGGGCAGCAGGATGGGCTCGTCGGTGGGGGAGGCCAGCCGCTCGGCGGCTGCGATGATCTCATCCAGATACCGCAGGGGCCGGGCGATGAAGTAGTAGGACATGATGATCCAGCCGCACAGCAGGAGGAAGCCGATCACAAGCACGATATATTCCTTCACCCAGCTTAAGATTTGGTACAGGGGCTGGTCTGAGTACCAGGTGATACTGCTGGCAATATTCCACCCGAAGATCAGCAGAAAGAACAGGATGCAGACAAAGCCGGCCAGGGACAGAAAGTATTGGAGCATGATCCTTCTGGTAAGCTTGCTTTTCATCAGGCGTCTGCGCTGGCCATAATTTACAGGATGCTGCTGGTTTGAAGCTTCGTTATTCAATGGTATAGCCCACCCCCCATACGGTCTTTACATATTTTGGTTTCCGCGGCGGCTCCTTCATTTTTTCCCGGAGACGGGCGATGTGGGCCATCACGGTGTTGTTGCTGTCCAGATATTTTTCTCCCCAGACAGCCTCGAAAAGCTCCTCGGCGGACACCACGTTCCCCCGGTGCTGGCAGAGGTACCAGAGGATGGAAAATTCGATGGGGGTGAGGGCCAGCTCGGCGCCGTTTAGGGTGCATTTGTGGTTGTTCTTGGCGATGTGCAGGCCGCCGATATCGTATTCCTCCGGTTCCCTGGGCCTTTGCTCCGCCGGGTTGTAGCGCTTGTAGCGCCGAAGGTGGGTCTTGACCCGGGCCATCAGCTCCAGGGGATTGAAGGGCTTGGTGATGTAGTCGTCTGCCCCCAGGGTCAGCCCGGTGATCTTGTCCATGTCCTCCACCTTGGCCGTCAGCATGAGAATGGGAAAGAGATGGTTTTCCCGGATCCTCTGGCAGAGGGTGAAACCGTCCATATCCGGCAGCATCACGTCCAGGATCGCCAGGCTGATGTCCTCCCGGTTCACGCATTCCAGGGCATCGGCGGCATTGTAAAATTTCCGCACCCTATAATTTTCATTTTGCAGATAGACCTCCACCAGATCGGCGATGGCGCGCTCGTCATCCACAATCAATATCGTTTCGTCCATGGGATACCTCCAATCAGCCACAGACGAAAGCTGCGCAGCGGCAAATAGCCTTCGGAGAAGCCGGCCTGTGGTTTGTACCGTCATATTACGTAACAGTTCAGAAAGCAAGCCACAGACCGCCTTCTCCGAAGGCTATCCGCTGCGATGCAGCTCCTGTCTGTGGCTGATTGGTGTTTAGCCAATCAACGGCAATGAAAAGACCGCCCTTCGCAAATAAATTTGCACGGTCTGTCTTTTCATTGCCTAGCTGTCTGTACTGTTACTATATTACCCTGCGGAAAGGGCTTTGTCAAGAAACAGACTCTTGTAATCCGGCCCGCCCTGTGATAAAGTGGAAGAAAGAGTTTTAAAGGAGGGTATCACAATGGATACAATGGAAAATCTGGATACGGCCAAGGCCGTGGAACCTGCGGCTGAGACTACAGAGGCCGCGGAAGCGTCTGTTGAGACGGCGCAGACTTTGGAGAGCGCGGAGGCCGGGAAGGCCGCAGAGGCGGAACAGGCCGTGGAGGCATCTGAGGGCGCCGCAGAAGCGGAAGTAACCCCGGAAGCAGAACAGGCCGCAGAGGCCCCGGCGGAGACCATGGAGACGGAACAGGCCGCGGAGGCCCCCGAGGCCACCGCAGAGGCTGAGAAGGCCCAAGAGACCCCGGCGGAGACCATGGAGGACTACAAGGAGGAGCTGGAGGCATCCTTCCGCAAGATCAGTGTGGGCGATATTATCTCGGGGACCGTCATTGACGTAAATGAGGACGAGGTGACCCTGGACCTGAAATATTTTGCTCCCGGCGTGATCAAGGCCGCGGATCTGAGCAACGATCCGGGCTTTAAGATCCTTACGGATGTGAAGGTGGGGGATGTGATCGAAGCCACCGTGATCCGCACCGACGACGGAGCCGGAAATATCCAGCTGTCCAAAAAGGAGGCCAACGAGGTTCTGGCCTGGGAGAAGCTTCAGGAGTACAAGGAGCAGGAGACCGCTCTGGATGTGAAGGTGGCCGGCATCGTGCCCAGCGGCGTGGTGGCCTACGTGGAGGGGATCCGCGGCTTTATCCCGGCCTCCCAGCTTGCCCTGTCCTATGTGGACGTGGACGATACCTGGCTGGGCCGTCAGCTTCAGGTGCGGGTGATCACCGTGGACAAGTCCAAGAAGAAGCTGGTGATGTCCGCGAAGGTGATCCTGCGGGAGAAGGCTGTGGAGGAGCACAACCACAAGATTTCCATGATGGTGCCGGGCACCGTGATGGAGGGTACTGTGGAGAGTCTGATGCCCTATGGCGCTTTTGTGGATCTGGGCGACGGGATCAGCGGGCTGGTACACATTTCCCAGATCAGCCAGAAGCGGATCGCCAAGCCCTCCGAGGTGCTGTCCGTGGGCCAGAAGGTCAAGGTAAAAATTTTAAATACCAACGACCATAAGGTAAGCCTCAGCATGAAAGCCCTCCAGGAGGAGATGGTGGATGTGGACAGGACGCCGGAAGTGCGGGAGTACACCTCCGGGGAAAAGGTTTCCACCAGCCTGGGAGATCTGCTGAAGGGAATAAAATTATAATGATACCAGGGTCAAAAGGTATTTTGTCCCCATGATACAAGAAAAACGCTGGCTGCATCCGCGTTCCCTCCATATGGAGAAGGGTGGATACAGCCAGCGTTTCCTTCCTGTGGGAAAGTGCGGATACAACCGGCGCTTCCTCAATCATTTGTGATCAACGTGACTTCATTTTCCCGCATATAAGCCGCCAGGGCTTTGATGTCCCGGATGGATTCGGGAACCAGGATACCGCCTCTTGCCAGATCTTCCGTCTGATGATAATCGCTGCCGGAGGAGAACAGCAGGCGGTATTTTTTGGCCCACAGCAGCGTGATCTCGTTGTTTTCCTGATGCCGGATATTGCCGTTGTAGACCTCGGCGCCGTGGAGGAACCTGGGGTCTCTGGGCTGGCAGTAGGAGCGGCTGGGATGGGCCTGATAGAGCAGGCAGCCGTACTGCTCGCATTCCCGGAACAGCTCCTCCTGGGTCATTTCATAGAGCAGGGGATTTTCCAGGGCAAAATCCGGCTCCACGCCGAAGAGGAGGAAATCCTCCGGCCCGCCCAGAAGGCAGGTCTCAATGCCAAACCAGACCTGGATGCCGAACTGCTGTCCGTATTCCTCCGCCTCCCGGTAAAGGTCCACATAGCGCTTGGCGCAGTCCCTGGGGGACAGGCCGGGCTTTGGGACGGTGTCCGCGTTGAAGTGGTTGGTGATCATCAGCGCGCCGTAGCCCGCGTCGGCGTAGGCCTTCACCGCCTCCCTGGCCGGGACCTTGGCGCAGGGACTGCCGCCCAGGGTGTGGGCGTGGGTTTCCACCGCTTTGGACTGGAGGCCTTTGAATACATCGTTGGAATTGGTCAGTTTTGTATTGTTCATCGTAATTCTCCTTGGACCGGGTGTTTCGCGCCGCCGGGAAGATAGGGGATTCTCCTGGCGGCGTGTTGAGGGATCTTCCTGACTGCTCGTGGAAAAAGGGCGTGCTACAAAGGACGCTTTCACGCGCCCTTCGTGGTACACCCCAATGACTCTGTCTGTAAGCAGCTATTTGTATCCGTAAAAATACATTATCTTAAGTATAACACAGAGATTCGCTAAATTTCAATAAAAAAATCTTGAAAAGTTTATTTCCTTGGTGTAATCTAGTAACAGTTCGGAAATGAAGTAAGACAGAGGTTGATAGCATGGAGCAGAAGAGTTATAAAAGGGCCTTTCGGGCGGCCTTTCCCTATACGGTTCCGGTGCTGACGGGATACCTGTTCATCGGGATCGCCTTCGGCGTCATGTACCAGGAGAAGGGCTATAATTTTCTCTGGGCGGCGCTGATGAGCCTTCTGGTGTACGCCGGAAGCGGACAGTATCTGGCCGTGAATTTTTTCGCGCCGGGGGTGAGCTTTGTGCAGGTGATCTTTATGACCTTTATGGTCAATGTGCGCCATATTTTTTATGGGCTGTCCCTGCTGGAGCGGTTCGCGGACATGGGGAAACGGCGGCTGTACATGATCTTTTCCCTGACGGACGAGACCTATTCCCTGTATTTTGTCACCAGGGTGCCAAAAGGGGTGGATGAGAAAAAATTTCTTTTGGCCATCGCCCTGCTGGATCAGAGCTACTGGATCATCGGCTCTGTCATCGGCGCCCTGGCGGGCTCCATGATCCCCTTTGACGCCACGGGCATCGATTTTGCCATGACAGCACTGTTCCTGGTGATCTTTGTGGAGCAGTGGATGAGCAGCAGGCAGCATCTTCCGGCCCTGGCCGGGCTGGGCTGCGGCCTTCTCTGCCTGGTGGTGTTCGGAAAGGACAACTTCATCCTGCCCGCCATGATCTGCATCATGGTCCTGCTCTTATCCTGCCGGAGGGTGATCGAGAAACCGTCCGGGGAAGGGCAGGAGCCTTTGACCCGGAAAAAGGAGGTGGAAAGCCATGCCGATTAGCCCCGTTCGCTCCCTTCTGATCATTCTGGCGGTGGCGGCCACCACTTTTCTCACCCGGATGCTGCCCTTTGCGGTATTTCCAAAGAATAAGGAGATTCCCCGGGTGGTACAATATCTGGGCAAGGTGCTGCCACCGGCGGTCATCGGGATGCTGGTGATCTACTGTCTGAAATCCGTACAGGTGACGGCCTTCCCCTTCGGCCTGCCGGAGCTGATCGCCGGGGCCGTGGTGGTGCTGCTGCACGTCTGGAAGCGGAACAACCTTTTGAGCATCGGCGTGGGGACCGTTCTCTACATGGTGCTGGTGCAGGCGGTATTTGTATAGGAAACGGCCGCAGGACGGCGCTTGCCATTTTGCAGGAAAAACGGTATAGTAGTCTTTGAGAAGTTTGAGACATAAGATTTGCAAGGAGACTGAAGAATGAACAAGAAACCTTTTGTAACCTATGAAAAATTAAAGGAGATCGTGAAGGAGTACCAGACCCCTTTCCATTTATACGATGAAAAAGGCATCCGGGAAAATATGAAGGCCCTGCGGGAGGCATTTTCCTGGAATCCGGGCTATAAGGAATATTTTGCGGTGAAGGCCAATCCGAATCCCTTCCTCATCAATATTTTAAGGGAATACGGCTGCGGCTGCGACTGCTCCTCCTTAACGGAGCTGATGCTGTCCAAGGCGCTGGACATTACGGGGCAGGACATCATGTTTTCCTCCAACTCCACGCCGGCTAAGGAGTACGCTTATGCCAATAAGCTGGGGGCCATCATCAACCTGGATGATTTTACCCATATTGAATTTCTGGAAAAGACGCTGGGCTACATCCCGGAGACCATCAGCTGCCGCTTCAATCCGGGCGGGATCTTCAAGCTGGGCAACGGCATCATGGACAATCCCGGCGACGCCAAGTACGGATTTACCGAGGAGCAGCTGTTTGAGGGCTTTAAGCTCTTGAAGAAGAAGGGGGCGAAGAAGTTCGGCATTCACGCCTTTCTGGCCAGCAATACCGTCAGTGAGGACTATTATCCCACCCTGGCAAAAATCTTGTTTGAGCTGGCGGTGGACTTAAAGCGGGAGACCGGGGCGGACATCCGTTTCATCAACCTGTCCGGCGGCATCGGAATCCCCTACAGGCCCGACCAGGAGCCCAACGATATCCGCGCTATCGGGGAAGGCGTCCGGGAGGTCTACGAGCGGACCCTGGTGCCGGCGGGCATGGGAAATGTGGCCATTTACACGGAACTGGGACGCTTTATGACGGGCCCCTACGGCTGTCTGGTGACCACGGCCATCCATCAGAAGCACACCTACAAGGAGTACATCGGCTGCGACGCCTGCGCCGTAAATCTCATGCGCCCGGCCATGTACGGCGCCTACCACCATATCACGGTGATGGGCAAGGAGGACGCTCCCTGCGACCATCTGTATGATGTGACGGGCTCCCTGTGCGAGAACAACGACAAGTTCGCCGTGGACCGTATGCTGCCCAGAGTGGACATCGGGGATCTTCTGGTGATCCACGACACGGGTGCCCACGGCTACTCCATGGGCTATAATTACAACGGCAAATTAAAATCGGCGGAGCTGCTTCTTCGGGAGGACGGGTCCGTGCAGCTGATCCGCCGGGCCGAAACGCCGAAAGATTACTTTGCCACCTTTGATTGCTTTGACATTTTGAAGAATATGGATTATAATGTATGATAACTTATATAGGTTCGTGATCGGATGAACGTCTCTACCAACTACCGGAATAGTTGACTATAAGTTTCTTCCCGTGCGGGGAAAAACAGTCGGCTTTCCGGGAAGTTGGTTTTTTTATTTCCGTAAGCAGCGGGGCAGGGGGAAATCCATCCTTCCAGCGGAGCCGGCGAAAGCTGCAAAAAAGGAAAATCGTTTCAGAGAAAAGAGGAGGAAGGCGATGGAACACACATTTGTATTAAAGGGGAATTTTATCTACAGTCAGGATGAGAAGCATCTGAAGCTGGAGGAGCAGGGGTATCTGGTCTGTGAGGAGGGGATTTCCGGAGGAATTTACAGGGAACTGCCGGAGCGATACGCCCATCTTCCCGTGACGGATCACGGGGATGCCCTCATTCTCCCCGGCCTTTGCGATCTGCACGCCCATGCGCCCCAGTATGCCATGCGGGCCAACGGCATGGATATGGAGCTTCTGGACTGGCTGAACACCTACACCTTTCCGGTGGAGAGTCGCTATGGGGACATGGAGTACGCCAGGGCGGCTTACGGGCAGTATGCCGAAGCCTTAAGGGAGAGCGCCACCACTCGGGCCTGCATTTTCGGCACCCTGCACCGGGAAGGAACGCTGCTTCTGATGGAGCTTCTGGAGGAGGCCGGTATCCGGGGCTATGTGGGAAAGGTCAACATGGACCGGAACAGCCCGGATTATTTAAGGGAGGAGAGCGCGAAAAGCGCCCTTGCGGATACGGAGCGCTGGATCGAGGAGAGCGGGCGTTTTACGAAGCTCAGGCCAATCCTCACGCCCCGGTTTATTCCCAGCTGCAGCGATGAGCTGATGCGGGGGCTGGCCCGTATCCAGCGGGAGACGGGGCTTCCGGTGCAGAGCCATCTGTCCGAGAATCTCAGCGAGATCGCCTGGGTGCGGGAGCTTTGCCCCAAGGCGGAGCATTACGGGGACGCCTACGATAAGCTGGGACTTTTCGGCAGCAACGGCAGGGCTGTGATGGCCCACTGTGTCCATTCCCCCAGAAAGGAGCTGGAGCTGATGAAGGAGCGGGGCGTGTTCGTGGCCCACTGCGCCCAGTCCAACATGAATCTGTCCTCGGGGGCCGCCCCGGTGCGGACGTACCTTCAGGAGGGCCTTTCCATGGGGCTGGGCAGCGACGTGGCGGGGGGATATTCCGTGTCCATATTCCGGGCCATGTCGGATTCCATCCAGGCCTCCAAGCTCCGTTGGCGGTTAAAGGACGAGGGGCTGGCGCCTCTGTCTGTGGAGGAGGCCTTCTACCTGGGCACTTTGGGCGGCGGAGCCTTCTTCGGGAAGGTGGGTAGCTTCGAGGAAGGGTATGAATTGGATGCGGTTGTGATAGATGACAGTAGATTTTTGCCGCCGCATATGTTAAGCTTAAGGGAGAGGCTGGAGCGGGTGATCTATCTCTCCGACGAACGCGACATCGTTGGAAAATATGTGAGCGGGGAAAAAGTGGTATAGCGGGATTTCAAGAGGAAGCTTTGGCGAACATAGAAAGCGGGATTTTAAGAAGAAGCTTTGGCGAACACAGAAAGCGGGAGAAAGGAGAAGGAAGCGTATGAGTTTTCAGTATTCCAGAGAAACGGCAGAGGCGGCGCTGGGGAA
Source organism: uncultured Lachnospiraceae bacterium (assembly GCA_944376745.1). Classification (GTDB taxonomy): domain Bacteria; phylum Bacillota; class Clostridia; order Lachnospirales; family Lachnospiraceae; genus 14-2. The sequence continues at coordinate 12,149 of CALWDR010000109.1, forward strand.
GCGGAAGGCCCCGCTGGTGCTGAAAAATGCCAGGATCGTGCAGGTTTTTACCAATGAAATTCTCACGGGGGGCATTGCCGTGGCCGACGGGGTGATCCTCGGCGTGGGGGACTATCAGGGGGAGAAGGAGATCGACATGGCCGGCAGATACGTTTGCCCCGGCTTTATCGACGCCCATCTGCATCTGGAATCCACGCTGGTAAATCCGGGGGAGTTGATCTTGCAGGCGGGGCTTAAGGGAACCACCACCTTCGTGGTGGACCCCCACGAGGCGGCCAACGTGTCCGGAAGGGCCGGGATCGATTTTATTCTCCGGGAGACGGAGGATTCCATGGCAAATGTGTATGTGATGGTGCCCTCCTGCGTGCCCGCGGGGCCCTTCGAGGACAACGGCCACGCCCTGGAGGCGGAGGAGATGGAGGCCTACCGGGACAATCCCCGGGTGCTGGGGCTGGGTGAGGTGATGGACTGTCAGGCGGTCCTCTCCTGTGAGGAAAACATGCTGAAGAAGCTTGCGCTTTTTCGGGATAAGATCATTGACGGCCATGCGGGGTATCTGGGGGAGAAGGAGACGAACTGTTACGCTCTGGCGGGGATTCACACCGACCACGAGTGCTGTAC
>CALWDR010000110.1 GCA_944376745.1 uncultured Lachnospiraceae bacterium
GCCTCGCCCTGCTGGTACAAAATGCCGATGTACTGCTGATTCACCTGAGCGCTCAGGTTCTGATAAACGGTGGCCGCGGTGCCGGTAAAGGCCGCCTGGTCCAGGCTCTCCAGGGCTGTGGCCGCCCCCGCCACGTCCCCCTTCACAAACGTATCATAGGCCAACAGCAGCTGCTCGTACCTGGCAAGGGTGTCCTGACTGCTGCTGGCGCTGGCCTCATACTGGGAAATCTGCGTGTTGAGGTCGCTGACCTGCTGCTCCAAGGTATCGATGGTCTGATTTTTGGCGCTGATGGTCTCGTTGGCCTCCCGCACCGCCTGGTTGCTCTCGCTGACCACCCGCTGGCGGACGCCGGGCACCACCAGAAACCAGGTGATCAGCACGCCGATCACCACGCCCACCACAATATTCAGCACGATGGCCAGGGCGGAATTATCCTTGAAGGCCGCCGCCGGGCGGATGATCGTATCGTTGCCGCTCTGATAGGTCAGAAGCTCCTCCTTGTCCCTGCGCTCATTTTTCCTGGCGCCCTGCTCCCCGTGAAGCTGGCGGTTCACCTCCTTCAGATACCGGAGGGTGGTGGTGTTATTGGCGTCGATCCGGCCCGCGTTTCGCAGGGATTTCTTGGCCAGGTCGTATTTGCCCTCCTCCATATAGAGAAGGGCCAGAAGCTGATGCCCCTTCACCAGTCTGGGATTTAAGCTCAGCACCTTCTTTAACTGGATCACAGCCAGATCCTTGCTGTCCTGCTTGCAGTACAGAAGGGCCTGATTGTATTTTTTGATGGTCTGGTTCAGCGCGTCCAGCTTGTTACCGTTGGACTGCACGGAGGCCAGATACCCCTCCGCCGGATTATCCTCCGGCTTCAGATTTTTACTGATGACCCACTCCCCAAGGGCGTCCACGGTCTCTCCCATCTCAAAATAGACAAGCCCCAGAAGATTCCTGGCCGGTATATTTCTCTTGTAATATTTCAGGCTCCTTTTCAGACAGTCCGCCGCGCCGGACAGATCCCGGACCCTGGCCCGCTCCAGCCCCTCGTTGTAATAATGGTTGGAGCCGTGTATGATCTTCTTATATAATTTCACATCCGCGCCGCAGGCCGGGCAGTAATCCTCCCGTCCCAGGGCCGCACCGCACTTATAACATTCCATCCATATATCCTTTCTGTCCAGGCATCCGCCGCCGTTTCGGACCTGCCCTCCCAGGTCCCTTCGGTCCGTCCCGCACGGCAATTACTGATTTTTCCGCGCTTCCTTGAGCATTTCCTGCAAAATATCCGTCATGTCCGTCAAATCGTGATTATATATGGCTTCCTCCGCCTCTTCCACTTCCAGGCTGGGCTGAAATTTCTTCAATTCTTCTTCAAAGTCAATCATCCGCGATACCTCCTGCTATTTTTTTCAATTCTCCGATCAGATACAAGGAGCCGGCGCAAAACAGCTTCTGGTCCGGCTTCCTGCGGACCAATGCCGTCAAAAACGCCTCCCGCGGCTCCTTTATGGCTGTCACCTTCAGATTTGCTGGGCCCGCTTCTCTCGCACGCTGTTCAAGCAGGGACAGGGGCAGCGCCCGCTCGGTGCCGCTGATCTGCGTAAGGATCAGTTCCTCCCAGCAGCCCTCCTGCAGAAGCAAATCCAGAGCCTCCTGCTCCCGTTTTCCCTTCACCATGGAAAAAAGCAGAATGGACGGCCCCTCCGCGATCCTGCCGACGGCCTGCAAAAAGGCCCGCACCCCGCTTACATTGTGGGCTCCGTCCAGATACACCTGCGGATACACTTCCTCCATTCGCCCCGGCCAGGACGTGTGCAAAAATCCCTCCCGGACGCTCTGCTCCGTGATGGGAAAGCTTCCCTTCAGCCGGTTGACCGCCGCCAGCGCCAAAGCGCCGTTCATGGCCTGATATTCCGCGGGAAAGGGTATCCGTATCTTAGTAACATCATACTGGCTCTCCACGGAAAAATCAAGGTATTTTCCGTCGTTTAATAAAATCTTAATGTTCTCCGGCATGATTTTTGCAAAGGGCACTCCCACCTCCCCGGCGGTCCTCTGGATCACCGCCGCGGCCTTCGGCTCGCTGCCGTCAAAGATCACCGGCACCCCGGGCTTTAAGATCCCGGCCTTCTCCCCCGCGATGGCCTCGATGGTATCCCCCAGGATCTCCGTGTGCTCCAGGCTGATGGAGGTGATGACCGTAAGCAGGGGATGACGCACCACATTGGTGGCGTCCAGCCGCCCTCCCAGCCCCGTCTCCAGCACCACGCAGTCCACCTTCTGCCGGGCAAACAGCACCATGCCCAGGGCGAACACGTACTCAAAAAAGGTGGGGTGCGCCATGCCCTCCCGCACCATGGCCTCCACCGCGCCGCGGACCGCCCCCTCCGCCTCCAGGAACTGCTGCCGGGAGCAGGGCTCCCCGTTTACGCGGAAGCGCTCCCGGATGCTCACAAGATGGGGGGAGGTAAAAAGCCCGGTACGAACGCCGCTCTCCGTAAGGATGCTGCTGATAAAAGCGCAGACGCTGCCCTTGCCGTTGCTGCCCGCCACATGGATGACCGGCACCTGCTCCTGGGGATCCCCCAGACGGCGCAGCAGCTCCCGGGTGTGGGCAAGACCATTTTTCTTTGTAAATTTCGGTATATCAAGAATACGCGCTACGGTTTCCTCGTAAGTCAAAAAATCACCACCTTTTTCCATTATAATCGAGTGGTGATTTTATGCAAGATTTTTTTGGCTGAATCGTGATGTTTTCACCGCAAAAGGCGGGGGAATGCGACAAAGGCAGAGGGGCAGGCAGGTTGAGCCTTTTCTTTGCCTGCAAAATTTGCGCGATTGACGCATATAGTGCCAATTTCAGCTTATTCTCCCGAAAATCTTAGATAAAATTCCCTTTTTCTTTTTGAAATTATTATTTATTACCGGTATAGAAGCCTTATCATTTTTCTGCGGTTTTATGACCAAATTCTCTTTGTCCCCTATAAGCGCAATATCATATTCACTTATATCAAATTTTAATAATTGCATGATTCGTAATTCATCTTCTGCATCTAAAACAGCATTATGCGTCTCACTATAGCTATTATCCTCACTGAGCATCTTCAATATATTTTCAACGCTATATCCTTGTTTCAGCTTTCCTGTCTTACAGCACTCGGCAGAATTCGGTATCGCCTTATTATATTGGCGGTATGCTGCCAAACGCATAATATCGTACCATGCAAATCTGGAATATTCCGGCAGATGTCTCTTATCAAAAGACGCATTATACGCGAAAAGTTTCTGCACACTGTGCTTATCCAGCCATTGTTCTATTTCTTTCAAAGCCTGCTTTCTATTTGCGATACAAGCTCTCTTTTCATGAAATCTCAATTCATTTACATACATTCCTCCTATTTTATATTCTGGATCCATTATGTAATATACCGAATCAATTTCTTCCTTACTCTTTGCATCTGCCACTACTACTCCAATAGACATTACTTCATTATTCCAATTTGTCTCAATATCAATGACAGCAAATTTTTCTACAACATCTTCCGCCTTTTCCATGAATTGTTTTGGACTATAGTAATTTTCTATCATCCCTTTCGTAACCGTTTTCGTAACTGCGTTCAAAAACTCTTTTCTATCTGGTACTTCTATCTCATATAATGTATTATCTCTGGTATTCCATAGAATTCCCTTCGGCAGATTCATGGCAACCACGTAGCATGCACACTGTAAAAAATGCTCATGTGTTAATTCCGACACAAATTTTAATTCATATACGACATCATCTTTTACCACATCGGCAAACCCTTTCGCCGAGAACTTAACTTCTCCTTTTTGACTGCCAAAACCAATCTGACACTCAACCTGTGCATTCGCATCGCTGTTTAATCGCGTTTTTAGACGGGCTTTTATCAGGTCACTTTTTTCTTTGCTGACAAACGGAGTAAGCACCTGTGTTCTATATCTTTTTTGTTTTGTCTCAAGCGAAACCAAAAATAATATTTTCTGATCCAACGAGCTATTCATTACCTCTTTCGTATACAACCTCTTTAATTCTGAATTCAGCAAAATTTTTAATTTTATAGCCGCCTCTATTTGATAATTATCAAAAAAGACAGCCTCTTGATATATTCCAATACAAGGTGATAAATCTATCAAATCATCCGTACTTTTTATATCAATGGATGAAGTGTCTTCTGGTATCAGTTTATTAATTTTTAACTGCGAATAACACTTCTCTATATCTTCTTTATACTTGAAATCAAACATTTCACTTATGTCTAAATCTTCAAATTTCTGATTTGTTTCTACAAACGTCGAAAGCGTTCTTTCAGATAGTATACCCTCTTCTGTTTTCACAAAGATAATGTGATTTTTCCCTCTGCTAGCTGCAACACAAAAAATATTTCTTAAAATACAATACGACTGCTGTGGTTTTGATATCCTTACACTCCAATAACTTTCTGTAAAATCGAAGACAACACATATTTTTCTTTCTAATCCTTTACTACTATCATAAGTTGTAAAAATTGCAGAATCATTTTTCGGTTCTGTTTTCCCCATCGAATCATTATCAGATATCGTTGCATAGACGGTCTTCTTATTGAATTTATGCGAATATTCTTCTTCCAGAATATTTAACGTATCAGACATTGCCCCTGTTCTCGCACCCAAGCACAAAATATCCGCTGGATTCTGCTTCGCCAAGAATGATATAATATCTTCTTTCGTCATTTCTTCCACTTTGCAACAATCATTTACCCCATTTATTTCTTTCTTCCATATTCTTCCAAGCATTCCCGCCAGATCACTTGACAATCGGAAACATTGCGTAAACCTTAATCTGAGATGTTCTTCCAGAAATGCTTCCATAAATGCTTCGACGTTTAATGTCGTTTTATCATATATTTTCTGCTCCATATCTCCAACTGCGATAATCTGCATATCCAAATTACGGGCTTTTACCAACTGCAATAGTTCTGCCAGCTCCTGTTCAATATCCTGATACTCATCAATAATCAAAACATCATATTTGTTAATAGACGGTTTTTCTCGAACAAATGTCTGTATAAGATCTGAAATTCCCACAGATATACCACTTCTTTGCAAACTCATATACGCAAATCCGTGATAATTTGTAACTGTAACATTTTTCTTTTTTATTTTAGATTTTGCATCTAATTTTAAAAGCCTGTTATAAGTCAAATACAAAACCTTTTTCGTACTTGGCATCTTATTACACAAATTTTGAATCGCTGTAGTTTTTCCACTGCCAATACACGCATCTACGAGAATATTTTTTCCCTGCAATGCCTCTTCTATAAATAACTGTTGCTCACCCGATAATTTCAAATCAAATGATGTATCCACAGAAAATTCTCCTCTACTTTTAGATTTCGACAATCATTATATCTCAAAACCAATTACATGACAATCCACTCTGCTCTTTTCCTTCTAAATCAAATACTGAAAAAATGGCGCAATTCCAGTCTGCCCGCCGCAAGCCTGCTCCGTAAGTCACATTCCAACCCTTACTTGCAAAACAGCATCTCTACAGCTACTGAAATTACACCATTTTCTTACACCATCCGAAACACATCAACGCTAAAAAACTTTCCGCGCATCATACCTAGACCATGATTTCGCATTGCCCGCAAAATCGTTCCTACTTCAACTGCCCAAGCCGCTCGCAGACCTGCGCCATCATCTGTTCATACTTGGCCAGCTTTTCCTTCTCCTCCTGAATCTTGCTCTCGGGAGCCCGGCTTAAGAACTTCTCGTTGTTCAGCATGCCATTGGAGCGGGCCAGTTCTTTTTCCAGGCGCTCTTTCTCCTTGGTCAGCCGTTCCCGTTCTTTCTCAAAGTCCACCAGGTCCTCCAGCGGGATGTAGAGAACCGCCGCGCCCGTCACCGCGGAAACGGCGTCCCCGGCGATACCGGTTTTATCCCTCTGCACCTGCACCTTCATTGCCCCCATCATCCCCGCGTAGGTGCTGACCAGGCTCTCAAAGGTCTCCGCATGCTTCTGTTCCTCGCAGACCACGTAAATGTGGGCCTTTTTGCTGGGGGGAACGTCCATCTCGGAACGCAGGTTCCGCACAGCCCGGACCGCTTCCTTGACGGTCTCGATCATTTCCTCCTCTGCCGGATAATTTCTGCTTTCCGCATACACCGGCCAGGAGGACAGCATAATTGTCTCCTCTTTTTTGCCGGATGGCATACAGGTATCCCCGGAGGGGGACTCCTCTTCCGCCTGCAGCGTGCAGAAGATCTCCTCCGTGATGAAGGGCATGAAGGGGTGCAGCAGCTTCAGGGCCTGGATCAACACGATCTTTAAGGTCCAGAGGGCCGCGTTGGCGGAGGCGGGATTCTCCTCCTTCCGGGAGGTGCGGGTCTTGGCCATCTCGATGTACCAGTCGCAGAATTCATCCCAGATAAAATCGTAGACCTTCTGCACCGCGATCCCCAGCTCGAATTTGTCCATGTTCTCGGTAACGTCTTTTGCCAAAGTATTGGCTTTGGAAAGGATCCACCTGTCGGCGGCCTCCAGCTCCTCCTCCTTCGGCTCCGTCACGGTCATGCCCTCCAGGTTCATCAGGATGAAGCGGGAGGCGTTCCACACCTTGTTGGCAAAATTCCGGCTGGCCTCCACCCGCTCCCAGTAGAAACGCATGTCGTTGCCGGGGGCATTTCCGGTGATCAGCGTAAGCCGCAGGGCATCGGCGCCGTATTTGTCGATCACCTCCAGGGGGTCAATACCGTTTCCTAAGGATTTGCTCATTTTCCGGCCCTGGGAATCCCGCACCAGGCCGTGGAACAGCACCGTGTGGAAAGGTGCCTCCCCCATCTGCTCATAGCCGGAGAAGATCATGCGGATCACCCAGAAGAAAATAATGTCATATCCGGTCACCAGCACGTCGTTGGGGTAGAAATAATCCAGATCCTCGGTCTGATCCGGCCAGCCCAGGGTGGAGAAGGGCCAGAGGGCGGAGGAAAACCAGGTATCCAGAGTATCCTCGTCCTGAGTCATGGTGGTGCAGCCGCATTTGGGGCATTTGCCCGGATTCTCCCTGGCCACCACCATTTCCCCGCAGTCCGGGCAGTAGTAGGCGGGAATGCGGTGCCCCCACCAGAGCTGACGGGAAATGCACCAGTCCCGGATGTTGTCGGTCCAGTTGAAGTAAATTTTCTCCATGCGCTCCGGCAGCAGCTTGATCTCGCCCTTTTTCACGCCCTCCACGGCAGGCTTGATCAGCTCGTCCATCTTCACGAACCACTGCTGCTTAACCAGGGGCTCCACCGTGGTCTTGCAGCGGTCATGAGTACCCACGCTGTGGGTGTGGGGCTGGATCTTTACCAGAAGGCCCTGCTCCTGTAAATCCTCCACGATCTTCTTTCTGGCCTCGTAGCGGTCCATGCCCGCGTAAACGCCTCCATTTTCGTTGATGGTGGCGTCGTCGTTCATCACGTTGATCTCCGGCAGGTTGTGGCGCTTCCCCACCTCGAAGTCGTTGGGGTCGTGGGCCGGGGTGATCTTCACGCAGCCGGTCCCAAATTCCTTGTCCACATAGTGGTCGGCGATCACCGGGATCTCCCGTCCCACCAGAGGAAGGATCAAAGTCTTTCCTATTAAGTCCTGATAGCGCTCATCCTCGGGATTGACGGCCACCGCCGTATCTCCCAGAAGGGTCTCGGGACGGGTGGTGGCGATCTCCACGAAACGGCCCTCCTCCCCCTTCACCGGATAATTGATGTGCCAGAAAAATCCATTTTGCTCCTCATGCTCCACCTCGGCGTCGGAAATGGAGGTCTTACACACGGGGCACCAGTTGATGATGCGGGAGCCCTTGTAAATAAGACCTTTTTCATAGAGCTTGATAAATACTTCTTTCACGGCGTTGGAGCAGCCCTCGTCCATGGTAAATCGCTCCCGGTCCCAGTCAGCGGAGGAACCCAGCTTCTTCAACTGATTGATGATGCGCCCGCCGTATTCCTCCCGCCATTCCCAGGCCTTCTTCAAAAATCCTTCCCGTCCAAGCTCTTTCTTGTCGATCCCCTGCTCCTTCAAAGCCTCGGTGACTTTGACCTCCGTGGCGATGGAAGCGTGGTCGGTGCCGGGCTGCCAGAGGGCATTGTAGCCCTGCATGCGCTTGTAGCGGATCAGAATATCCTGCATGGTGTTGTCCAGGGCATGGCCCATGTGCAGCTGTCCCGTGATGTTGGGCGGAGGCATCACAATGGTGAAGGGCTTTTTTGTGCGGTCCACCTCGGCATGAAAATACTTCTTGTCCTCCCATTTTTTGTAGAGGCGGTCCTCCAGCCCCTTGGGGTCGTAGGTTTTGGCCAGTTCTTTTTTCATGATCTGAATCTCCTTTTTTCGGTATAAGTTAAGGTATGAGAGGACCTGCAAAAAAGCCCTTTGCAGCAAAAGCTGCAAAGGGCGTGTCAGCGCGGTACCACCTTTGTTGCAGAAACGTATTTTATCGGAAACGTCATAAATGTTTTCTTTGTGACATTCCCTGCCTTTCTGCCTCTCATTGGCCCTTAACGGGGGCAAGCGTGACCTCCTACTGAAAAGTCCCGATTCCCGCATTTCTTTCCTGGGTGGAAAACACGCCTCCCCGGTCAGTTCCTGCGCCGGGTGGGCTTTCGTTCAGACGTCCGGTTCAAAAGCTACCTTCCACAATTCCTTCTTGAAGCGGCCTTACAGCCAGCGGGCCGCTCTCTCTGGCAAGGGTGACTGTGTACTCCTCTCTCTCACTACCTTTTTCTTATAGGTTCTATGAAGTATATATTAGTGAATCTCTGGCAGGTTGTCAAGAGAATTTTCAGTATTTCGTGCCACCTCATTGTCCCCGGGCTCTCCTTCTGGCGAACAGAACATCAGCCTTCCCAGTAAAGCTTTGCTTTTTCTTCCGCCTGCTTCTGACTCAGCCCGCATTTTTCCATCAGCTTTTCTATAGCTGTCTCCCTGGCAACACCAAATTCCTGACACAGAGAAATGCAGGATTTTATCTGTGCTTCTTTTACTCTGGCCAAAGCTTCCTTTGCCTCTTGCGCGTCCTTGTGGGCTTCTTCGGCGTCCTTGCGGGCTTCTTGTGCGTCTCTGCGGGCTTTTGCCGTATTCCTCCGTTCTGCCTGAATATCTATCTTCTCGAAGTTCTCAAACAATTCACCCATATGACATTCCTCCATCATCTCCACATACTGCATCGCCTCGTCCACCGGCACGGCCATCTTCATCAAAAGGCCATACATTACATTCTTTATAATGTCGCGGATATTTCCTGTGGTGTTCTTGAGAATCTCATCCAGCTGCTCCGGCGGAGACTGACGGAAGCGCTTAAAATCCTCCGCGTTCTGGATTTTATTTATCATCATGATAAGGGACATGGCGTCTCCGTGAGCCAGCAGATCCTCATCGGAATAATCATGAAGCCGCACCACATGGTATTGAAAATCCGGCAGATACTCCGCAAATATCTCCCCCATCCGTATGCGGTCCTTCAAATGCAGATCCGCCGTCCAGCTCCGGCTTCCCTCATAATACACAATGGGCAGAATCGGCGGATACCGGAAATCTTTCCGCCTGGTACAGCCTTCCCTCTTCTGCTCCATCTCTTTAGCGTACTCATTCCAGATACAGGCCATATACTTTAAAAGCTGCATGGAGACATTATGATCCACTCTGCTCTTATGCTCCACCAGAGAAATCAGATACAGGGCGTCCTCCTGCCCTGTCTTCTTTTTCTCCCCGCTGTGCAGATGGATCTTATGGATGCTTCTCCTCCTGTTTTTGGGTCGTACACCCGGCAGGAGACTGCCTCTCCGCCGGTCTGCACTGGTTGATTGGTTTGCTGTAATTGGTCGGCGAAAAGCCAGATTTCAGACATTCCGCAAAAATATCCCTGCGAAATGTGGAACACATTATGAATATATGGATCAGTAATATGTGTGTCCTTTAAACATCTTTACTATAGCACAATTTTTTTCACATGACAAGTAAAAAATCATTTAGGCTGTTGGAGGGACTGTTGAATTTCGAAAATCCCAGCAAGCATTCAAATAGAAATGTTTGCTGGGATTTTGCTCACTCCGGCCTGTTTTTATTTCGTCTCATAAAACCAGACTGCCGCCTCTCGAATTTACGCATTCCGCACCAACACAATCTTCACCGGCAGATCAGAGTGTCTTCCCTCCAGGGAAATATCCAGAACCGCCTCCATCCTTGCCCCGTGAAAATTCTCAAAATCCAGCGTAAACTCCGCCTCCGCTTTGGACAGATACAGGTTATTTAACGGCAGGATCCGGTTGCTTCCGTTCACCGCCGTCACGCCCTCGGGCAGGTACAGCTGCATTTTTACCCACTGCTGCTGGCAGAGAATCCCGGAATTGGTAACCTGTACCCGGATGCTCCTGGTTGCCCCGGTGGTGAAATTCACGCTTCCCTGGTAGTCCACCATCACCGAGAAGGCCGTGTGCTCGCAGCGGACCACATAGGGGGACAGGGCCGTCAGCTGATCCACCGGAAGCTGCTTGCTCTTTCCATTCCCGTCGATCAGTGGGATGTAATCCTCCTTCTCACAGTAAAGGGCCTCCCCCTCCTTGCAGGAAATGGTATAGCCTCCCTCGTGAAGCAAGTCGCAGTACGCAACGCCGAGGAACAGAGGCGTTATCCGCAGGATCCTGTCCGTAAGCTCTGTCACGGTCTCCGGCACCCAGATACCGCCGCTGGTCTTGTCAATGCAGAGGGTTGCGATCTTATCGTTCAAGGGCGCCGTCCATTTCTCCGGGATGTTGGAGGCGCCGTGCAGAATCCCCAGAAGCGCACCCAGAGAGGCTCCGGAGCAGTCCGTATCCTCCCCGCAGGAGACGGACAGGCAGAGGGCCCTTCCGAAATCATCCTCCCCGTAAAGCCATCCCATAATGGCGTATGCAATGTTCTCCGGCGCGTCAAAGCCGGGGGCTCCCAGCTCCAGCTCCCGCTCTCTGGGGTCTATCTCGGAAATTTTGCAGCCCTGGATCCCAAAGGTCCCCGGCACACAGTTGTGCACCTCCCTGCGGGCCTCAAAGAAATCCATATGCTTTTCATAGCATTCCCGCGCCTTCTTCACGCCTCTTGCAACGGCGCAGTCCGCAGGGATATAGGAAAGAGCGATATCCAGAAGCTTGTTTTTGTCCTGCTCCGCAAAAGCGGCGCTCTCCAATGCCGCAAAGAACACCTCCCCCAGCATCCCTTCATTGGCATGGTCCACAATGGCGTCCTCATAAGCGTACCTTACGGCCAGATCGGGATGTCCCGGAGCCAGGCAGGCCCACAGCTCGGAGCGGATAAAGCAGCCGCAGGAATCCTTATAGGTATTGTCCAAAGCCCCCGCCATGGGCGGAACAAAGCCGGCCCTGAGGTTCGCCTTCCCGGTGCCATATTCCACCCAGTTGGGAATGATATAGGACAACCAGTATTCCCCCAAAATGGAAGCATTTACATTTCTTCCGTACTTCTCCACCGCCGCCAGCCATACGATCTGAAGGTCCAGATCATCGTTGGGAGGCGGCCCCATGGAAAGGTCCTGGGTGTAATAATCAAGCTCCACCTTCATCCTTCTTCCCTCAAAGGGCGCTCCCAGAACGCCGCCGATATTCTTGCCGGCCCAGCACCCCATCACCTTGTCCTTGTAGCTTTGAAAGCTTAATTCCATACTGTCGTCCTCCAATCCTCGTTCTCGGCTTCTTATTTTTCGCGCTGCCGTAATACCAGACGCCAAAGCGCCTGCGCTTCCTGCCCACATGGGCAGCACGATCTTCTGACCCCAACATCATATACTAAAAGCCCTGCGCTGCACAGAGCCATTTTCATGAAATTATGGGGGGATTTTTTATGATTCATTAAAATGTACTTTACATTTTCCGGAAATTTTCCTATGATGATATAGGGGGCAAAAGATGTTTTGGCCCATGATACCAGAATCAAAATACCTTTCGGCTCCTGTTATGATACAGAAGGCAAAAGGTATTTTGTTCCCACGATATCTGCGAATCTTTCGGGAGGCATTATGTATATTATACTGTCCATTTCAAAATCCAGGCTTTTTCGCGAAACCATGAAGCGTCTGGCAAACGCCCTCTCCCCGGAAGGGGTTCACCTGGACGAGATCACCGGACCGGACACGCTTGTCGGGTATTTTCCCGAAAATGTGCCGGCCCTGATCGTGGTGGACGGGGGCAGCCTGAAGGAATCCTGGCTGGAGGTCCTGATCCCTCATCTGAAGCTTCATTATCCCGATTCTGCCCTGCTTTTCACCTGCGCAGGCCAGGAGAAAATGTCCGCCTCCTTTGCGGGGGCTGCGCTCTTCCCCGCGCAGACCTATGCCGAACTGGAGGAACGCCTGGCCCATTATTTTCGGCAAAGGAAAGAAAGCCTGCCGTCGGTCCCAAAGGAGGTCTTCTTCCCCCTGTCCCAAAGCTGCTCCTTTCTGGAGCGCCTTTCGGACCCCCAGCAGGCCTTTTCCCTGCGCCGGGCCATGCCCAGCCCGTTCCCGCAGTACCAGTTTTATACCTGCATTCTCGCCGGTACCGGCTCCGGTTCCCTTTTTCTTGAAGCCTACAACCGCGCCCTGCAGGATACCCGAAATTGCGCGGGTTTTCTTATGAACGCCCGCACAGCCCTGCTGATTTTTTATGACCGCACCGACAACATCCGAAAATTTATGCAGCGCCGGGAACAGCTGCTGCACGCCCTGCAATTTCACCGTCCCTCTGAAAATCTGCTCCGGATCTATATCGGCTGTATCCACAGCGACTGCCTGGGCCTGTACAAATCTTACTTTGAGGCCAGGGAAACGCAATATGTGGACAGGCTGTACGTCCCCTGCTTCTGCTTCGAGGACATCAGCAGCCTGAACAGGTCCTCCGCCAAGCCCGCGCGCCTGATGGAGCTGGAGCGTCTCATACGCTCCAACATGGAATACCAGGGCGGAAATGACCTGCTTTACTATCTGAAGCTTTGGTTTGACGCGTGCAGGGATATGCACTACACCCTGGAATCGCTGCAGATGGAAGCTTTGAATCTCTACTCCACCATCAAATATGTGATCTTCGATATGTATACGCTCAACACCACGCGTCTCAAACGGGGCTGGGAGGTCTATGAGCTTTTTCGGATCTCATCCATCGACGAGCTGGAGGAATGGTTTTACACCTGGGTCACCTACACCTTAAATAACGTTTCCGGCAAGCACGCCGAACGGGGGATGAAAATCCGGGATGTACTGGATTTTATCGAAAATCATCTGCTGGAAAATCTCTCCTTGGAGACCGTCTCCAATTACCTGTTTTTAAGTCCTTCCTATTTCAGCGCCCTTTTTAAGCAGGAAATGAACGAGACCTTTATCTCCTATGTGACCCGCCGGAAAATGCAAAAAGCCGCGGAGCTCCTCCGCGGCGGCCGCAGCATTTCCGAAACGGCGGCTCTCCTGGGCTATGGGGATCTGAAGCATTTCCGCAGCCTGTTTAAAAAACAGTTCCATCAGACGCCCTCGGAATACCAGAAGCAGTGGAGCACCGGAGCTGGAGACTGCGGCTGAAAGAGAAGCGTTCGCCGCGGTTTTTGGCGCAGGCAAAAGGGAGCCGTTACTGGGCACGGGGTGGGGAAATTGGCAAAATGATCAGCTATTGCCGGGAACGTAGCCATGGATGGCGCTTTTGTTATAAGCAGACCATGGAAAGACGCCGGCACTTGACGAGCCGGCCGCTTGCGGGCAGCGAGGCTAGTACCGCTGCGTCTTGATTTGAGCGGAAGCGTGTCTGCGTTAACAAAAGCGCCATCCATGGCGACCTCCAGACAAAATCTGTTATTCCTTGAATATTTCCCCACCCCGTGACCAGTAACAGGGGAACCATTCAAACACCAATTTTTTCTAAATTCCTTCTGTTCGGAATACATTTTTTGTGGTAAACTACTATCAAAGCCTGCGGATCGCCCAGCCTCCGGCTCCGGGCGGTTCCAAAACCATTCTGCCGCCGACGGCTGCAAAAGGATACCTGTATGCAAAGCCGCCCGCGCTCATTCGGGGAGAGATACCAATGAAAGTACTGATTTTATCCTGCAACACCGGACAGGGCCACAATTCCGCCGCTCTGGCCGTATACGAAAATTTAAAAAGCCACCAGGTGGACTGCGAATTTATGGACGCGCTGCTGTTTGCCGGCAAGAAGACCTCCAACGCAGTCAGCAAGACCTACGCCACCATAGCCAACCGGGCGCCCCACGTTTTCGGCCTGGCTTACCGGGCCGGCGGGATCATCAGCAACACCAGGACGAAATCTCCGGTCTATTTTGCCAACACCCGCTATGCCAGGAAGATGTACGACTATATCACGGGCAAGGGCTTCGATATGGTGGTGACCTCCCATCTGTTCCCGGCCCAGACCCTGACCTACCTGAAAAAGAAATACGACCTGAAGGTCTTTACCATGGCAGTCGCCACGGATTACACCTCCATCCCCTTCTGGGAGGAGACGCGGCTGGATTACTACGTGATCCCCCACCGGGACCTGATCCGCGAATTCTGCAAAAAGGGCATTCCAAGAGAGAAGCTTCTTCCCTTCGGCATCCCCGTATCGGAAGCTTTTTGCGTAAAAACGCCGAAGGAGGAGGCAAGAAAGCAACTGTCTCTCCCTGCGGAGGGCTTTGAGATCCTGATCATGTCAGGCAGTATGGGCTACGGTCATATGGCGCCGCTGATGCGGGCCTTCCTGAAAAAATACGGCGCCAGGGTCACCCTGGTCGTCATGGGCGGGAATAACACGGACCTGAAGGAATCCCTGCGCCAGAAATTCGCCGATTACGACAACGTCCGCATTCTGGACTTTACCAGGGAGGTGTCCCTGTACATGGACAGCGCGGACCTGCTCTACACCAAGCCCGGCGGACTGACCAGCACGGAGGCCCTGGTGAAGGGCATCCCCACCATTCACACCGCCCCCATTCCGGGCTGTGAGACGAAAAACGCCCGTTTTTTCGCCGCCCGCGGCCTGAGCTTTTACGCCAAGACCACCGCGGAGCAGATTTCCTACGGTTGCTTCCTGATCCAGAATCCTGAGGCTTGCAGAGCCATGCAGAGCGCGCAGGCGGAGCATGCGCTGCCGAAGGCCGCCGAATCCATTTACGAATTTCTTCTGGCTCAGGAGGGCAGCCGGTAAGATAAATTTTTGAAGATTTCTACAGGAGGTGTTTTCATGGAGTACCTCGTATTTGCGGTATTTGGCTACGTATCGGGAAGCGTGATGTACAGCCGCCTGCTTCCCTTCTTATTTAAACAGGTGGATATCACTAAAATATCCGATGACGGAAATCCCGGCGCCGGAAACGTCTTTCAGCATCTGGGCATTTCCTTCGGTCTTCTGTGCCTGGCCTGCGATATTTTAAAGGGGGCCATCCCCGTGGCTTTGTGCCTCCACTATTTACCCCCGCAGGACCCGCTGTTCGCGCTGGTGCTGGCGGCTCCCGTGCTGGGGCACGCCAAGAGGGGCAAGGCCATCGCCGTCTCCTTCGGGGTCCTGCTTGGCCTTCTGCCCTTCAGCGGGATGGTGCTGCTTCTGATCGTGCCTTTCCTGTTCTTCTCCCTGATCTTAAAGGTAAATCCCCATGCCTGGCGGGTCATTTTCTCCTTTGGCTGCTTCGTGGCCGCCGCCCATATCTGGGTGCCCGTCCCGGCCCTGCGGTTCGGCGCCTGGTTGATCGGGGCAGCGGTGACAGCCAAGCATGCCATTTATGTAAAATGCGCCCATGAGAGGCTTCGCCTGGAGTGGGGCCTGAAGCCGCGCCGCAGCAGCCGGGCGGCAGACGACTGAGTATGCTGCCAGCCACGGCTTGACAAAGGGAGCTGTCAAAAGACAGCTCCCTTTTTATCGCGTCACTGACCAAAATAAGCGTCTATCCCGTCCGCCATGCCCCGGGCCAGCTTGTACTGGTAGTTCTCGTTGGCCATATTCTGGTCCTCGGTGGGATTGGTCATAAAGCCCATCTCCACAATGGTCACCGGAACCTGGCACCAGTTGATGCCGCTCATGGTGTCCGTCTCCCAGACACTCCTTTTGGCGGCTCCGGTGGCGTTCACCATGGCATTCAGCACACAGTCCGACAGGCTGCGGCACTGGCTGTAGAGACTGCCGTTGTAAGGATTTCCGGGGGTCTGGCAGATGGTGAGGATTCCATTCTGACTGCTGTCCTCGGAGCCGTTGGCGTGAATCCGGATAAATGCGTCCGCCCCGGCACTGTTGGCCACCTGGGCCCGCTCCGCGTTGCTGATGTTCACATCGTTGCTCTCCCGGATCATGATCACCTGATAGCCCCTGGCCTGCAGCTCATCCCGAAGCTTGAAGGCCACGGACAGATTCAGCTCATACTCCGCCAGCCCGGTGGACACGCCCCTGGTGCCGCTGGACACCTTGGCTTTGGTCTCGGAGGCTCCGGGGCCCACCGGCTCCTGCTCGCTGTTGCCTCTGCTCTGATGACCGGCGTCAATGACTACCAGATAACCGTCCCCCGTCCGCTCGGGTATGGGAACCGTGGTCTCCGGCGGCGTGGTCTCCAAAGCCGGGGGCGTTATCTCCGAAGCCAGGCCCAGATACCTGGAAGCGATATAGTATTCCTGCCCGTCGATGCTGACCGCGCTCCACTCGCCGTCGTTGGCTGTCCGCAGAAAGGATTCCCAGCGGGAGGCCACCCTGTAGATCGCGCTGTCCGTGGAGGGCTCGGTGCGGACGTTGACCCGGGTGGTGGTCCTCACCTCTTCCTCAGCGTAAACCACCGTGTCCGGGTTCAGGACAGCCTTCTTTTGCCCCTCGCCATCCTCCCCGTTTCCGGTCAAAGCTCCGTTTTCCTCCGTCGTTCCGGCACTGCCAGTTCCATCCTCCGATCCGGCGCTGCCGGCTCCGCTCTCCGATCCGGCGCCGTCAGTTCCGCCGCCCTGTCCATTTTCCCCTCCGGCGCTGCCGTCTTCCTTTTTTGCTCCGTCCTGGTCATTCTCTCCGGTACCGCCCGTCTCTTTGTCTGTCGTCTGTTCCTCCGTCCGGTTCTGCTCCTTCAAGGCTTCCTCCCCGGCGCTCTTCCCGCAGCCCGCCAGCAGCGCGCAGACCAAAAGCAGCACCAGCATGCCTGCCCATTTCTTCCTCATGCCAATTCCTCCTGTCTTTACAGCATACGGTCTCTTTCGGATGCCGCTTTCTCTGTCTTTGCAGCATACGGTCTCTCCCGGATGCCGCTGTTCCTATCCTTCACAGCATATGCTCTCTCCCGGTCCCACCTGGAAAATGTCGGAACCCTTCTTAAAATAGAGGACCGTCCCCGTGGGATTATGGCATTTTCTGCCGTCCGCGCTGAAGATCAAATGGTCGTAGGCCGTCACGTAATCGTAGATTTCAATATTTGTGGCATACCAGACCGTCTCCCGGTTTCCCGCATACCGGGCAAATTCCTCTATGACGTTCCAGTTTCCATGCATCTCAAATTCATAGCTGTGCCCCCAGAGATAGAACAACGCGGGTGTGCTGCTCCAATCGCTCTCCACAAACCGGCGGGCCAGCTCCATCAGCTTCGGGTCCTTGTGATGGCAGGTGGCAGGCAGACGCAGCCAGTCCCCTGGAATGTCAAATTTATGGGTGGACTCTGTGGTCCTGGAATATGCGATGCCGCACCGCCGAAGCGTCTCCACCACCCCGTCGCTGTAAGTGCCGTAAGGGTAGGCCATACCCCTCACGATACAGTCAAATTCCTGTTCCAGATTTTCCCGGTCCCAAAGCACCTCCCGGGTACACAGGTTTGCCGGCAGCTGCTCCAGATGCGGGTGGGTCAGCCCGTGGACCGCCACCTCCATGCCGCTGTTTTTATAGACCTCCTGACAGGTCTTTAAGGACATTCTCCGGTGAATGGTCCCCTCCGGGTACACCGTGCCCTCCGGTGCGTACAGGCCGCTGTTTAAATTGAAGGTGCCCTTCAGCCCGTTTTCCCTCATGATCTCAATCAGGCGGACGTCCTGCTCCACGCCGTCGTCATAGCTCAAAGTGAGGGCCCTGTCCTTCCCTCCCGGAAACCGCATAAAAAAGTCTGCCATTTTTCCATTCCTCCATTTTCGTTTTGAGCGCTCCCTGTCTCACTCTTTTTATCACACAGATCCACTGTTTATAAATACTGAAGAAGCGTTGGTATCCCGCTGACAAAATTCAGCATCCCCGCCGTAAATACCAGCGCCGCAAGGGCCCAGCCCCGCCGGCTCCCCGTCCCTTTGACAGCCGCCCCGGTTCCGGCCTCTGAAAATTCAAAGGCAGAAAGGAGCTTTCCGCTAAGCCGTCCCAGCACCAGCCAAAGCAGCACCTGGGCCACAAAGAACACTCTGGCTCCCGAGGCGTACATGGTGGGGGAAAAATACATGATCGCCTCGCTGGCGCAGGCCGCCAGCAGCAGAAGCACCGCCGCCGCCTTATCCTTAGGCTTTCGCTCCAGGCGCCATAGCAGCGCCAGCGTGAAGACAAGGGCCGCCGTCCACCAGCCCAGAGCCAGCCAGTTCTGCCCGCTCAGCGAGCCCGGCGTCGCCACCTGCAAAACGGGCCTGGTAATATCCGCAACCCCCATTCCCATCTCGGAGAACAGCTCCACCCCCAGATCGGGCAGCAGAGAGACTGCGGCAAACACGGCGCAAAGTCCCATAAAAATCCAATCCCCCGCAGCTTTTGCATGTTTCCTGCCGGTCCACAACAGCCACAGCCCTACGACCCAGATCAGGAAAAACAGCATTTTCCCCTCGTTGGCAAAACTGCTCAGCATCCATTGCAGGGTGATGAACAGATGATTTCCCACGGACATCTCGGCATACTGGGGCATCCAAAGCCCCATCTCCGCCTGGCTTCTTGCCCCCGTTCCCGGCGAAATAAGCAGAAGCACCAAGGCCCCGGTCATCAGCACGACCTCCAGCAGGGGAAGCCAGGGAACGCGCCGTTCTCGGAACACGTAATAGGCAACCGCCAGGGCCCCGAAGACGATCACCACCGCAGCGATCTGCTCCTGGCCCATGGCCGCGAGAAATCCACAGGGAATCGCGTAAAAAAACATCTGCTTCCCGCCAGCCATCCCGAAAGGTTCCGCCGCACCGCTGCCAGCAGAGGCCCTTTTTCCGCCTCCGTACACCAGCCCCACAAAGGGCATGGCCGCCCACAGCCCGGCCACAATGGACCACAGATAGAAGGTAGAGCCCGTGATCCAGAAGGCTCCGTAGCCGATCACCTCGATTCCCAGGGACAAAATCCCCAGATAGACGGTGAGGGCCAGCAGAAAGCTGCTCCTGGCAAACAGTTCTCCCGTCATCCTCTTTCCCATAGTAATGAGCCCGTAGGGCAGAAGCGTCAGGATCAGAGCGTTCACCGGCTGCCAGAAGCTTTTTCCAAAATAGAAGGCCATGTAGGTCATGGCCTCGGAGGTCATGCGGCCCTCCCATTCCATATAGCGCATTTTCAGATACTCCCAGAAGGGCATGCTGTGCGCCATCTGATAGAAATAAGCGTCGTCCCCGTCGGTATAGGAGATCTGTCCGCACAGAAGAAAAGCCGCCAGGAAAAAGCCCACAAACAGGAGCCCCTCCCCGTACATCCACCGCTTTTCACCTTTTATCTTCTCTGCTAATTGCAACTGATCACACCTCTCCTGCCGTCCACGCTCACGTATGCCCCGGTCTTTAAGATCTTGGTGGCGTTCGTCGCCCCCAGGATCACCGGAATATCGAGGCTCAGCCCCACGATGGCGGCATGGCAGTTGTTTCCCTCACACTCCACAATGATGGCCGAGGCCTTCCGCATCTGCTCCACCATATCGTTGTTGGTCTCCCTGGCCACAATGATGTCCCCGGCCTTGAAGGTCCGCTTCAGCTCCTCCGCGTCCTCGCAGACGCACAGGCTCCCGGAGGTCTTCTGGTCGCCGATGCCGGTCCCGGTAATGAGGATGTGCCCGGCCACGTGGACCTTGATGATGTTGGTGGTGCCGGATACGCCCAGGGGCACGCCGGCGGTGATGACCGTAATATCGCCCATGGACACCAGGCCCGCCTTCTCCGCCTCGTCCACCGCATGCTCAAAGAGCGCGTCCGCATTTTCCTTCCGCTCCAGAAGCAGCGGCGTCACGCCCCAGGAGAGGTTCAACTGGCGGCAGACCTTCTCGGACATGCTGCAGCCGATGATAGGACAGCTGGGGCGGTATTTGGACACCATACGGGCGGTCCGTCCCGACCTGGATACGGTGATGATGGCCGCCGCGTTCAGGTCGCTGGCCGTGGTGCAGGTGGCATGGGAAATGGCGTTGGTGATATCGGGATTGCGCAGGATCTCCCGGTTCTTGAACCTGGCCGTATAGTTGATATCCCGCTCCGTGCGGGCGGCGATCTTCACCATGGTCCGCAGGGCCTCCACCGGATAATTGCCCGCGGCGGTCTCCCCGGAGAGCATAATGGCGCTGGTGTCATCGTAGATGGCGTTGGCAACATCCGTGGCCTCCGCCCGGGTGGGCCTGGGGTTCTTGATCATGGAGTCCAGCATCTGGGTGGCCGTGATCACCTGCTTTCCGGCATTGTACACCTTGCGGATGATCATCTTCTGAATGACGGGAACGTCCTCGATGGGAATCTCCACACCCATATCGCCCCGGGCCACCATGACACCGTCGGACACCCGGATGATCTCGTCGATATTGTCCACGCCCTGCATATTTTCAATTTTAGCGATGATATTGATATCACTGCAGCCCTTCTCGTCAAAGATCCGGCGGATCTGTAAAATATCATCCGCGCTGCGGACAAAGGAGGCCGCGATAAAATCATAGTCATTTTCAATGCCGAATACGATATCGTCATAATCCTTCTGGCTGATGTAAGGCATGGACAGCACCACCCCCGGCACGTTGACGCTCTTCTTGCTGCCGATCACGCCGCCGTTCTTCACAGTACAGATGATGTCCGTCTCCGTCACCCCCTGAACGCTCATGGCGATCAGACCGTCGTCGATCAAAATGGAGGAGCCCGGCTCCACATCCTTCACCAGATTCTTGTAGCTGATGGAGGCCCGCTTCTCGTCCCCCAGAATGTCCTCGGTGGTAAGGGTGTAGGTCTGTCCCTCGGTAACCGTGATCTTATCGCCCTTCACCTCGCCCAGGCGGATCTCCGGCCCTTTGGTGTCCAAAAGGGTGGCAACCGGCAGATTCAGCTCCGCCCGCAGCCGCTTCACCTCTTTGAGGCGCCTGCCCTGCTCTTCGTGGTCTCCATGGGAAAAATTAAACCGGGCCACATCCATGCCCTCTATCATCAACTGCTTCAGTACGCCCTCCCTCTCCGTGGCGGGCCCAAGGGTACAAATGATCTTTGTTTTTCTCTGTTCTCTCATCGCTTTTACTACCTTTCTTTCTCGTCGAGAATATATACTCTGTTTCCAATTTTTCTGTCCGTGCTTATTTTACCAAAAAATGCGCAAAAAAGAAAGAGGATGTTTCCATCCTCTCTCATTTTTTATGTTCAGAACTGCTTGTTCGCTCCGTAACCGGCCCCCGGAGCTGGCCTCTGACAGTGCCTGTCCGGCCCTTATTTGTGTATCACGGTCCCGGTCCTGCCGTCCAGGCCCTCCCGGGTGGTATCCAGCCGGGTGATCAGCGCCGAGCGCACGGCGGAATTGCCGATAAATTCCACTGCCGCCTGAATCTTGGGCAGCATGGTGCCCTCCTCGAACTGTCCCTCCTCGATATACCGCTCTGCTTCCGCCACGGTCATGGTATCCAGAGGCTGCTCCGTTTCCCTGCCAAAATCCAGGCACACCTTCTCCACGCCAGTGAGGATCACCAGCATATCGGCGTCCAGAAGCTCCGCCAGCTTGCCGGCGGCTGTGTCCTTCTCGATCACCGCGCTGGCTCCCTTCAGCCGGTGGTCCTGCACCAGAACCGGGATTCCGCCGCCGCCGCAGGCCACCACGATCTGGTCCGCGTCCAGCAATGCCCGGATGGCGTCGATCTCAATGACCTCCATGGGCTTGGGCGCCGCCACGATCCTGCGGTACCCTTCCTTCGTCTCCACCACATGGTTGCCCTTCTTCTCCTCCGCCTCCGCTTCCTCCCTGGTCATAACGCGGCCCACGATCTTGGTGGGCTTGTAGAAGGCCTCGTCATAGGGGTCCACGGTCACCTGGGTGAGAACGGTGGACACCGGCTTATAGATCCCCCTGTCCAAAAGCTCCGTGCGGATGGCATTCTGCAAGTCATATCCGATATAGCCCTGGCTCATGGCCGAGCACACGGACATGGGCGTGGCGGTGTATTCCGGGTAGAGCTTACAGAACTCCGCCATAGCCGTGTGGATCATGCCCACCTGGGGGCCGTTGCTGTGGGTGATGGCCACCTGATAATCCTGTTGAATAAAATCCGCCACCGCCTTGGCCGTCCGCCTGGTGGCCTCCTTCTGCTCCGGCAGCGTGGTTCCCAGGGCCTCATGGCCCAACGCGATCACAATTCTTTTCTTCCTCATGAAAATTCCTCCGTTCCACGGTAAATGCGAAAACCTGTCCCGGCATTTCCGATTTTACTGCACCTATCATAGCACATTTTGGGCGCTTTGCATAGACTCTGGGGGAACTTTTCCAGACTCCCGATTACTTTCCAGTAACAGTTCAAACAGCTAGGCAATAAAAAGACAGACCGTGCAAATTTATTTGCTAAGGGCGGTCTTTTTATTGCCGTAGATTGGCTAAACGCCAATCAGCCACAGACAGGAGCTGCGTAGCAGCGAATAGCCTTCGGAGAAGGCAGTCTGTGGCTTGCTGTCTGAACTGTTACACTTTCCAGGAGGAAAAAAAAGCAACCGTCCAGTCCGCCTGCCCCCATAGAGATTACCTCATGGGGACAGGCGGCGGCTGAGCGGTTGCAAGTCGAGCTATACGATTCGATAAGAGGACTGGGGGCCAAGCTGCCTTGTTTCATTCATTACGTTTTTTTATTACCGGCAGACGAGCCTCTCAGGGGTTCCTTCTGCCGTCTCTTAATTCCGTTTTCCCAGAGTGACGGTCACGGTCTTATCGATCCACTCGCCGTTCTCGGACACCTTCAGAGACACCTCCACGGTGGTTCCCGCCGCGTAATATTTCATCCGCTCGGACAGGGCGTCCATGGAATTTACCTCCCGTCCGTCAAAGGCGGTGAGGATATCGCCAGGACGGATGCCCGCCTGGTCCGCGGCGCTGCCCTCCACAACCTGGGTCAGGTAGATGCCGTTGGGCATATTAAACTGGTCTCCCAGCTCGTCGTTTACATCCACGCCGGTGACGCCCAGATAAGCCGCCTGGGAGTCATCCACCTTTTCTTTGCTGATCAGATCATTAATGATCGGCTCCGCCGTATCGATGGGAATGGCATAGCCCATACCTTCCACGTCCGTATCCGTATATTTTACAGAATTGATGCCCACGACCTCGCCGTTGATGTTCAGCAGGGCGCCGCCGCTGTTGCCGGGGTTGATGGCCGCGTCGGTCTGGATCAGGCTGTTGGTGACGGTGTTGTTGTTTTGATCCGTAACCGTCACTTCCCGGTTCAGGGCGCTGATCACGCCGGTGGTAACGGACTGGCCATAGCCCAGCGCGTTGCCGATGGCGACAGCCGGCTCACCGACCTTCAGATTGTCGGAACTGCCAAGGGTGGCAACCTTGATCTTACTCATGGTCTCACTGGGAATATCGCTGATCTTCACGGTGATGACCGCCAGATCCGTGGTGGAATCCGTGCCCTTGATCTCCGCCGCCACGCTGGTATCATCCACAAAATTTACGGTCAGAGTGGTGGCTCCGCTGACCACATGGTTATTGGTCGCGATATACAAAAGCTCATCAGTCTGTGCCACAATAATACCGGAGCCCGCGCTGGGGATCTCCTGCTGGAAGGTCTGACCAAACCAGCTCTGCACCTGCTGCACCGACAGATTTGTGATGGCCACGATGGAGGGCATCACATTCTCCACCACCTCGGACACGTCGCTGACCACGGCCTTGGTGCCGGTGCTTGTGGTAGTGAGCTTGCCGCCGTTGTCCTGATTTACGGAAGTTCCCGCCGTCTGCTGGCTCTCCTGGCCGCCTGTGGCATAGTCAAAGACAACTCCGGTTCCGTAAAATACGGTTCCGCCCACCAGGCCGAAGACCAGCGCTATGGCCGCGCATTTGGCCAGGGTCTTTCCAAAGCCGCCCTTTCTCTTTTCCTTACGCGCCTTTTTCTTCTTCCCGGAAGCCGGTGCGCCCGAAGCCGCAAACTGCTGGCTCTGGGTATATCCCTGGCTCTGAGTAGCCGATGCATTCTGGCTGTTCTGTGCTTTTTGCTTCACGAAGCTGTAGGAGTACAGAGAGCTTGCGCCCGGATCTTGGCTCTGGCCCGCCGCCGTATTCTGGGCCTGGCCGTAGCTCTGGGTCTGATTCTGGCTGTAGGATGCGCCCTGGTTCTGGCCGTAGCTGGTATCCTGCGCCTGGCCGTAGGATGCGCCCTGGTTCTGAGCCTGGCTGTAAGCTGTATCCTGCGCCTGGCCGTAGGATGTGCCCTGGTTCTGGGCCTGGCTGTAAGCTGTATCCTGACCCTGGCCATAGGATGTGCCCTGATTCTGAGCCTGGCTGTAAGCTGTGCCCTGGCTCTGGCTGTAGCTGGTATCCTGCGCCTGGCTATAACTCTGTTCCTGATTCTGGCTCTGGCTGTAGCCGTTATCCTGTACCTGACTGTAGGTCTGTTCCTGATTCTGGCCCTGACTGCCGGCCAGATTCTGGGTCTGACCGTAGGCCGTCTCCTGACTCTCATTCTGGTTCTGATTCTGCGAACCGTTGTAGTTGTTGTAATAGTTGGTATCCATAACAAAGTCTCCTCTCTCGAAAAATCTTTGATTTCATTCCTGTTGCCGTTCACACTGTGAACTGTAACTCTTTTCTATGGTTACGAGTTTAGCCGTAAATTGTGTAGAAAGTGTGATGAATCTTTCAACAAATTGTGTTAATTCCACTGATTTTTCCGGGAGATCTTTTTGAAGTGCCAGGTACCGTTCCTGCCCCACTGCCGCTCCTCCATCAGAAGCTTGCGGGTCACAAAGTTCCACACGGACACCAGGAGGGTCGCCAGGATCTTGGCCCCCATGTAGTGGAAGCCCAGACGCTCCACGCCCCAGCGCAGGAACACGGTATTAAGCCCCAGGCCGCACAGGCTCAGCAGCAGAAACAGCAGGAACTGTCCCGTCCTGCTTACGTCCTCCCGGGCGGAAAATACATATTTTTTGCTGTATATGTAGTTAAATACCGTGGAAACCGTATAGGAACAGCAGGCGGACCAAAGGTAGTGCATGTCCCCAAATTCCGTCAGCAGAAAGAGCAGTCCGTAGTCGATGCCGAAGGACAGGACGCCCACGATGCTGAAGCGGAAAAATTGCTTCAATAAATTCAACATTTTGATTCCCTCTTTTTCATTGCTTCTTTTTCATACATATGATGTTGGGGTCAAAAGGTATTTTGACCCCATGATACCTACGAATTGCTCCGCACTGCGTGCTCCCGCAATTCTAAAACATATTTGTATAATATACACGAAAAAGAAGAAAAAAGCAAGTGCCAAATGGCACCTGCTTTGTATGTTTTTTACAAAATGCGTAACAGTTCAGACAGCTAGGCAATAAAAAGATAGACCGTGCAAATTTATTTGCTAAGGGCGGTCTTTTTATTGCCGTAGATTGGCGGAACGCCAATCAGCCACAGACAGGAGCTGCGCAGCAGCGAATAGCCTTCGGAGAAGGCGGTCTGTGGCTTGCTGTCTGAACTGTTACCAAAATGCGTCGACAAGGAGCCCGCCGCGCGCCCCCGCGGAGCCAGACAGCGGCCCTGTGTTCCCAGGCGGCTTACGGCTTCTGCTCCAAAAACAGCTTCCGGGTGACAAAGTTCCAGACCATCACCACCAGGGTGGCCAGGATCTTGGAAATCCGGTAATCCACGCCTACCAGCTCCACAACGAGCCAGAGGATGAGCTGGTTTAAGCCCATCCCCAGCAGGCACAGCATCGTAAAGAGGAGGAACTCCTTGAGCTTGCTCCTGTCCTCCCGGCCCCGGAACACGTACTTCATGCTGGCGGCATAATTGAACACCAGGGAGATGGCGTAGGATAGGGTGGAGGAGAGCAGGTAAAAAATGCCGCATACCTCCGTAAAAAATACCATCAGCCCGTAGTCCAGAAGGGTGGATATGACACCAACAATGCCGAATTTGATCAACTGCACCAGCAGTCCTGCGTATTTTCTCATGGCCTGGCTGCTCCTACTCCACCGTCACGGACTTTGCCAGATTCCTGGGCTTATCCACATCACAGCCCCGGCCCACGGCCACATAGTAGCTGAAAAGCTGCAGGGGAATGATGGCCAGGGAGTTGGTAAAATAGCGGTTGGTGGTGGGAATGTAGATCACGTAGTCCGCGGCCTTCTCTATGTCCGTGTTGTCCTCGTTGGTCACCGCCAGCACGAAGGCGCCCCGGGTGCGGACCTCCACAATGTTGCTGATAGTCTTTTTGTACAGCTCCTTCTGGGTGGCCACAGCGGCCACCAGGGTCCCCTCCTCGATGAGGGAGATGGTCCCGTGCTTCAGCTCCCCGGCGGCGTAAGCCTCCGAGTGGATATAGGAAATCTCCTTCAGCTTCAGGGAGCCCTCCATGGAAATGGCGTAGTCGATCCCTCTCCCGATGAAGAAAATGTCCCTGGCCGCCAGATAACGGTTGGCAAATTTCTGGATGCGCCCCTTGTTGGCCAGAAGCATCTCGATCTGCCCCGGCAGGCCCTTCAGGTCCACGATCATGCTTTCCACCTCCGCCTGGGTGACGGTGCCCCGCACCTGGGCAAATTTGATGGCCAGAAGGTACTGGGCGATGAGCTGGGCGCTGTAGGCCTTGGTGGTGGCCACGGCGATCTCCGGCCCCGCCCAGGTGTACATGACCTTGTGGGCCTCCCGGGCGATGGAGCTTCCCACCACATTGACGATGCCCAGGGTCTTGGCTCCTCTGGCCTTGGCCTCCCGAAGGGCCGCCAGGGAATCCGCGGTCTCCCCGGACTGGCTGATGATGATCACCAGCGCCCCCTCCTCCAAAATGGGATCGCGGTACCGAAACTCCGAGGCCAGATCCACCTCCACGGGTATCCGGGCCATCCCCTCAAAGACATACTTGGCCGTGACGCCGGTATGATAGGCGGAGCCGCAGGCCACGATATGGATCTTGCGGATGGCCCGGATCTCCTCCGGAGTCATGCCCAGCTCCTCGATCTCGATGGCGCCATCCTTCAGCCTGGGACTTAGGGTATCCCGGACGGTCTTGGGCTGCTCATACATCTCCTTTAGCATGAAGTGCTCATAGCCGCCCTTCTCCGCCGCGTTGATGTCCCACTGGATGGTGGTGGACTCCTTCTTAATCTCCTCGCTGTCCACGTTGTAGAAGGCGATACTGTCTTTTTTCAGGACGGCGATCTCCTCATTCTGGATAAAATACACCTCCCGCGTGTACTTCAGCACAGCCGGGACATCGGAGGCGATCAGGTTCCCGTCCTTCGCCTCCCCCACGATCAGCGGGCTGTCCTTGCGGACGGCGTAGAGGGTGTCGGGGAAGTCCTTGAAAATTATGCCCAGGGCGTAGGAACCCTCCACCCGGTGCATGACCTTGGTGATGGCTTCCAGGGGATTTCCCTTATAATAATAGTCCAGAAGATGGGCCAGCACCTCCGTGTCCGTCTCGGACAGAAATTCATAGCCCTTATCCTGGAGCTTCTTTTTCAGCTTCAGGTAATTCTCTATGATGCCGTTGTGGACCACGGTGATGGTCTCGGCCTTGTTATAGTGGGGATGGGCGTTGATGTCGGAGGGCGACCCGTGGGTGGCCCAGCGGGTGTGCCCGATTCCCAGCATTCCCGGCATGGTGGCCCCGTCATGGGTCAGCTCGCTCAACACCTTCAGCCGGCCCGCCGCCTTCTTTACATGGATCTCCTCCCCGTCAAACACGGCGATCCCCGCCGAGTCATAGCCCCGGTACTCCAGCTTCGACAAGCCGTCCAGCAAAATGGGGGCCGCCTGAGCAGTCCCGATATAACCGACAATTCCACACATACTTTTTCCTCCTCATTCTGTGGCGGCCCGGCTCCGCAGGGCAAAACCCCGGCTGCCGGAGGCCGCCCGATCTCATTTTATTGCTCCCGCTCCCACAAAGCCCTCCAGTAATCGGGACTCATGGTGCGTTTCAATATGGCTTCCTTCTTCATGCTCCGATACCGTTTCCCGGCCCGGTAGCCCAGATACTTCCAGCCGCTCTGCCAGACAAG
Source organism: uncultured Lachnospiraceae bacterium (assembly GCA_944376745.1). Taxonomy (GTDB): domain Bacteria; phylum Bacillota; class Clostridia; order Lachnospirales; family Lachnospiraceae; genus 14-2. The sequence continues at coordinate 28,371 of CALWDR010000110.1, forward strand.
GTGCCAAAGGAGCCAGGGCTTCCCGATTTTTACCAGATAACGGGCCGTATCCTTCACCATGCGCAGGCCCTCGGACTCGGAGCGGACGCCGGAAAAGACCTCCGGGTGCTGCACCTGGGAGACCGCCAGATCGAAATTCCGCCGGTACTGCTGCCTTCCGGTATAATTGTGGGAGTGAAGGACCTGGGCCGCTGCCGCGTAGGCCACAGTGTACCCCGCCGTCACTGCGTGGCCGGCGTAGATCATATCCTCATTAAACAGGGTATGCGCCTCAAAGCCCCCCAATTCCTCATAAATATCTCTCCGGTAGGCCGCACAGACATTGGAGCAGAAATACGTCTTGATCCCCAGGGCGGGCAGGTCCTCCCTGGACTTGCGCAGATCCCCGGGAGGATAATTAAAGCTTCGGGTGTAAACCTCCACCGGACTGCAGTCCTCCCTGGGAAGCTGCCTGCCGTAGGAGACAGCCACTCCCGGCTCCTGGAAGGGGGCCAGCAGCCGCTCCACCAGAAATACGTCCGCCGGGAGGGCGTCCTGGGTCATGCAGATAAAATACGGGGTCTGGGAGCGCTCCACCGCCAGCCGTCGGGTGCCCCCGTGGTCAAAGTCCCGCTTCGATACGTGAAATACCTCCACCGGGAAGGGGAGACTCTCCAAAAGCTTTCCCACCTCTTCCCGCTTTGCATAGGCCTCCCACAGCTCTTGCTCCGTGTTGGCGAGAATCACCTTATGAACGACAAAGGTCTGCTCCTGCAATTTCTGCAGGAGCAGACATAAGCTTCTGTCCGGTTTGTATACAGGGATGATGATATCGACCATTGTCCTTGTCATAAACAACCCTTTCTATCGTTTCCGACGCTTACTCCGCGGCATTATCGGAATCCTCATCTCTGGCTAAGCCGGTAACCTCCACAATGTGGTCGCTGATCTCCTGTACGGTCTTACTGACCTCATACTCCTCATTTTCATAGAGGAACGCGTGAAGCTGGTCCACATTGCTGGCCAGGTCCACGGCCACCACGCAGTCCCCGGCATTTTTTATATCTTTCGCTTCCAGTTCAAAGGGGAATCCGGTGTTCTCTCCCAGGCTGTAGCTGAAGGCATCCTTGGCCAGGTCCAAAAGCTCCAGGTTGGTAAAGCTGGTGGAGATATAGGGGAATACCTCGTCGATGAGATTGTTGATGGTCCCCAGGTCCGAAGCCAGGGCTTTCTCCACCATCTTCTGGATCACCAGCCGCTGCCGCTCGGTGCGCTTGAAGTCGCTTCCGGCGGTATACCGGATGCGGGCGTAGGCGGTGGCCTGCACGCCGTCCAGATTGTACGTGCCGCCGCTCCACAGGTGGTTCGCCTCCTTGCCGGTGAGCTCGGCAACCTCGTCTATATAGCCGTTGATCAGGGACGCCTCCTGGTTGGTAAGCTCGATCTCCACGCCGCCCAGGGTATCCACAGCCCTGGCCACGGCGTTAAAATCCACAGCCACGTAATCTGTGATGTTCAGATCCAGATTCGTATTAAGCATATTGATGGCCTGTCTGGGGCCGCCCCGGTTGTAAGCCGCGTTGGCCTTCCGGTATCCGTCATCCTCCGTGATATTCAGGTATGTATCGCGGTATACGGACGCAAGCTTCACTTCCTTGGTCTTATTGTTGATGCTGGCGACCATGATCACGTCGCTGTTTCCGCTCTGGAAATTGCCGTTGGAACGGTTGTCCAGGCCAAAGAGCGCAATGGTGGTGTACTGATCCAGCGTCTCCTCCACCTCCGGAAGCTTTATGTTGAAATCCAGTTCCTCCTTGTCGATCTTCAAGCCGCTGTCGATCTTCTCCATTTTCAGGCTGACATAGAGGGCCGCCAGAACCACGAGCAGAATCAGAATCTCAATGATAAATACGATCACCTTGATCTTGCGGCGCTTCCTGGCGGACTTTTTTTTCCTGCCCGGAGCACCTTGTTTGTTGGTAGTTGCCATTTTTTTATCCCTTCCTTTTTCTCAACATGCGTTTTTATTGACAAATCCTTTAAATACCGTCAGGAACAGGATCTTGATGTCCAGCCCCACGGTCCAGTTCTCGATATAATAGAGGTCATGCTCGATCCGCTTCTTGATGGAGGTGTCGCCCCGGTACCCGTTGACCTGGGCCCAGCCAGTCATACCCGGCCGCACCTGATGCTTGATCATATACCTGGGGATCTCCTCCCGGAACTTCTCCACAAACTGGGGGCGCTCCGGCCGCGGGCCCACCAGGCTCATATCGCCTTTCAGCACGTTAAAAAGCTGCGGCAGCTCGTCAATGCTTGTCTTTCTGATAAATTTGCCGATGGGAGTGATCCTGGGATCATTTTTCACCGTCCAGCCCTTCTTCTCCTGGCTCTCCTCCTGCACCCGCATGGAGCGGAACTTGTACATCTGAAAAGGGCGGTTGTGGCGTCCCACCCGCTCCTGGACGAAGATCAGCGGTCCCTTGGAGGTGGCCTTCACCAGCAGCGCCGTCAGAAGCATCACCGGCGAGAAGAGGACAATGCACAAAAGGGAGCCCACAATGTCCATCACCCGCTTCACAAAGGCGTTGAAGGTGTTGGACAGGGGCACGTAGCGGATGTTGATCACCGGCAGTCCCAGCAGATCCTCCGTGTAGGGCCTGGTGGGAATGATGTTGTTGTAGTCCGGGATAAATTTGGTGTGAACCCCGGATTTCTCACAGAGGGCCACGATGTGCTCCAGCTTGTAGTACTCCTCCAGGCCAAGGGTAATGGCGATCTCATCCAGATGATTTTCCGGCAGGATCACAAACAAGTTGTCGATCCTTCCGATGATCTTGATCCCCTTGTACATGGTCCCCCGCTCGATATTGTCGTCCAGGATTCCCCGGACGTTGTAGCCCCACTGGGGATTCTGCTTGATGCGGTCAATATACTCCTCCGCCGCCCGGGAATAACCCACCAGCAAAATATGCTTTAGATTATACCCCTTTTTGCGTATGTTGCGCAAGACGATTCTTATCACATTTCGCACAAAAACGTCCAGCACCATATTGATCAGGTAGAAATAGAGCACCATCTCACGGGAAAAGTCCCCCATCTCCACCAGGATGCCGTCCATGGCGTACCGCACCACCGTACTGTCCAGAAGGAACAGGATGCTGAAAATGATCACCAGTCCCACGGTGTTGGCCTTGAAAATGTTCCAGGCTTCCAGCCGCCGTCCCTGAACTCTCTTGGGCGTGTACAGGTTAAAGGCGTAGTACAGAAGGATAAATAGCGGTATGATCACAACCAGCGCGCCCATATAGATCTCCATGGGCAGTACGCCGGCCTGGGCCGACAAGATCCCGCTTTTGAACTTTAACCACCAGGCCAGCAGATAAGCCGACGCCGTTACCATGGCGTCCAGCACCACGTGGAGACGGTTGAAATGCCGTTGATTGTCCTTAATCATGTCATCACCTATTCCATCTTACATCAACGTTGTCAGGAAAACAATTTATATTTTCTTAAAATTTTATGAACCGGCGCAGGGTGTTCGCCCAAAGCTCAAGCTGAATTTTCCAGCAATTTCTGAAATTTCCCCGCCGGTAGATCCGCTTATGCTCCCGTCTGCACAGGGCAAATCCCTGGGAAATCCCCTGCCGGTACTCCTTTCCCAGATGCTTCCGGGAAAAAAAGATAAATTTCAGCGCGATCCCCGCAAACAGCAGGGGACTGTTGAGAAGCAGCTGCCACAGGGGCATATTCTTGTAGGCCAGGTACAGGCTGTTGCGGGCGGACAAGCGGACCTTGAACTCGTTGTGCATGGAGCCGGTGGTGGCGCTTCCCATGTGGTACACCCGGGCCGTGGGCACGAAATAGTTGACATACCCCATCAGCCGGCCCCGGTAGCCTAAATCCACGTCCTCCAGATAGGCAAAATGCAGCTCGTCGAAGCCCCCCGCCTTCTCCACCAGGTCCTTCCGGTAAATGGCGGCCCCGGCGCAGGAGGCGAAGATGCGGTCCTGCTTCCCGTACCGGCTCTCCTCCCGGCCCTTGCCCCTGGCGAAGGCCCAGCCCAGGGCGCAGTAGAAATCCCCGCCGTCGTCCATCTTATCCCGCCTGTAATAGTCCAGCATTTTTGCCTGGCAGGAAAAGATCCTTTCGTCGGACTTGATGGCCGAAAGCAGCTCCCGGGCAAATTCCGGCTCCGCCTGGGTATCGTTGTTCAAAAGGATCACATAGGGCGTTTTGGCCGCCCGGATGCCCCGGTTCACCGCGCCGCAGAAACCGTAATTTTTGTCCAGAGCAAGCACCTCCACCTGGCTGTACCGCTCCCTTAAGAGCGCAAGGCTGCCGTCCGCGGAACCGTTATCCACCACCAGAAGGCGCAGCTCCGGCTGGGTCTGGACAAGCAGGGCGTCGAGGCAGGTCTCTAAATACGCCATTCCGTTATAATTGGGAATGACCACTGTCACTTCCGCCATGGTCCGTCTCTCCTTTGCTCGCCTCTCCGGTGTACACATTTCTTATGATGTACTGGGGCGTGTTGTTGAGATTGATGTTCATGCGCCCGATGTATTCTCCCAGCAGCCCCAGCATGATGAGGATGATGCCGCCCAAGAGGAGGATGGCCGTCATGATGGAGCTCCAGCCCTCCACAGGCTCGCCGTAGAGGATCTGCTTTAACACCACATAAATGCCGTACAGGAAGCCGCCGCAGGCGATCAGCGTCCCGATGACCGCCGAGAACCGCAGGGGCTTTACGGAAAAGGCGATAAATCCGTTCATCCACACCTTGAAGCATTTCAACAGGGTGAAATTAGACTTTCCCTCCTCCCGAGGACGGTGGTCGATATAGACGTTGGTGATCCGCTCGGTGGTCCTTAGGATCAGCCCCCAGATATAGGGGAAGGAATTCCGGTCCTTCTGCATCTCATCCACCACAAAGCGGTCCATGGCAAAATAGCTGCACAGCCGAAGGTGCCTGGGCTTGTCCAGCAGGATACAGGCCATCCAGTCGTTGATCCGGCTCCCCAGATTCTTGATCTTGCTGTGCTTCTTGTGCTCGTATCTTCCGAACACCACGTCCCAGCCCTCCTCCAGCTTGGCCAGAAGCTTTAAGGACTCCGCCGCCGGATTCTGGCCGTCGTCGTCCAGGGAGACGATATACTCTCCCGCGGCCACGGAATACCCGGCCATCAGGGCGCTGTCCTGCCCGAAATTCTTAGACAGGTTCACCGCCGTCACCCGGGGATTCTCCCTTGCCAGCCGCCGGATCTCGCCCAGGGTATTGTCCCTGGGGGAGGCGTCGTTCACCAGTATGATCTCGTAGTCGTATTTCTCATTTTCCAAAAAAACAGAGTCAATCTCCGCCACCACATGAGCGATGGTCCGCTCCGAATTATAGCAGGGAATGACAAAGGACAATTTCTTCATGCTTTTCCTCTATCCATAAAATTCTTTCAGCCTGCGGCACACATAGGACACGTCGTCCCCGGTGAGGTTGTTGTGTAATGGCAGCCGCAAAAGCCGCTCGCTCTCCCTGGTAGTATACCTGTCCTGCCCGTGGAATATGCCGTATTTCCTGCCAGCGGCCACGGTGTGCAGGGGGATATAGTGGAACACCGCTCCCACGCCCCGCTCCTTCAGATAGGAGATCAGGCGGCTGCGCTGTTCGATGTCATCGGTCTTGATGTAAAACATATGGGCGTTGTGGACGCAGCCCTCCGGCACATGGGGAAGCCCGATCTTCCCCCGCTCCGCCAGCGTTGTCAGCTCCCGGCGGTACCGGTCCCACAGGCCCAGCCGCCTGTCATTGATCTCATCCGCCAGCTCCAGCTGGGCCCAGAGATAGGCGGCATTCATATCGCTGGGCAGGTAGGAGGAACCAAAATCCACCCAGGTATACTTGTCCACCTCGCCCCGCCAGAATTTGCTGCGGTCAGTGCCTTTCTCCCGGATCAGCTCCGCCCGGTCCCGGTTCTTAATGTCCCGGATCAGGATCGCCCCGCCCTCTCCCATGGAGTAGTTCTTGGTCTCATGGAAGGAATAACAGCCGTAGTCCCCGATACTGCCCAGGGGCCTGCCCTTGTAGCTGCTCATGACGGCCTGGGCCGCGTCCTCCACCACAGGCAGGCGGTGCCTCGCGGCAATGTCCATGATGGTGTCCATCTCACAGGCCACTCCCGCGTAGTGCATGACGCAGATGGCTCTGGTCCTGTCCGTAATGGCCTCCTCGATGAGGTTCTCGTCGATATTCATGGTATCCGGGCGGATGTCCACAAACACGATCCTGGCTCCCCGCAGCACAAAGGCGTCGGCGGTGGAGGCGAAGGTGTAGGAGGGCATGATGACCTCATCCCCCGGGCCGATGTCAAGAAGAATGGCCGCCATCTCCAGGGCATGGGTGCAGGAGGTGGTCAGAAGCACCTTGGGGGAGCGCATCCGCTCCTCCAGCCAGGCGTGGCATTTCTTGGTAAACATGCCGTCCCCGCAGATGTGGGCTGCCTCCACGGTCTGCCGCATATATTCAAATTCTTTTCCCGTAAAGGGTGGTTCGTTAAAATGTATCATGTCTTTTTCTCTTTCCCGAAGCGCGGATGTAAAGCCAGCTGTCCGAATAATCTTTTCTCTGTCTGTCATCCATTTCCGTGTAGGCCTCGAAGGTAAGCTTCGCCCGCTCCATGGGACTTCCGCCGCATTTGAAGCAGTTGACCTCCTTTTTCCTGGAGACGGCGGTCAGCCGCCCGCAGTTGGGACATATAAATATTTTCATCATAGGTTTCACGTCCGCTTTCTTTGTTGTCATTGAAGGGATACCCAGGGCAAAAGGCTGCGCCTTCCACGCCTCATCGCCGGGCGCACGCCCCGGCGTCATGGGCGCTGCAGTCCTCTGCCCTTAACATTATTCCCTTATTTTATCATTATATGGAGGAATTGGCAATATAAACTGTGCGGGCGAGTCTGATCGTGGCACAGCATCGGTTGTTTTTCAGGAAGGTGGGGAAATATTCTAACAGTTTTTGTCGGGAGGTCGCCCTGGATGGCGTATTTGTTAACGCAGACACGCTCTCGCTCAGATCAAGACGCAGCGGTACTAAGCTCGCCGCCCGCAAGCGGTCGGTTCGCCAAGTGCCGGCGTCTTTCAATGGTCTGCTTATAACAAATACGCCATCCAGGGCTACGTTCCAGGCAAAAGCAAGAAAGTTTGTCTATTTCCCCACCCCATGAACAGAAACCAGCACCGGTTGTTTTTCAGGGGGTGGGAAATATTCAAGGAATATCAGTTTTTGTCGGGAGGACTCCCTGACAAAGGCTGGAAATTTTGACAATTTCCTCACCCTCCCTGAAAAGTAACTTGGCACCGTCCCGGGCCGCGGGCCGCAAACATTTGATAAACCGTCTCGGGCTGCGGGGCCGCAGGACTATAACGCGTCTCAGACGCTGGGGCCGCGATCATTTTATAGCGCTGTCTCAGCCGTCGGGTCCACGATAATTCTATAGCACTGTCTCAATGGCCGGGTCCACGATCATTTTATAGCACTGTCTCAGACGCCGGGTCCACGATCATTTTACAGCACTGTCTCAGACGCCGGGTCCACGATGATTTTACAACCGGACTCCCAGAGACTGCCGCACACATCCAGCCAGAAGCCTGCCAGTTCCGCTCCAGCGGGAAGGCTGCACGCCCCGGGATGCTGGCGGGCCGCCGTATTCCTGCCGTCTCCACCCGAAAGCATCCCCGTCTTCTTAAGGGCCTCCCTGCTTAAAACAGCCAGGTCCGGGCTGACAGCGTCCACCTCCACCGGGAGATAGGCCCGGCGGAAATAGCCCTTGAAGCGGCGGGGAAGATCCTGAAATCTGGGGCTCCAGCGTGCCCGGTCTTTCTGATCCGAGCCGGCGGGCCGGTGGTTCCCGGCTTCCAGGCCATCACTGGCGAGTTCTCGCCCCCTGCCTTCCCAATAAGAGCCGGCGGGTTGGTGATTCCCATTTTCTGAGACAGCGCAAGCCGGCTCTCGCCCCCTGCCTTCCCAATAAGAGCCGGCGAGCCGGCGGTTCCAGAAACCGCACTGGAGTACCCGCCCGCCGGCAATGACTTTGCTCCCCGCCAGGCCTATCCCCGGGCGGGCACAGCTTCCCAAAAGCCGTCGGATGCTTCCCGGAAGGAAGGATTTTGCGGACGCGTTCAGAAAAAGCACGAAATCGACTTTCGATGATGCGTTCAGCACATCGTAATCCCAGAGAATTTTTACCTGACTGCCGGAAAGCTCCTGGGTGATCCTGCGTTTCCATTTTTCAACCGTTCGGCAAATTCGAGCTTCCTGCGCGCAGGGAGCCAAAGCCCTCGCTGTTTTCTTCCCTCTGGAGCCGGAAGGCGTCTCCTGCCAGCAGCAGACACCCAGGGTTACGCCCTGTGGAAGCTCATAGACCGTCCGGTAAAATCCCAGCTCCTGGGTCATGGCGACAGTTCCTCTTTGTCCATTTCGGGCAAGGGCCGCCTCCACCGCCCGCTTTCCAGCCTCGTAGGCATAGGGCTTGCTGTCCGTATTTCCGGCAGTGGAGCCGGAGTGCATGCGCCAGTGATATAAAATTTTCGGGATATGCTCGATCCGCTTTGCGGTCTCGCTGCACCGCAGGGCGAAATCAAAATCCTGAGCCCCGTTGTAATTCCCGTCAAGGCCTCCCGCCGCCTCCAGCACCCCACGGGATACCACCAGGAAATGGCAGATATAATTATTTCCCAGCAGAAGCTCCCGGTTAAAATCCAGCTTGAAGTGGGGTTCCATGTGCTGCTTAAGATCGGCGGAGACCTTGTCCTCGTCGGAATAGAGCATGTCCGCGCCGGTGTCACAGATCCTTTTTACCATCTCATAGAGGGCCGAGGGCGCCAGCAGATCATCATGGTCCAAAAGTCCGATATACTCCCCCTCTGCCATGGCAAAGCCCTGGTTGGTGTTCCCGGAAATGCCCTCGTTGCGCTCCAATTTTTTATATTTCACCCGGGGCTCCCCGGCATAATGCCGGGCAATCGTCTGTCCCACCTGATCGCCGGGGCTTCCGTCCGCGACGCAGAGCTCCCAGTTGGGATAGGTTTGGGCGATGACGGAGTCGATCATCTGACGCAGGAAAAGCTCATCCGTCTCATAGGCCGGCACCACGATACTCATAAGGGGCGCATAGGAAAAACGCGCTTCCCGCTGCCTTTGAAGCTCCTCCTCCCCGGGCTGAAATGATTGCCAGATCTGAGGGTAATCCTGACAGGGTGCCGCCAATTTCTCTCTTATTTTATCATACAGATCCCTGGGGGCATAACGCCTGGCAAGGCTCCTTAATTTTTGCAGATTGCTCCGATTGATATTGCTCATAAAACTCCTCTGTATTCCAAATGTCCGGGGGGGCTTCTTCTTGAACCGGGCCGCCCTCCTCTGCACTATTTTTCCGGTATTTTATAATCACAAAACCTTTAATAACTGTATTAGCGTATGTACATTTTCAGCATCTGATTTTACTTCTTTTACATCAAATCTTTTGAAACCATTCTCTGTCTCATAAAATTGCAGTAGCTTTTCTTCATTTTCAGCTTCAAGGAAAATAACCATTCCTCCTGCCATATATTGTAATTCTTTCACTTTTTCGATTGCCAGTCCAAGCAATTGTTCCCCCGTTATTACACGATTAGCTCCGTTCTTATAATTCTTCCCTAATTGCGCAATCAAATATGCCGATAATGAATAATTTCCATTCTCCGCATCTTGCTCACTTACTCTGGCAATTTTCTTTTTTACTGTATTGCTGAAGCTGTCAGCATTAACAGTAATCGACTTAATTGTTATGGTGAAATATCCTACAATCTGACCTTGTTCCGGTGTGATAACAATATATGTAACAGACTGATTCTTCTTTGTGAACTCAATCGACCGCTGAAGTAAAAATCTTTCTACATCTGCGTTCTTTTCACATGAAAAAGTGGAGAAAACCTGCCTAAGCATATTTTCCCCATCTTCACCCTGTCTCAGATATTCTCTAATGTTCAATATTAAAAAATCATCTATCATGTGCTTTTTTCCACTTCTCCATCAATTTTTGTATTTCTACAGGATCCCGAAGTTCCCTATACCTAAACGAAGCAGTGTTTTTGGGTCTTGTAAGAGACTCCTGATATGATTCTTCAATGGCATTAGCAAACATCTCTACCTGCTTTTCACCAGAAACGACAAAGTTTTTCGTAATACTTGAAGTTGCCATATCTAACACCTCCTTCTATAGTATGGCTCATACCTAATTGTAGTATTCCTCTTCTATATTATACGGGAAACCACCAATTTTCGCAATCACTTTATTCATTAACTTTCAGTCCTATATATGCCAGCATTGTCGCTGCTACCTGCATTTCCTGCAAATCACAAAACTGCCGCCCGGAAACGAAAATCTCAAATTTCCGGGCGGCAGCAGCCGTTTTTTATATTCTTATGGGGCGTCCCTGTGGGGAGCGGTCCTCATTAATAATAGAAGTCATACCGTGACACCGGCATTTCCGCCAGCTTCCAGGCGTCTCCTTCCTTCACATAGGTAAAGTAAAAGTTCTCCGTGTCCTCATACTCTCCCAGCTCCTCGGTCCAAAACTGAAGATACGTCTCCTTCACATGGGCCTGGAGTTTGAAATACATGGTTGTCTGAGAAGGATAGGCGTCCAGAGTGGTCACCATGGAATCCATGGTCAGGGTGACGATGCCTTCCTCCACGCCGTCGCCTGTAATCCGGTAAAGCTCCTCATACTCCTCCATCACGTCGCCGCCATTTTGGGCTTCCTCTGTGAAACAGTCTGCCACGGCGTCAAACCCTTCCCCGGCCAGGGCGCTGTCCATGATTTTCTTCAGGTCCTCCGCGGCCTGTCCGGCCACAGCCTCTATGGTCTCCTGGGAGGGGCGCAGCTCCACGTAGTTGTTCTGAACTCCATAGGAGTCCACGTAAGTCACGGTACGGTAAGGCTCCATGCCCTCCGCCTCCACCTCCATCTGATAGGAACCTGCAAAGAGGTAGGGGATCGTAACGTACCGGGCATACTCGTCCTCCACGGCGGCATCCTCCGGCACCTCCATTCCATTGAGCCTCATCACGGCCCCTTTGGGAATTTCAAAAGAAACATTCTGACACCAACTGTCGGAGGAGGTCACCTTCCACTCGTCCCAGAACAGGAACTGCTTCCTGCCGGTTTTGGACAACGTGAGATATTCCGTCTCCTCGTAGGAGCTTCCCTTGATCATATAGGTGATCACATAGGTGCTGGAATCGGAGTCCGAGTCAAGTCCCAGAAACTGCTCTCCCCAGTCTCCCTCCTTCTCTGCGCGGACGGATTTGTACTGGAGGATGGGTTCTTCGTCCCTGGCGGAATTGACGTTCACATACATCTGCTTCGTCAAAAATTCACTGTCCGGGAACTCGCAGTAATCGTAGGCCTCGCCCCACTGGTGCGCCGTGACAGCCTTCCAGTAATTTAAGGCCACCGACTCCGGTGAAAATTTACTGTTCAGCACGAAAAAGATGCCTATCACCAGTCCCAAAGCCAAAACGCTCTCGAAGATCACCGCCAGAAGCGCCGCTATGGAAATTTTCTTTTTGGGCGTCCGGGGCTGTTTGGGTCTGGGCTGCTGCGGCCTGGACTGCTGAGGCGGTACGGCCTGCTGATACTGCGGCTGCGGACCGGACTGATACTGCGGCTGTACCGGCGGGGTCTGCTGATACTGCGGCTGGGCTGCCGTGGCCTGCTGATACTGTGGCTGGGCTGCCGTGGCCTGCTGGTACTGCGGCTGTGGCGGCGGGGCAACTTGCTGGTACTGCGGCTCAGGCGGGGCCTGCTGGGGCGTTGAACTGAATTGCGGCTCCGGGCCCGAAGCCGGCTGTGACACTTGCGACTCCGACGAAGTCTGCTGATACTGCGGCTGGGCTGCCGGGGCCTGCTGGGGCATTGAACCAAATTGCAGCTCCGGCGAAGTCGACTGGGACATTGAACCAAATTGCGGCTCCGGCGAAGTCTGATATTCCATCAGGGATGTGCCGCATGCCTCGCAGAATTTTGCGCCATCCTCATTTCTTGTTCCACACTCAGGACAAAACATCTGACACACCTACCCTTCCTGCGTCCAGCCTTCAGCATCCTGAAAAGCCTGGAGTTTTTCTACATTGGTCTGCTCAATTTCCGAAAACAGGCCGTTGACGGTTTCCATATCTTCGATTTTCTCCATATCGGCATACCACGCATAGGTATTGAAGTAATCGAGATTCTCCTGTTTGGTAAACAGGTAGCCATAGCGGGCGTAAATCTCGTTGATCGCCCTCTGGCAGGCGGCCTGATCTGTGATCTTCTCCCGCAGCATTTCGTCCGTCAGCTCCACCGTATTGCTGTCCGGAAATAGGAAGCCCTCATAGAGACTGCTGTCCCCGGCTGCCGGGTCCGTGGTCGGCGCCTGCGGCTCAGGCAGATCCGCCTCGTAATTTACCGAAGCCTCCGAGGAAATTTCCATCGTTTCATCCAAATCCCAATAGGTTTCGGCATTTTCCGCAAAATCCTCCGGCAGCTGAGCCTCCATAGCCTCTCCCTGCTCTGGCTTCATGAAAAAACAGAACGCCAGCGTCCCGATCAGAAGTACATCCACAACACCAAGCAAAATGGCCGTCAGCTTCAAGCCAAAGCCTGTCTTTTTCCTGGTCTGTCCATTTTTCATAGATACATCTTCTTTCTTAGAATATGCTGTTCAATCCGCTCATTGTATTGGCAATGATATTCACAAACAACATGAATATCCAGTTCACAATAAAAATGGCTACCAATGTACATGCTTTCGCACTGGCAAAGGCATATAATTTTTTATTTTCCTCCATTTCCACGGAACCCTGATAGCTGGCGTACTCCAAACCGAAGGTAAATACGCAGAGGATCAGAAGCAGCGTTTCCCCAAAGGATCTGGAGCCGATCATGATCAGTCCGCAGACCAGAAGGATGGGAACCTGATATAAGGCGCGCCCGCCCACGAGAGCCAGCATGGATTTAAAGGTAGTCTTTCCTTTAAACAGACCGGAAAACAGCTTCAACAGAAATGCTTCCAGGAAATCCGCTCCGCCGGTGATCAAAATCCCCATGAAAAATACAGGGATGTAGGGCACAACCAAGGACCGATAAAAAGGTCTCGCAAACATGCTGATGATACCGATCAAATAAACTAAGATGGCGGCAATCGTCTTGGCTGAAATAAATCCGATGCCCACAACATGGTTCTCTTCGGATACCAGCTCCCGAATACGGGTCACAGGTGCCTTTAAAATAGGAACAATCTCGGCAAACATGCTCTTTGTGCCGGACACCACGGTATCCTTTGTCTCATTGAACCATTCCGCCTGCTGGGTCTGGCCCTGCGGTCCCTGCTGATACTGCTGATTCTGAGCGGCCTGCTGGTACTGCTGATTCTGGGATGTCTGCTGATACTGCTGATCCTGAGCGGCCTGCTGGTACTGCTGATTCTGAGCGGCCTGCGGATTCGGCTGGCCCTGGGGCGCCTGTTGATAGAATTGCCCCTGTGTCTGCTGGGGCGCGGACTGATATTGGGGCGCCTGCTGATATTGCGGTGAAGACGAACTCTGGACAGTCTGCTGGGGTGCGGACTGATATTGAGCCGCCTGCTGATTCGGCTGGCTCTGGGGCGCGGATTGATACTGAGGCGCCTGCTGACTGGACTGGCCCTGGGGCTGCTGAGGCGCGGACTGATACTGAGCTGTCTGAGGCGCGGACTGATACTGGGGCGCCTGCTGATTCGGCTGGCTCTGGGGCGCGGACTGATACTGGGGCGCCTGCTGGGAAGCTGCCTGTGCCGGATTTCCCGCTGCTGCCGCGCCGCAGGTGCACACTTCTCCATCCTCTAATCTTCTGCCGCATTGGGTACAAAATCTTGCCATAATTACTCCTCCATTCTTTGGATTTTTGTGAAGTTTAGAAAGCTTTTATAAACTAGTTTTATTATAAAAATTATGTCGTTTTTTGTCAATGGGGAAAAGCATGGTATCTACCAGTAACCCATCATCTCCTTCTTAAACGCACTGTGCCGCGGGAACTGCCTGAGATACTTCTCCACACGCTCCACTTTGCCATTTACTCTGCCCAGAGATTGTTCCACCTCGCCCAGGGCCGCCCCCAGCATCGCCGCCTTAAAATAGCTTCCCCGGTGGTACCCGCCCACGATCGCCTGCACCCGGTTGTCGATCACCTCAGCCAGGTACGAAAGGATCTCCTTTTTCTCAGAAACCGGTATCGTGATCCTGCTCCGCCATAACTGAAATCGTTCTGCAAAATCCGGCTCTCCGTACTCCGCCTGATATGCAAGATAACGCTCCACCTGTGAAAGCATGGCCCTCATCGCTTTTCCGGTGATCTCTCCCGCCTGCAGCAGAAGAAGCAGCATCGGAACGCCCTCATTGATAAATTTGCCGCTCCAGCCAAGAGCATCCTTCGTTTTCCGGCATTCCTCCCAAATTTTCGCATAATCCCCGTTGAGGAAACTGATTCCCATCCGATCACTCTCGTTCTGTATGTAGGCGTCCGTCACCTTATGCTCCTGCCAATAATAGCGTTCGGTCTGTTTGGCAGCCTTTGCCTGCTTCCACTCCTCCTGTAACCGCCCGGCCTGCTCCAGGATTTTTTCCGTTTCGGCTGCATCCACAGCGTCCCGAAGAATATTCCGCTCGGCTGCGTCCACAGCGTCCCGGAGAATATCCCGCTCGGCTGCGTCCACAGCGTCCCGAAGGATATCCCGCTCAGCTGCGTCCGCAGGATTACGAAGAACTTGTCCCTGGCAGGTGAGAATCCGCAAATAATTGGCCGCCGTCGCTTTGGAATAAAATGCTTCCGTCACAGCCTCCCTGGCAGACGCCTCATCCCCCGTATGTATGGCTCCGGCTGCCGCCAGCCGGGCAGCCCTCTCCCGGATCTCCATGGAGCGGTCCATCCGGCGCAGGGCCTCCATTCCTTCCTCTTTCAGCCTGTCCCAATCCTCATTTTGGAAAAACTTTTCCAGCACCTGGACATAAAGCTGGGGATGGCGGTTAGCCGTCCGCTTCGCCTCCTCCAGAAGCCCCTCGTCTCCGCTTCGCAGCTTGACGGCCTCGATCAGAAGCCTTGGCGTATATCGGTCCTCCTTCTCCCGCAGACAGGCGATCCAGGCGTCCAGAAAGGACTGCATTTCCTCAAGAGGTTCCGGCCCTGCCGTTATCATATCCTCCAGGGAAATCTCCTGAAACATGCTCCGTGAAAAATATTGATACAGCTTCGATACCCGCTTTGGCAATTCATTGGCCCGGTAGGCGGCATACAGCGTCAGGCCGGCGATTTTCTTAAGATTCAGGGAAACCAATCCCTCCGAGACCATGTCTTCCACGGTAAGCTCCACGCAGTCACCGCCGTCCACGCTGTCTGCCATAACCGTCAGGCCGCCCAAATTCCAGTACATCTGGCTTGCCGAGACAAAATCCCCGTCGTAAACGGCCTGCTCCGCCTCCTCATAATAGCGCTTCAATGCAGGGCCGATACCTTCCGGGTCACTGTATTCCGTAATCCAGTCGCTGTCCCAATAGCCGGATTCATAATCCTCGTACTCGTGACAGGACAGGGTATAATCCTCCGCGTCGTTCACTTTTTCACACCATTGGAGGATTTCCCGGAGCATCTTTTTATGGCTGCGGGGTTCCCGGTTTTTCAACTGCTCCAGAAAAGCTTCCCGTTCTTCCTCCGGCAGGCTTCTGGCGTAATTTTTGATCCAGGCCCGCAGTGCCTCCTCGGATTTTAGCTGGGCGAGGTTTTGTTCTACGGATTGCATGAATGTTTGAAAGTCCATGATACAGCCTCCTGTTGTTTTGTTGCTTAAGTCTCTACTTCTCCTTCATATGGATATTCTTCGCATGCACCAGATCGCTGACGCAGTCCACCTCTGTCCAGTCATAGTCGCAGATATCCTTATAATACAGCTGGAAGTCATCCTTAAAAATAAGCTGCACCAGCACATCCTCGTACCATTGGTCGTAGCTGCCCTCCTCCACCATGTTCTCCATCTCTTCCTTCATCAGCAGCGCGCTGGCCCGGTCCAGCTTGGTGATCCCCGCGTATTCTCCGTGATAAGCGTCCAGCTCCTTGCTCATGACCAGGACCCTGTTTCCGGAGATCTGAACGTTGTAGTCCCCATCAGTTTTGATGGAGCTGTCCAGAAGAACCATGGGCCGGTCCACCGGCTTACACACAATGTCCCGCATCAGGCTTTCCGACATAACGATATCCCCGTCGATGAGCACCACATTGTCCGTCAGAAGGTAATCTCTGGCAAACCACAGGGACGCGATCGAGTTTGTCACCTCGTAGAAGGGATTGTAGACAAACCGGACTCCAGACAGCTCGCTCTCAATGCTCCGGTGCATATGGCCTGTGACTACGACGATATCCGCCTCCGCATCCAGCTTCCGGATCAGCCCCACCATCCGCTGGATCAGCGTGGTGTCCTTGTCCAGCTTGAACATGGATTTGGGATGCTTCAAGGTCAGGGGCTGCAGTCTTGTTCCCTTTCCCGCTACTAAAAAAATGTATCTCATGCTTCTTCCTCCTCTTCCTGCCATAGCAGTAAACCAATCCTTGTCAGTTTTGCATCTGTGGGAAAATCCAGATCGATCCCGTATTTCCGTGCGCTTTTTATCACATGAACGCCGATGGCCTCCAGGGGACTCCTGGACATGTAGGGATTGTTGCACCGCTCCTTGCCGCAGCCGCCCTTGCACAGCTTGCAGGAGCCGCCGATCAAGGATAACGCCGTGGGGCGGTTGTGATTCCACATCCATTTCTCCAGGGAAAGCAGCAGCTTGTGCAGCGCAACGCTGGATTCCGTCCGAATATCGCCAAAGTCGGTCTCCTCCCCAATGTCACAGCGCAGTACCACGAACAGGCCGCCCTCGTACTCCCCAACCATCTTTTGATAGTCGATATCCGGCAGATTCGGCGGACAGCGCCAGTTGCGGCCGTATCTCCCGCAGTAAAAACAGTTCATCTTCACATTTTCTTCAAATACCAGCTCCTTTGGGTCCATAAAAATACCTTCCGCCCCCGGATGGCTCTCCTTTAAAAACGCCATCAGCTCATCCCTGTTCACGCCCATAGCCTGTCCCCCTTACATTCCAAAAAAGTGTTTGATCTCCGCAAGGAGCATGTCATAATCCTCAAGTCTCAAATCCCCGATGTGGGCCACCCGGATACTGCATTTTCCCAGCTCGCCGCCCACGGGATTCACCATCATGTGCTTCTCGTCCTTCAGATAGCGGAAAAATTCCATGGCGATATCCTTCTCGAAGCGAATGGGACTGATGGCGTTGGACAGCGGATAGGAGGGCAAATGAATGGGTAGCCCGGCTATTTTCCCTCTGAAATAGTCGCAGCGCTCCTTCACCTCCCTGACACGGCTGTCAACGCCCTGGCTGTCAATATGCCGCAGCATGTCGTTCAGTTCAAAGCAGACGCCTACCGCCGGGGTAAAGGGCGTCTGCCCTCTTTTTATATTTGACAGATAATCCTTAAAATCAAAATATAAGGATCTCACATGGCTGTTTGACACCTTTTCCCGTATCATCCGCTCACTTAAAACCACCATGGACAATCCGGGAGCCAGGCACAGGCCCTTCTGAGAGCTGACAATGGTTGCGTCGATCCCATATTTTTTCATGTGATACTCGTCACAGAGAAAGGTGCTGATGGCGTCCACCACCAGATACAGCTGATTTCGCTCACAGAAGGCATGAATGAGGCTGATGTCATAGAGCTGGCCGGTATAGGTTTCATGGAGATTCACCAATAGTCCGGTAAACCCCTGATCCTCATATGCTTCAAAATGCCGCGCCGTCAGCGTCTCGTCCGGCCCCAGCTTCAGGGCGCGGAAGGGAATCCCGTGGATCTCACAGATTTTTTCAAACCTTTCTCCAAAGGTTCCTCCCGAGATCACCAGCAGCTTGTCCCTCTCATCAAAGCAGTTCATCACAGCCGCTTCCATGGCGCCGCTGCCGGAGGCGGTCAGAAACATCACCTCCGCGCTCTCCTCCGCGTCCACCAGCTTTTTCATCAACTCCGCATTTTCCAGCATAAGCTCCGAAAACTCCGGCGTCCGGAAGTAGGGCACCATCCTGCCCCGCACCTTTAGGGTATGTGGGTACATCTGAGCCGGCCCCACTGTAAACAGCTTCATTTCCTCCTGCTTTATTTCCTCTCGCTTCATTTTTCTCTTCGTAAGCCAGCGCTTACTCTCCTTCCACAGTTATTTCCCATAGCCTGTTCTCCGGTGCAAAACCGCCCGTCATACACATCCGGCTATCTCCACCGGATCACCTTTCCCACGATATCTTCCCGGTTTACAGCGCCGATCTCCCGGAAGCGGCTGTCCCTGCTGTCCTTTAGATTATCCCCCAGCACAAAAAATTCCTCCTCTGAAAGAGTCACCGGCTCCGCCGCCATCCCCGCATCCTCGATACTGCCCGCCTGAAAAAAATCCGTATCCGGCTCCCCATTCCGGTAAAGGGTTCCTTCCAGGATCCAAAGAGTATCGCCGGGAAGGGCCGCGATCCGCTTGATCAGGATACCGTCCGCCTCCTGACAGCGAAAAGCGATCACATCCCCCGCCCGAAAATCCTTCCGGTGTTTATCCAGAACCACCAACTGCCCGCTGCGGTAGGCGGGCTCCATGGACTCCCCCTGGATCAGCGCCAGCTGAAACCAGAAAGCCGAAACATACCAGGCCAGGGCGGCAAGGGCAAGCAGGACAGCCAGCGGCTTTCCCCAATCCCTGACCGCGGCTGGAAAACGGGCGCCGCTGCCTTTTGCGCCCCGCGCTTCCTTTTGGGGCTGGGCCATACTCCTCTCAGTCCTTCCAGAAGATCTCATCGGACTCCACTTCTTTGTTCCTGTTTTCATCCATCCCGAACCTCTTATGAAACCGCTTTTTCGCCCTTCTCCAATAAATGCCCACGGCAGCCCCCACCGCGATGGCGATACCGGCCACCGCCTGGATCATGTAAGTGATGACGGAAGGGTCGATATAGGCCTGGACATTTACCCCAAACAGCAGCATGAAACAAAAGCCAAAGTATACGATTCCCCCCAGCGCCAACAGCTTCTTCTTCACAGCTTTTCCTCCCTTCGCGCCTCAATGATCCTTGTAAGCTCGTCGAAAATATATTTCGCCCCTACCCGGGAGCTGTCTCCCAGATGATAAACGTATTCCCGGACAAAGGAGTCGATCCTGTCATGGTAGGTCTCCGCCTGGGCAAGCATTTCTGCTATGACCCTGGCGGCGCTTCCGATCTCCTCCGGCTTCACCACCCGGCCAATCTCCTCCCGCATCCAGATGTTGATGGGCTCCACGCCGATCTTCTCATATTCCGGGTTCATGATCTTCATGGGCGTATCGATGAAAAGCACGGGTTTGCAGGTGGTATAGGCATATTCATAGGCAATGCCGGACCAGTCCGTGATCATCATATCCGCTTCAAACACCGTGCGGTTGGAGGAAAAATCTGTCTGGATCTCGATATTTTCATTTGCGGCGAACCGTGCCCTCAGCTGCTCCATCTTCTCCGGCTGATGGCGCACATGCTGGGGATGGGGCCGGACCGTGATCTTATAAGCTTCATTTTTCAGAGCCTCCAGAAGCTCCTCCAGACAGCCGTCCACAATATTGTCCTTCTGCCAGGACGGGGCGATCAAAATAGATTTCCGCGAAGGCTTCTCCTCCGGCCGGGCACAGGACTGCCCCTTGGACGCTCCTTCCTCCGGCCGGGCGCAGGACTGCCCCTTGGATTGTGCTTCCTCCGGCTGGGCGCAGAGCTGCCTTTCGGCTTCCATCCTGGCGTAATCCTCCCGCATGGAATCCAGAAGCGAGTATCCCCACTCCACCAGGCGCTTCTTCGGCAGGTTGTAAACAAGCTCCGTCTGCTGGATCTCCTGCTTCTGGTGCTTGCCGGTGCAGAAGATCGTGTCAAAATGGTCCATGGACCCTGTGCGCATGGTGAGATTCAGGCTGTCCATGCCGTGGGGAATATAGATATACTGGATATCCTTGCGCAGGTAGCTTCTCTTGATATGATAATTGTCAAGATCCGGCATGGTCATCACCACAATATCTGCCTCCAGCTTCATCATCAGAGTGATCAGCTTCTTCTCCCCGATATAATAAGGTTTCAGCCGCTCCTCCTTTTTGCCAAGTTCAAAGACCTGATCCTTGGGATCGCTGGTGATATAGTGGATCACCACATTGCTGTGACGAAGCAGATACTCGATGATCCCCTGAAAATATTTGTAAAAGCCGCTGCTCTCGGAGTAAAATACCAGATGCTTGTTCACAATGGAGAAAAACCTTTTGTAATCCGCCCTCTCCCGCCTGGCGTCCGCGTCTCCGAAAAGCTTTCGCTGCCGTTCCCCGATCTGCGCCAGAACCGCAAGCTCCTTCTTACTCTTCTCAAGCTGTTCATAGTCCACATACTTTTTGGGGTTGATGGCCCAGTTGAGCAGGTACAGCTGAACAATGGCCAGCATGTTGCTGGCGACCCAATAGAGCGCCACACCCACGGACACAAACCAGCCCAGATACAGGGAAAGCCCCACCGACAGCAGCATGGTACCGTATTTGTTCCATTTGGACTGCTCCGACTGTAAAACATTGCTGGCATTCTGGGCCACGCACAGCAGCCATGCGGACAGACCCGCTATTACCGGAGATAAGATCAGCCAGCCGCCCTGGGCGTTTGGCACCAGGCTTAGATCGATCCCCAGAAATCCCATATCGATCTTTGGATCGCCAATTCCGGCTTTGATGACGCCGATGACGCCCATCAGCAGTACAAGCTGGAGCACCAGCGGAAGGATGGAGGCCATGGGATTGTATTTTTCCCGTTTAAACAGCCTGGACTGCTCCTCCGCAATGGTGTCTTTATCGCCAAAATACCTTGCCTTCATAAAGTTAATTTCCGGCTGTATTTTCACCATTTTAATGGAATTCTTCTGTACCCAGACGGAAACCGGCAGTAATACGATCTTGCTGATCAATGTAAAGAGTATGATCGCAAGGCCATAATTACGGCAGATTCCGTAACACCAATTCATGATGTATTCCAGCGGAAGAAAAATAACATTCAGTTTCTGTCCTGGCGCCTCCCCTTCCTTTTCTTCAT